>JADJXI010000013.1 GCA_016715905.1 Sphingobacteriaceae bacterium | reverse complement strand
AATATTCGCGAAGCTCATAAACGCTTTGCTACCGCTTTCGTGGAACTATATTATTAGTGTTTATGATAGCAAATACATGAACTAAATAAATTTGCTATTAAAATGGCAAAAATTTTTACGAGAATTCATTCGAGGAAAAAATAAAGTATTTTTTTCATAAGAAAAAAAACAGTCAAAAACCCATAAAAATGGAAAAAAAAATGGACCACATAAAAAACCACAAAAATGGTATATAAAAATAATAAACTTTAATGGGACTATATATAAAATAAAATAAAAAAAAAAGAATTGTTAAAGTTCCTAGAAACTTGAGAAACCATAAATAAAATAACCAATAAATAATATAACAACAGAAGCGAAAGAGATGATAAGACGAGACAGGACCGAAAGAAAGAAGAGAAGGGCATCATAAAATTTTCTTATAAACTGGTATAAACTTATGGCGCTATTTTATTTTATTTTGATGTGGTTCTATTTTACATGAAAATTATACGGAGGCTCTGTAGTACTGACAACTTACAATTATAATGGAAAAAATTATTCCAATAATGCAAGTAACTAAACTTGAATTGATGCATTTTTGTCGATCGAATAAGATACAGCATCGAACGAAACAAAACATTGCATCGATCACAAAAAGATACTGGATCGTTGAAAAAAATGCATTGGATCGATCGAAAAAGTGCATTTTTTGGCCAATCAAAAATTCGAATTTTTGCAAGATATTTTAGTTGCAATTTTTTCACCATTAGTGAAAATATTGCAACTAAAATATTATTATTTTCATGAGATATATTATTACTATGCCACCTAAAACTAATTTCTATGAGAGTTTCGGTATAACTGGAACTAAAAAAGCAGAAAAAGAAGAACAAATTTTGTATAATTTAATGAAAAAACCACAGAAACAAACCAGACAAGAAATGAACCATTTTTTTAATAATAAAGAAAATGCAATACATCAGGCCGATTTATTATTTTTACCAATGGATAATGGCTATAGATATGCTCTAGTGGTTACCGATCAAGCAACAGGCAAAACTGATTTAGAAAAATTAAAAGATAAACGTGATATTTCAGTATTAAAAGCAATACAAAAAATTTATGATAGAGATATATTAAAACGTCCAATATATCAAATTCAAGTGGATTCAGGAAGTGAATTTAAAGGCGAGTTTGCGAAATGGTTCGATAATCACGGAATAACAATAAGAGTAGCAAAACCAGCCAGACATAGACAACAAGCATTAGTAGAAGCAAAAAATAAGATCATTGGTAAAGCAATATTTACAAGACAAAATGCGATAGAATTACAAACAGGTCAACCACCGAACAAGAGAAACGAAGAGCCAAAGAAGGCCGAGATTTAAATAATATTATAGAAGAACCAAGACAAAGAAAACCAAAACGAATATTTAATATTTAGTATCATCCAACATATCTCTAACAGCTCTCTTTGAAGGGTTCTCTTCCACCTTGTAAATATCCATAAGATTACTCATAAGAGCTATTTTAAACATTTCAATATCATTATATACAGGTGGGCCTCCTAACATTCGGCTTTCTTTTTCGCGTTTCCAAAACTCGACAGACCTTTTAATTAACTCATAGACATCATTTTTTGCATAAAATGCTCTTGGGTCTACTTCTATTAGTAATGAATATAACAAAACACTATCATGAGCGTTCTTTAATAGATCATCTTGTTTCATTGCTCTTAAGTATTTCGCAATTTGTTTATCAATACAAAATGCAGTTCTTTGCATTAAGTACGTGAAAAACTTAATTTCTTCATTGGGACTTCTATATAATGGGTCATTGAGTCTATCCTGAAGAGTTTTTTTATTATATCCAGTTGCATTAACGATATGGATTATTTTCTTGGTGTTTTTTATTACGTCAAATTCGTCTTCGAAATCGTACATAGTTTTTATTATAATATTATATAGCAATATTTCTTTAAGTGCTTTTTTAAATAAATATGGCTTAAGGAAAAAAATTTGGCTTGGAGAACATTACACAGTGCGTAATGCTCTCAAAATATAAATGAAAAAAAAACCATGGTCTTTCATGCTCTTATATTAATAAGTCCTTTTTAATAGAATTAACATGATTAATATGACATATACCAAGCGGAATATATTTCCAGTCTCCCAAGTTTTCACCAGTTGGTAAATTAACCAAGCGATCTATACAAATTGAATCAGTTTGAATCTTCTTAATATATTTTTTGTGTTCAATAACTTTTTTCATTAATTCATAACGACCAAATGATAATAAAAATGGGCCGAGTCTTGCATAATTAGAAAGAAATGAACCCGTTATCGGTGCATGAACAATATGAAATTTCTTTCTGTCTTTATCACAAGAATGCTTTAAAATCATTCGATCATCTGGTATTACTATTTTATCTTCGCAAGTATCGAGAATTTTTTTTGATTTCTTGCATAATTCACCCCACAATAAATTTAAGAATGTATTTTTTATAAACTGTTCATGTTCTTTTGTATCGGCTTTATTCTTAAGATCATAAAAGAATGTCATATAATCTCTAAATATTTTATCACCACGAACTAAACAATCTTTATCATAAAACAAAAAGTTATTCTCATTATCTTCTATGAGTTCTATTTTTAATTTTAGTTCTCTAGCGTGTTTCAAGCTTGTATGTGTATATTTATTGTATCTGTGATTGAATCTAAATAATATATTAGTACTCTTATCATCTGATTCATAAATTTTTGCTCTATAAATACCGAATTTAAAATAATTCATATTATCGAATTCTTCTTTAGTTAATTTCATCCATACACCTTTTTTAATTGGGAACATAAAATAAGCACTAGACATTAACGATGGATAGAATGAACGAATATCAAATTCCATTAATTCGCCATGATATCCTTTTTCTGCCCAACACAAACCGCCAGTTTTAGCACCATCTAAAAATGTATATTCTAACTGGTCAATATCTTCGGCTTCTGGTAATGCTTGCGATTTCAAAGCAAAATAATATCGAATTGCATGATTAATATTTTGAAATTTAAATAAGTCTATTTCAAATATATCGCGTGTTAGTTCTTTAATGTATGTTGCGCCATCTGTAAAATAGTCATAATATTCTTTGGGTGTCATTTTTTTGGAGTTAATCATTAAGTGTTTGTTTTGTGATCTCAACTTGTTAAATGCATCCGTATTTATAACTTTTGTACTTTTACCATCATATATTTGTACTTCGTTGACATTGGTATACATAAACGTTAATACATTATCTTTAGTGAAGTTATTTCTAAGTATTTTCATTTTAGAAAAACGGCCTTCATTAAATTTATTTGTTACATGGTTATTCTTTGAATGCAACCGTATGACATAAGGATAATTGGCGCTACTATTATAAACAAAATCGCCAGTTACAATAAATCGACATCTTTGTAATTTCTCAATTAACGGTAAAGCATCAGCAAGATTAACCATATCTTTTCTACCAACACCCAAAAACAATTTTAATTTTCTAGCGGAATATATTTTTTCGTGTAAATTATTCTTACCAATTGCACGGCGTAAACAATAATAAAGACAATCGTTCTTGTCACTTTTACCAGCGTTATTTTTTCTAATAATAATTGAAAAATTGGTAATCTTATCATTAATATATTTGTCTGTTCCGTCATAGTATTCTTCTGCATTGTAAACATTGGGTTCATCATCTATTTTTGTTTGCTGTGGTGTTAAGAACTTGCCGATATCTTGATACAAAGTAGATATCATTACATCAGCATTTTTATACGATGGATTCTTTTTAACAACCGATTTCAAAATATTTTTAGCAAACTCCTGAACCTGTTTTCTTTTCATGCCGTTCTTTGGCGCCTCGTATTGGTAATCTTTCCAGCCTTTGATTCTGTGATCACCGCTAAAAACTAATTTTGGTTTATTCATTTTTCTATATTATAGTATAGTAATATTTTCTTAAGTCAATAATTAAATAAAAAATACTTAAGAAAATAAATATATTACTATAGTATAAGAAACCATGCAAATTCAGATAAACCTGAAAAAAGAAGAAACCGTGTATGATACCGCCCATATTGAAAAATTATGTCAAGAAAACAAAATAGATGAAGCAAAAGCATACATTAAACAATACTTATACCGATGCAATAAACCCGTTGGCGTATTTGTATATGATGTCATTGACCAACAGTATGATTTTCATTTGAATCAAGACATTGCTTCTAATTTCTTGCCTAAAGGTTTAGGGTATGATGTGCTTGTTGGCAAAAGAATGGAATTTGTAAGCTTGTACAAATGGTTTATGAATGAAAATCATGACCGTGTTAGAATTGCGACAAGAATAGATAAACCTAGATACTTTGAAGAAAAAGGACAGAAATTTATTAACTTTTTCGGTGGCTATAAACATAACTACAAACCATATGATGCATTTTCAAGCGCCATAAAAAATAAAGTAAACAAGTTATTGAAACATATTAAAACAGTGTGGGCAAATGAAAGAAACGATGTTTATGAATATGTTATAAATTGGTTGGCCACATCAATAACATTAAGAAAAGTAAAAACAGCATTATATTTAAGATCTGGTCAAGGAACTGGAAAAAGTATAGTAACAGAATTCATACAACAAAAAGTGTTAACTCGTCAATTATGTTTGATAACTGATAGCCCCGAAAGTTTAACAGGCTGGAATGAAATGTTTAAGGGTAAGATATTATTAGTATTTGAAGAATTACCAGCAACAGGAAAAGAAGCATGGCGCGGATTAGATGGCAAATTTAAGAATTACATTACAGGCTGTGATTTAGAAATAAGACAACGTTTCAAAGATGCAATTTTCACCGATAACATAGGATCATATATAATTAGTTCTAATCATTTAGCTATACTAATAGCACCAGACGACCGAAGATATGCAGTACTTGATATTAATGAGAAATTTAAGGGCAATTATGCATACTTTGACGATTTGGCCCAAGATTTGGACGATGAAACGGGCGAAGCATTCTTTTGCTATTTATATGAGCATGCTAGAAAAAATCTAAATTGGCAAGAAAACAGAATACCACGCACTGACTCGAAACAGGAAATGATTATTGAAACATTACCACGAGTATTTAAGTACATCAAAGAAACATATTTGAAACGACAAAAAGATATGAAATTATCATTAGATTTGTTTTGTAAAAATTTCAACGCACAAGAAGGCAAAGACCAAACAACCACATCAATAGCCAAAATATTGAAAACAGCTAATATAATTCACAAAAAGAAGAAATCAAAACGTGATGACGGCGGACAAACAACCATATCATTTTTAGATTATACATACGATGAATTGTTACAAATATTTAAAAATAAAAACTGGATTCATGAGACTGACGATATCGATATGAATGAGGAGATAGAACTAGATTTTCACAAAGAAATAAAAGAAATCAAACGAATGCAAGAGATTATAAATCAACGACGATATAGAAAACCTAAAAAGGTAAAGAAACAACATGTGGTAATTAAAACAACCGAAAATACAAATTTGTTTACTAAGCAGATAATACCAGTAAATGAAGAAGAAGTCGGCGTAAATGTTGATGTAACAGTTGATGACGACGATTTGAACGCTTTTGAATAATTTTTTATTTAATTTATATTTACTTAATAATTAGCTTAAGCAGATATTATTATATAGTATTATAGTAAAATGGCAAATATAGAGAAATACGAAACAGACTTGACGGGCTACGAGAATTTGAAACACTACATTAACGGCGAATTAGATCAAAGAACATTTGACAGTTATAAAATTAATATACAAAAATGTAGAGTAATAAACGTAAAAAATAATAGGATAATTCAAACTCGCCGTAAAAACAATGACTATCATATGTTGTTTGGTTCAAACTTTCATCGTATCATCTATCAGCATGTACATGGGCCCATTGCAAATGCTTTAGTAGTGGATCATAAAGATGAAAATAAAATGAATAACAGAATAGAGAATTTACAATTGTTGTCTCATGGTGAGAATGTCAAGAAATCGCAAGTATTGAAAAATTTCAAAATAGGAGATAATATGCAAAAACGGCATTTAGTGAAAGCTACAAAAGTAAGTACGAACACATTTGAAATATATAAATCACTTTATGCGTGTTCCAAAGATCTTAATATAAATTGTGGTATCATCAAAATGGTATGCGAAAAATTAAATGGTGTGAAATCTGGTATATCGAAGTCTACAAATGAGAAATATATTTTTGAATATACCACGGAAGCACCAACAATAAATAACACTCGCAATATGACGTTACATACAACCGATGAGGAACGTAAAAACGCAGTACGCGAAACAATTAAAAAATGCATTGAAAAGAAAAAACAAACATATATTTGTGAATGTGGATGTAAAATAAAACTCGGTAGTAAATATCTTCATTTGAAAAGTAAAACACATCAAAATTTTATGGAACTGTCACCAAGAATACTGATGACAGAAAGAATGAAAATCATTGATAAAATTTCAAATGATTTTCTTTAAGTATAAATAATTCTTTAAGTATAAATAATTAAGATCTTACTTAAAAATTTGTGAATATATAGTATTATAAAGAAAATGGAAAAAGTACCAAGAAGATTTCATTTATGCAATTACTGCAACAAGAAAATAAGAACAATCAAATGTGATTGGCCAGCCCGACACCTTCATAAGAAATGTTATAAGTTTATAATTGGTCAACTAGAATTCATATCGAAAACATACCCGCCGTCTTTGCAACCAGAATATAAAGAATATTTAGAAAATGTATTATATAATAGATGAATCAGTGTAGCGAATATATAAAAAAAGTATACAAGAAACGGAGAACTCATATATGTAAATATTGTAAAAAAGAAATGGCATATCAGCCAAATTATGGCCTATGTCATCCGAAGTGTTTTGAAAAACATATGAAATACGCAAAAAGTTTGTTATCAATATCAGAATTAGAATTTTTTGATTTTGATAAAGAAATATTGTACGAAGAAATAAAACGTTATTGTTCATAACTAATATTGTTGTAAGTCATACAATAGTTTACTTAGAAGCGCTTTCACGCTCCTATGTTTATTATCATCATAACATACAGTTTCTAGATCCATATCATTGGCAATGTAGAAATTAATTTTTTTGACATAGTACATCAAATCTTTTTTATTAGCGTTAATTTTAGCCCGTGTCTCTTTTTCTTTTTGTTTGGCTATCTTTTGTTCTTCTTTTTCCATTTTTTCTCTGAAATTATCCATAATATATTATAACTATACATTATTTTTTGGATACTTTTGTAATTTCAAAAATTCTTCGATCTGTTTAGCAGTCAATTTCTTGGCAACTTCTTTTAGATTTGGTTTACATTTACCAGTTTCTTTACACTTTTTGACTGCGTGAAAGAATCGTTTCTGCTTTTCGCTTACTGATGGCATTTTATTTATAATTTACGCTTAGATATTTCTTTTTTGATCTTGTTCTTTAGTGATTCATTAGTTTCATCCACAGTTTCGCCTTTGATTTCATCCGGTTTGACTTTATATACTCGTGGTAATCTTTTTTGATTCATATCTTCTTTGTCTTTTTTCTGTAATTTGTTTATTGCTTCATCTAAATGAAACATTTTGTATTTTACTTCTTCTGGTTTCATCTATAATATAACTAGATATATTATTAATCGTCTGCAAAATCAACAAAAGTAAACATTGGTTCTGAATCTTGGCGTTGACTTTCTCTCAACTGTGCAAGTAATGGAACTCTTGGCGCTAAATATTGCCCAGTTTGTTTAAATGTTTGTAGATCGTTGATCATTCTATTCCAAACTCTCTGCAGATCAGTAACATATGCGTTGTACCTTGTAAATTTTTTGGGCATTTTTACCATCCTAGCGGGTGAACTACCTTCAGCAGGGAAATACTCATAATATCTATTACCGCCTCCTCTGGTTTTTGAAGGGGCTAAACGTATATATCCCAAATCTTTTAATATTTGTTCTTTGTTTTTAACATTTTGTTTTACGTTTGGTGCCGATTGATACGACATCAATGTTTGTTCAAATGCTGGCGAATTTGTTATTTCTTCTAAAAGATTCTCCGTTGGGTTTACCTCCACTTCTTGCCGTGGTCGTGAACCTTCCGCCTGTTGTGGTATATCTGCCTCTTCATATGCTGGGTCTATTTGCGGAAGTGCTACAGGTTTTATATCCCCTAATTCTTCATCATATAATCTATTAATTTCCGCCGTGAGTTGGTCCTTATTGTTTGTATTTAATGGTACGCCATCACTTGTTACTAAATTATTATTTCGTCTTGCGATACTATCACTAGCCACAAGCTCAAATAATCTTACCTGTGTATTATCATCCAGTTCGTCTATTATTGGGAATTTGATCCCCAAATCTACGACTTGCGCAGAAGCTGGTACTCTCTCGCCCTCGCCCACATTTTCAGGTTGCAGAGGAGGGCCTACGGAAAATTTCCGCTTGACCCGCCAATATCTGAACTTCTTCGAGCTGGTGCTAATCTATCGGGTTGTGATGGTTCACCAGTTTGATAACTTGGAGCTCGTAGTAATGATCTTGTATAATCACTATACGGGTCAAATGATACTGGAGGCGCTCGATATTGTCTATCGCCATAATCATATGCATAATCTGGATCATCAATAACAGCTATATAATCCTCTTGATGTGGTAAAACAAATGACTGAGCCCGTCCGCCACTTCTTCTTTCATCTGAAATATATTCTGGTTCCCACATAACTTCATCCCCGCGGTCTGCATCTGGTATATCATCACGATAACCGTAATTTTGTCCATCTCTTCCAAGTCGACCACTAATTGTATTTAACATTTGATCCGCACGACGTAGAATTTTTAATTTTTCATCGCTGGCTTCAGCTTTTTTAAGTTCCTCGTACGTCTTACCAATACCTTTATTTAATGCTTGATCGGTTTCAAATATTGTAGATCCTAATTGATTTTGTTGACTAATATTCTGTTGTTTGGCTCTAGATTGTTTTTCAGTATTATTTCTAGCTTTGTCGTATAAATCATTTTGTAACATGACTTGTTTGATAAATCTTTCTGGTCCGCCTTTAATTTTGCGCCCGAATGTATCATCAACTGCAGGAGTAAAATAATCAAATGCTAATTTTCCATGATTTGGATGTTTGGTCCGTTTTAATTCAGCGAACCAATCCCTTTTAAAACCTTGTGCTTTATCTTGGTACATTATATAATACAAAGATAAAATTAACTAAATAATTTGTCATAAATATCTCTTCTAAATGCTGGTTTTCGGCCTTTCAAATCACCTTCTAATTTATTAACACGTTCTTTTAGTTTTTTATATTTTTCCTTGGTAACTATATTATTCGGTAGTTCTGGTTTTTCGACAATATTTTGTGGTAAATTAATTTGTATGTTTTTTAATTCTTCGATTTTCTTATCAGTTTCTTCTAGAATGCGTTTTTTTTCTGATATTTCATCTTGTTTTAGTTTTTTGATTTCTTGTACATCTTGTTTCTTGGTTTCTTTTAATTGTTGAAGATATCCTAACTGTCTATCGATTATTGCTTTGGCTTTTTCGTCGCCATTACTAGCACGTTCTTTTAATTTGGCTTTATATTTTTGTTGTGCAATTCTTTGTTTCTCTTTTCGTCTTGCTTGTTTATCTGGGTCAAATTGTCTTTCTATTCTTATTGGCTCTTTTGGTGGTTCTTCTTTTATGACTTCTGGTTGTGGTTCCTCTGCTTGTGGCTCAACAATAGTTTTATCTTCTGTCGGTTCGCTCATGAGTGATATACTCTATATATACTGTATATATATATAATTTATTCATAACCATATCTTAACGCTAATTTCATAGACACATAACCGCCGTTTATATCAATGACATTATTTTGATCATCAGTTAATAGAAATTCAATTCTACTTATTCTATCTGGTGAAACATCAATCCAAGAATATTCATTTGGTCTATATGTATATATCTCGCCAAATGATGCCTCAGCAATGGGTATATATGCTATGATATCTTGTTTATTACCTGTGATAGTATTATATGTGTCAGCTTTACAAATTGTACATTTTAAGGTCAAAAATCCATATCTTGCAAGATTATAAATACGTGTGCCAGTATTAGCCAAGTTTTGGCCCGATGCTGTGGATCTCGAAAAACCCAACATTAAATTTAATCCGCCTGTGGTTAGTACTGAAAATGTGCCAGCGCTTCCAGTTATAGTTAATTTATTTGTAGAAGCGTTTGTTGTTATTGTGTATGTTCTAACATTTGGGCTTACTGCTTCCATCGCTGATTTTAAAGATGTTATCATATCGGCAATTGTATAATTACCAACTGTTAATGTCGCTGTGACTGCTCCGCCGACATCTTCTTGAAAAACAAATGTATTATTACTAGATGTCACATTATAATAAGTTGCTGTCATTACAAATGTATCTAATGCTATTTGGTCCAATCGATGGGGGAAACCAGCGTTTAGAGTAACATTAAAGTCCGTGTCACTGTTTCCGCTGGCGTCAAATGAGTTTACTATTATGTATTTGAAGTTTTCTAAGGACATATTATATTATAATGTCACAAAAAAGTTTTGATATTAAAGTTTATGATGTCGACAAAGATAAACGGATGAAGAAAATTAATAGTACCATCCGAGAACCATTACCAAAACTATGTCAGCACGTTTTATTTTGTAGTCCAACCAATAGCGGAAAAAGTACAATTATTCTTAATTTATTGAAAGATCACTTAGCGTTCAAATGGGATAGAATTATATTTTTTAGTTCTACGTGGGATTTCGATATATACAAAGAATTCATTTATATTGATAAAGAAAACATTCACAGAAAATTTGATTACAAAGATTTAATGAAGATTGTACAAGAACAGGAAACCAGCATAGAAGAGAACCCACGAAAACCCCTTAATACATTGATCATATTCGACGATATGCAGGAATATTTTAGAACTGGGTCAATACTCGAAGATTTCTTATGTAAGTGTCGCCATTATTATATTACTTGTTGGGTGGTGGCGCAATATGTACACGCAATTAGTAAAAAAGCCAGACAACAGTTCACATGTTTTTTAGTGTTCCCAGATAAAATAAATGAAGAAGATAAAGATGTTATAGGCGAAACAGCACCAATTGGCAAAAAGAAATTCTTAAAAGCTTGTGATTATGTAACAGATGTTATTGATAGAACAGGAAATAAACATAATTTCTTGTGGATAAATAAATCATTAGTAAATAAATACTGGTTGAATTTTAAAGAACTGATTTTGTTGACTTAATATATATCATAAATGAGTTTTATTGAAGATTTAGAATTTAATCCAAATCGCGCCAAAGATACATTTATTAGAACTGGATACAATGTGTTAAAAAATGTTGGTAATAAAATTATGGATTATTTCGGTGGTCCAAAAGCTGAAGGCGAATTATATGATACTGTTGAAAGATTAGCTCTTGATGGCTCATTTAAATTTTATGGTAACTGGGGAGGTCCTCTTTATAGTGCTGGAAAGTACTACAAACGAGATGAAGCAATAACAAAAGATGATATTATGAAAAATCCACCACAAGACAAACTTGACGAACTATTTATGAAACATGATTTACGATATCAACGCGGGGCAACAAATCAATCACCAGAAGATCGCAAACAAGCTCTAAAACGTGCCGATGAATTATTTATTAAAGAAGTAAATGAACTATTAAAATCAGGTCAAGCAAGTATTAAAGAACAAATAGCGGGCAGATCGGCAGAACTAGCATTCAAAGCAAAATTAGCTAGTGATATAGGATATAATATAGATTATTTAGATAATCCCGAAGCCAGAAAAACAGTCAATGAATATTTTAACGAAGTGGACAACGACGCACCTATAAAAAATGATGTTTTTGTGTATCCATCGCAATTATTCCAAAATGAAATCGAAAAAGAATATAATATTCCAGTCCTCAATAAATTTGATAATATAAATGACAAATTATTTGAATCACAAAAACAAGAACTTGAACTCAGGCAAGATATAGAAATAATTCGTGATGTTATTTTAGCGCTCGCCGATGTTTAAATTTCTAGTGTCATTGTATAGAAAAAATATGGATCAAATATTTGTTCAAGAAATAGATGACGTTTTAAAAATGCGCTTGCCTAAAAAATCCAGTATTTCAGGAGCTGAGTGGGTTCCATGCTATCCAGAAAATACAGGTGCTTTACCTCTTGCCACATCATCAACATATAGATTTAGACTTCCAAGACGTGGTTATTTATGCAGAACCAAAGGACAAACAGGGCCATTTTTCACTACGCAATTTACAACATCCGCAAATGCTGAAGGCGAACCATGGGCATTTATTAGATCAATGAGAATATTAATCCACGGTATTGAGGTACATTTTAACCAGTTCTACAACCATACTTATGGTGAATGGTTAAAAATGAAATCATCCGATTGGTTACGCTCAGACGGTCAGCAAATGGGTATAGTTTCAGCATATGGTGCATCACCTTTTGGCGCTTTGGGTGCTATCGCAAGCGGTACATATTTTAATGTTCCAATTCCTGATAACTATAGCGTATTGACATCCAAAAACAACGCTTTACCATTAGAATATTTAGATGTTGTTGTTGAAGTAACATTGAATGATCATAGAAACTTTTTGGGTGCTTCTGCCGATGGTTCCAACTTGGCTAGTGCAAGCGTTGCAAACTTAACTTTATGGCTCCCGATATGTTTTGTTGACCCAGAAGTCGATAACGCGATCAAAGCTAAATTAGATATGGCCGATGAAAACGACGCCGAAATGTTTTTAATGCCAGTTAGTGATATCCGCGTTGATTCTCAAACTTATGATTTTAGTGTTGCAGGTCAAAAGACATTTGTATTCAATAGTGTATCAACAATGTGTAGATTATTACAAGCTAAAATATCTATTGATGCAACTAATACAACTAACTATAAGACATTGACGGGTTTAACTGGTGGTGTCTCTCAATATCAATATAAAGTTGATGGTAAAAATGTAACACAAAACGCGGTTACGGTTGCATCTCCAGCCATTGCATACCCATTATATCAAGATTTCGTTAGTGCTTATAACCAAATCAACAATGATAACATTCAAATGTGCCCACTTGCTCAAGCTACATTTACAGGTTCGGCAGCCACAAATCCAGCACATGGCGCCGTTCTTGCTTCTAATTTCTCGATGGTTGCGAATTTGGATTCTGTTAGCAAAGAATTAACAGGCGGTCAAAAACTCATTAACAACTTAACATTAGAATTGACTAATGCTAACACTGGCGCCGTTTCTAATTTGTACTTGATTCAACACTCTAATCGTGTTCTCGGTTTAGCACGAAATAA
>JADJXI010000012.1 GCA_016715905.1 Sphingobacteriaceae bacterium | reverse complement strand
CTTTTGGATCATTAGCATCATAAACCCAATTTGTATTAAATATTTTAATTGTCTCTTCATTTTGGCTACTACCAATTAGTAAAGAATGAAATCTTGTTTTATCCTTTTGGGCATCAATGATCTTTTGTTCAGTATCATTTGGAATTTTATCCATAACAAAGTCAGATATCATCACAACATCAGCTTTTTTATAATTTTCTTCTTTTAGCATTTTTAAAGAATGCTCCAAAGCTGGAGTAGAGTCAGTGCCTCCTTGAAAAGACATTTGTAAAAACGAAATAACATTTTTAAAAGAGGTTTTGAAAGATGTTAGTTCCAATGTTTCTATTTTTGTAGAAAATGAGATAAGATAACATTTTCTGTCTTCTTCTACTGCTCTTTTTAAAAAAGCAAAAGAAAGAGTTTTTGCAATTACCTCAGGTGTTCCATTCATAGAAGCTGAAGTATCAACACATAGAATGAAAGGACCTTTTTTATTTTCTTTTTGTTTTTTTATCCTCTCTTCTATTGTTTCTGCTTTGTAATCTAAAAACTTAGAAGAATATTCAAAATTTTGTAATCGTCCTTCTATATATTTTTTAAAAAAAATGGTCTCTAAATCTTCGTCTAAGAGTGCTAGTTCTGAAGGTAAAAGTCGATTCAAGTCTTTTCCTTCTGTAACTCCCACCACTTCCTCCTTAAATGCTGGGTCTGGCTTGTAATAAGAAACATATACAATTTTTTTACGAATTTCTTCTTCATACTCAATTTCAGCTTTTCTCATTCTTCCAAGTGAATCAACAAAGTTCTCCAAGGAATGGTTATTTTCTAACATCCTTGCATATTCTATTAATACATCTATACCAGAATCAGTCCAATCACCAGAAGACAAATCCCATAACCTTCCAAGTTCTTTAAATATTGGTTTTAACCGACCTTGTAATTGTTTGATTTTATCTATTCGCTCATAAAAATCTTTTATAAACTTTTTTCTTTCTGATTCAATTAGTTCCAATTCTTCTTTAATGATCTTTTTAGTAAAACTTTCATTCCAAGCTTTAACAAATGCATTTTTAATATCCCTTATAGATTTTTTTCGATCTTTTTCATTTTTACTTTTTTCGATTTCCTTTTCATAAAAATTATGATTTATATCGTTGTATTGACTTGTAATTGATTTTATATCTTTCCATTTTCTACGAAACTGTACTTCATTGTAATTCATTAAACTTTGGATTTGTTTTTTTTCTTGTTCATACTTTACTTTATTATTTATAATTTTTTTATTTGTGCTTTCCAGAAAAGAAATGACTTCTTTTAATAAATCATCTTGTAATGTTTCATTATTCTCTGTAATAGATCGTATATCATTTTTCTTTTCATTAATAATTTTATCACATACAATATAATATTCATCTCTTTCTTTAAGATTTGTAACTTCTCCTTCTCCTTTATTTTTAATTAGAGATAATGTATAATCAATCAATTTTTTCCTATATTCCTCAGTTTTAATATACCCATATTTTAAAAATTGATTAATGGATTTGAAGATTTTATCAGTTAGCATTAGTATAAAAGTCTCTTATTTCATTTAGATTCACTCTCAACATTCCAAGTTTTTCGTCTATATTATTGAGATTACTCTTAACATATTTAGAAAAATCAGCAGGAATTAATAAATTAGATTCTATATCTTTATTGTTCTGGCGATGCTTATCGAGAACTTGATATTTATTTTCTATTTCGTTTAAATATTCTTCGAATTTTTTATTATATACTTCTTGAACTATATTAGAAATCTGGTTCTTGCCTCTCATAACTCTATATTCATCAAGCAATTGTATATTTTCTGATTCAAGATAATATTTCACATCATTACTACTATACCTAATTCCAGGTTCATCATTTAATTTGTAAAAACTACCATATGAATTAGCACTATCATCAAGTCGACGAAAATAAACACTACTACTACTACTATGACTCATATTGTGAAATTCTTCTGTTCTTATATATGGATAATCATTATTATAAGGATTTGAAAATTTATAATAAGTATTATTGCCATAAGTTCCTTTATAAGTTTTTAACTTTAGCAAACTTCTATTTTTTGACTTATAGAAAAATTCATTCACTCCAATAAAAGATTCGTCATTTTCTTTTCTATAAATTTTTAAAGGTGAATTATCTTTTTTATTTTCATATTCCTCTTTTCTAATATAAATATTTAATGTTTTATTGACATAGTAGCTATCCCAAATTCCAATATCAATTTCACATCATCTTTAAGATTTTGAATTGCTTCTTCTAATGCTCCAATATTTAAGAGTTGACTATAAGATGATTTTTCAACTACATCCTTTAATAAACTAAACAATATATCTAACTGTTCTGTTGTTTCCCAAAGACAATAAGGAATCAAAAAACAATCCATTAGATTCACTATATTTCTTCCATTTAGGAATGCCGATGTTCTAAGTAAATTTACAATCTTCCTCCATTTTCTATCTGAAACATAGATTATATTTAATTGATTATTGTTTTGATGTAATATGGCGTTATGTAATTGGATTTTTTCTTTTAGTAAAAGAATAACATTTATAACAACATCTTCAACTTGTATATCATTGATCTGTTGTCTAAATGTATTGTATTCATCATTATTAATTTTTATTGATTCATCTACAATATTATTATCATAAATATTTTGAGTGTCCAATATCATTTTTTGAAAACTTTTTATACTTTCTATATTATCAACATAAATACGAACTAGAAACCTATCCCAAAGAGCTTCAAGACCTTGATCTTTAGCTGGTAATTCATTTGAAGCACTGATTAACAACTTTAGTGGAATAGAAACCTCTTGATTTCCGTTTCTAAATTTTTTCTCATTAATAACTGTTAATAATGTATTTTGAATCGAAGGACCTGCCTTCCAAATTTCATCCAGAAAAACAACATCACTCTTTGGAAGATATCCTTCAATATTTCTTTCATATTTGTCTTCATTTTTTAATTTACTTATAGAAATAGGACCAAATATTTCTTCTGGAGTTGAGTATCTGGACATAAGATATTCAAAATGTTTCGAATCTTTAAAAACTAAAGTCAACCTTCTTGATATTAAACTTTTTGCTACCCCAGGTGGACCAAGTAAAAATATACTCTCACCAGCCATCGCAGTTAAAAATGCCATAGATAATGCAGCGTCTTTTTCATAGATACCAGTTTTTATGCTTTCTAATATTTTTTTTGTTCTCTCAATAAATTCCATAGTGTTTTACTTACCTTTTGAAAATAAATTTAAAATTTATGATAATTTTATTCTATAAAATTTTTTTTTTTCTAAAAAATAGGTTTTTTTTTTTTTTTTAATAATATGCCCACCCTACAGAGCTGCCGATAGGGAGTTTCACCGAGCAAGTGAGCTTATTCCACTGCAAGTGCTGTGACTGAGTAACTTCCAAAACAAACGAAGGCACAACACTTGCTTGGAGTTCCAAGCCTCTCTCGGTGCAAGGAAGTGAGCAACTTCCAACTCTGACTCACTTCCGCAGTGGGTATGCTTTGTTGTGCGACGTTTTATTTCCATTTTTATTTCCTAATGTCATAATTAAGCCTATTTTTTTATAAATAGCTATTTCCTTTTCGATGCTTCTTCACACTTCTTGAATTTATTTCTATAGGCTTAATATTAATTTCTACTCCTAATGTTTCAACTCAAGCCAACTTTCTATTCATTCCATATATCAGTTTCTTTACCTATTGTTCATAAATTCCTTAACTTTTCAGGTGGCTTGACTTCCATTACTGGCTACCAATAATGACCATAATATTGCCTTTCTTTACTTTCTACTCCAGATATACCAGTTCAAGTTACTTTTTAGCTTAATTCTCTAATACCTTGCCTATTGTTCTGTTCCAGATTCCTTAATTTCTTCGGTGGCTTACTTTTATGATTGGCTAACAATAACGTTCATTATGTTGCCTTTCTTTACTTTCTATTTTTCACGCACCAGTTTAAACCCTATTTCCATTCCTTACATAATATCTGATTCTATGCTTATTGTTCAATTCCAGATTCCTTAACTTTTTCGGTGGCTAACCGATAGGACTGGCTACCAATGATGTCCATTAAATCACCTTTCTCTACTTTCTATTCCAGATGTACCAGTTCAAGCCCACTTTCCTAGCTTAATTCTTTGTCATCATACCTAATGTCAAAAGTCCAAATTACATCTTTTAGGCTTTTGCCCGATTTTACACTCCTTTCGCGTCAGTTCAAAATTCAACAAAACAATTCTGTTTATCGAAATCATAAAGCCAGTAATGTCGCACAACGTTCAAGCATACCCGAAGTCGCCCTTGGCGATTTCACCGAGCAAGTGAGCTTATTCCACTGCAAGTGCTGTGACTGAGTAAGCTTCCAAACAAGCGAAGGCACTGCACTTGCTTGGAGAGACCAAGCTCTCTCTCGGTGCAAGGAAGTGAGAACTTCCAACTCGACTCACTTCCGCAGTGGGTATGCTTTGTTGTGCGACGGTTTATTAATCAATCATTTCTTTATTTATTTTTACATTTTTCTAATTATTTTATTGTAATCTACTCTTTGATTTATGCTTCTTCAATATTTTTATTTATTTCTTAAAAATCAGGCTTCAATTTCTTAATTTAAAAAGGCGATTCTAAAGGTTTATTATTTGGTCTAATTTCTATTTGAATAAATAATTATCCAATATATTCCCTGTTTCTTTTCCTAATTCCGTCATTTATGGGCGGACTCAACTTTTCTGTTGTTAGAAACCAATTCCCATTTTTAATTGTCTCCTGCAATACTAAGATTTTTTAATGTACTTTCTACTCCAGTCTACCCGTTCAAAATCAATTTCAGAAAAGAGTCCAAAAAGTCATGTTTCGACAAAGGTTAATTACATCTAACAACAGTTTCATATTTTTTATTTGAATAATAAATAAAGCCCAGAATGGAATTATATACACATTGATTGTTGTTTTGACTCTTTTGCTTATATTCAATTAGTTATAATTCTATCCTTAAATTTTTATTTAACTCCTAATTTTAAAGGCTATGGTTTCCCCTATATCTCTTAAAAGGCAAATCCAACTTACTGGGTTTAATGACTTTCATAGTTCTCATGGATACCCTTTCCTCTAATTATTACTTTTCATAATTCATAACGCTTTAATTCACAACATTTCAAAAATTGTTTGTGAGATAAACTATCATATATTCGCTATATCTTTATTTCCTTTCCCTAAACGTCCACTGTTCTCGATTTTCCGGACCTATTGTTCTAAACTCCAGTTCCTAATATCAATTAGTTTCAGCCTAATATTTAACTCAAGCTACTCTCGTAGGATTTGTTAATGCTTAGCGCTTTGGCTGACTCAGCTCTAAACAATTCACTTTTTTTCAAGCCCTAGGTTTGGGGCTTAACTGCGAATGTCCTGTGCTTGCTCTTCTATCAAGAGTTTAACTAAAGTTATCCTTACATATTCATCTATCCTCGTTATTCTCTTTCAAATCCTTCAGAATGTTCATATTTCTCAAAACTGAAACTTTTGTGTTGGTTCTTGAGGTATAGATCTTGTTTTACAATGCCTTAGAAATTTATATCTTTGGCCTGCAGAAAAATTATTTCAATTTTTTAGAAACAGTCATAAAGCCTTATAATCCTACTAATTTTATTTTCTTTTTCCAGCCTTGTTCATAAAACAGCTAAGCCCAACACAATGGCACTTAACGTTCAAACCTCGAAACAAGCCCGCGCTTCCCGGCATGGAAATCTCCGAAGCACAAGTGCCTCTCATTCCACTGCAAGTGCTGTGACTGAATTGGCTTCAATTCAGACGGGGGCAGGGCAACGCGCTTGGCAGGCCAGAGCCCAGGATCTTTTCTCCCGGTACTCAGTTTTGAAACGAACAACTGCCAATATGGTTCCTTCCGCGTTAGGTTGTGCTCAGTTAAGTAAGGTGTGCGTATATTTTTGAGCTCCTTTTGATAAAATATTTTAAAATTTTCATTTCCAATATTTATATGACTTAATTGTTGCCCTAATAACTTCGAATTCCCTCATATAACTCATCTTTATCTAAAAATCCATATACCTCTATATATGGTAATATTTTATTTACCCAAGTTTTTCCGCTTCTTCATTCAGTTCTTTAATTTATCTATAGCACTAGATTGTGTTCTATTAGAACAACGCCTAATTTGGTACCCAACCAAGCCATCTGATTATCAATCTTCCCCGATGTTTTTTGTAGCCATTTGGTTAGGACTACTAAAATAGGTTTTACTAGACAATTTTACCTTTTTTCCAAAACTAATTTTGACTCTTCTGAAAAAGTATTATTTGAAAGCCAAATAGGCTAAACCTATTTTATCATTTGAAGTTGCAGCTTAAAATCCATCTCTTTTAATGTCGCAATTCTTAGTTTCTTCAGTTTTAAAAGGAAAGAAATGAGTTATTAATTTGATATGATTTTTTCCTAAGTAAGAAACTTGTTTCTTAAGCAGCTGGAGTTTGATTTGAATTGAAAACCAAGCTCAAACAACTTTGCCCACAATCATTCATAAAATTCTATAGCAATTGGTGCAGTATGGTATCAAGATTTATTTCATCGTTCAACCAGAGTTGGTTTTGGTACTCTTCTTTCTTACAGCCTAAAGAACTAGGAGACTTTTCAAGAAAATTTCTTGAATTAACAAAAATGCTCCAGCGCCTTACAGCATGGGAAGATAAAATCTTTACATATTTTGAATTTTTGAAAGCGTTTCCCTTTACTTCATATTGTATTGAGCTGAAAAAATCTGGTCTAGCTCTAATCGCCTTGTGTCTGTATTTTGGTCTTTTACTTTTATTGCATTACTTAAAGGCAGTAGAAATACTATTCATTTGAATTTCGAGGTCTTGGAAACCAGTTACAAGATTTATTACATCTTTTTTTTTTTCCAATTAAGCTTTAAATGTTTTACCAATTAGATGAAGGTTCACTGTTAGAAATGTCGATTTCAACATAAGTCTTTTCTGACTTCATGGATAAATTCCATATTAAAATGCAATAGGGAAAAT
>JADJXI010000011.1 GCA_016715905.1 Sphingobacteriaceae bacterium | reverse complement strand
CAGTAACAGCCGTTACACCCGTTCCAATAATTATTCCTTGATTAGTCGCACCAGTACCGGCCGAGATTTGCATGGTTGTATTCGCGTTTTGTAAAACGCCGCTAGTGTTAAGTGCATTTATTCGACTATTCCCAAACGGAGCCGGCGACGTCGCAAAATCGACATCATTATTACTCATTTGACTATATAAACATTGTAAAAAATTAGCGACCAAGCTTTTACCGTAAAATTTTCGGCTTAACTTATTATCGATATAAGTTTCGACAATAGTTATGATTTGCGGTTTAAATACTTTATTAAAAGCACTTTCGACTTTAAAAGGGATTTTCATTAAATTACCTCAGTTTCTTTGGTTACTGTAATTGTTGTTATTTTTTCGCTCCGCTCACTAGAAACGAAAGTCCCCACTAAAAGTTTTAATGCACATTTTAAAATTGTTGCCAAAATAAGCCGTCCAATCTCTTTAAAGTTTTGCGTACTTTGTTTTGCTTTACGTCTTAGAAAATATAACATTGTAAAAAGACCTTAACCAAAGGCGGTTGAACAACGTTATTTAATATATCTTCAGTTATTCGCGCATCAACTCGAAAACCTATCGATTGTATTTTCTCAGGATACTTATAAAAAATATTATCAATATCCAAATCAAGCGGGACGTTACCGTCACCGGCCGGCGGTACGATTAAAGTTTCGGCCGGGAATAATTGAACCGGAGCATTATTAATAAAAAAAGTAAGTTGACAGCCAAAGTCATAAACTTCAAACAGTCGATTAATACGATTATTGCCCGGAATAGTTTCGGCGGCGGTTGTGCCGCCGTCATCGACATACAAATCAATCGAATTGTTTTCGTAATACGAAACAATTCTAATACCCTTAACAACGATTGACCGGCCTTGTATATCTGTTTGCGGTATATTACCAACTAAATCGGAATTATCGGCGCGGCCGCTAAATTGATAAACTTTAAATTGACTTATTAAAGGCAATGAAAACAAATCTAAAGCGCGCGCGGCTTGATCCGCTTTTTTATTACATTCATTCATAAGTAAAACCAGTTATAAAATTTTTAATAGCTTTTACTACATTCAACTTTATAGCCCCATAGTTGAATTTGACTACTTAACGCGCCGCCGGTTGTGTTTTGCAATTGAACATTTATTTGACTGTTTGCAGGAATCCGAACCGGTTCCGGTAAACGGACCGGGTAATCGTCCTCAGCAAATAAACGCGTATCAAGCGGGACGTTCGAAAACAAATCACCGCTAGCCAAAGATAATTGCGCTAAGATACCGCCGGCCGCTTGTTTGGTTGCGCGAACCTCAACAAGCATAAAATCGGCGTCATTTGATATATTAATTTGAGGCGTAATGACGGCGCCGGCGCCAACGTTTGTTGCCGGTATTGCGTAACAAAATAAAGCAGGTTTTATTATACTTTTAAACATTGTTTTTGATCCTTAAAAAGTTTTTGATTTAAAAGCTTAAAGGGAATAAAAAATTTTTATTCCCTAAATAAGCATTACAATAAAAATAAGAACAATTACGCAACGCGCCTTGTTTCAACGCCTCGCATTGCGACTGTAAACTCACCTGTAATACCGAGCGACGCGGCCGGTTGTGTTAGGTTAATATTTACCTTAGCATTGGCCGGGAATTCCAACGGCACGCGCAATGTTTTTGATTGTCTTACATTCATTAACATACTGTAAGCGGTTGTATCCGCGCCGGCGCTCGTAATATTGCCAGCAAAGCCAGCGACAACGCTAAGCATGTCTTGTAAATTCGCGTTATAATAATCAACGTCATCAATTGAAATCCGTAAATTGTTTTGTAAACGTGAATCGTAAATCGTTCCAGGTACGATAGGAACGTCAGGCTGATTAAATAGGACTTCAATATTTTGCAAACTAAATGTTTGAAGATCACTAAGGGGGAACGTTTGACTAAATAAATTTTTCGCTTTGTTTGGTTCCGCGAACATGCTAAAAGTTTGTTGATTGCCGTTTGGTATTACGATTGTATCGTAATAAGTAACCGGTACTTGCTGAAATTTATTATTCTTTAAGTTGTCATAGTAAAATGATTCAAGTTTATCAACTTGCAAACCATGCAAAACTAATTTAAACGGCACCGTATCAAACGCGGTTGCGGCGGCGGCGGTTGTTACAAATTTAAATTCAAACGCGCTTGTTGAATTCATTATAATAGGCAAAGGCAAATTACGTTTTACATTATGAACATTAATTTGCAATTGCTCAGGCGTCGCGTTTTCATTCAAAGTATATTTATACTGAAGGAAATCCATTCCCGGTATTTTGCATTGTAAACGATTATCAACTGAAATTGCTAAATAAGATTGTTGTAACAATTCATTTAAAGCATTGATTTGCGCGGTTGTGTTAATTGTTGTATCAAGATAGGCGCTTATCGATTCAATGAAAAACACCTCAGAACCGCTAAGCGGTAAACGTTTATTGCGTTGAAAAATATTACCGAGCGCGGTAACAAAGAAAAAATACTCTAAAACGCCGGCGGTAATTGTTAACGCATCGTAATAAGGAAAATCTTTACGCCTTGCGTTTTGACCGGAACGCGGGTACAAAGTCGCGTTTAAAATATCTCTTGTATTCACTTTTGAACCTCATAAAAATAATTAATAAAATAAAAACACTAACTAAAAAACTAAACTAAACGGATCCGTCAAACCTAAATAAATAAAGTTGACGGATCTTAAAAACCTTAATTAATACGAATCGCGATAGCTTGAAAACGTTAATTGATTAGCCGGGTTATTTGTGTAATCATTTAAACTTAAATAATCATCTAAAGCCGGCCGTTTAACTTGCATTACATCAAGAACGGCCTTTGTTCCACCGGCCGGCGGTAATGCAGGCGGTACGGAACCGGAGCCGCCGCCGAGTAAATTTTCAACCATAGGCGCAACAAACGAAACAACACCAATACCAATTGCGGCGTTTGCTAAATCAGGACGTTTAAAAAATGATCCGGCCAAATAACCGGCACCAACACCGACCGCCGTTTCAAGCTCAGGCGAAACCGGTAAAACGCTTGATAAAAGTTTCGGCGCTTGCTGTACTATTAAAGTCGCTCCAATAACATCAACAATTAATTTTGTATTGAATCGAACCTTTGACATTTTTCTCATGTTTGCATCTCCTTAATGAATAAGTTTTTTATTTGCTTAAAATTTCCGATAATTCTTTTAAAATCAAATAGCTTGAACCGGCTAAAATTATTAATAGCCATATTGGTAAATCCGTCTTAACGTCATAACATTGATTTGCATTTAAACAAAATTTAGAATTCAATTGAATCGTTTTCATTTAGTCACCTTATAAACAACTAAGCCAGCAATCAAAAGCCATAACAAAAGGCCAGTCGAACCAAAGTTAAAACCCAAATCAATTTTAAAAGGGCTAAACGGATTTAAACCGCTTGATTGACCGGCCGCGCTTGCGGTACCGGTGCCGCTTGATCCTACATTAAAGCCATAAGTCATAACAAAATAACTGTAAACATCGGCGGCGCAATTAACATTTTTAAAAGTGTTTTTGAGATTTGAAAACGGCCGCGAGTTATAATAAGACTGTAAAAAGTTTTTTGTTAATGGATAAGGCGCGTTTTTAAGATTGCTGTTTTGTCTAAGCGCGCGCGTTTTTTCTGTTTGACTATTTGCAAAACTCAGAATAGTATTAAAATCACATTCTTTAAAAAATATATCGTCTTTTAAATTCATTTTACTTTGTATAAAATAAAACCAATCGCGAGCGCACCAAATACCAAATATTTGGGATCAATACCAAATAAACCGGGATCAGTAACGGTTGTTTGTTGCGGTTGCGCCGTTTGTGTTTTTTGCGGTTGCTTTACAGTAACGGAACCGCCGCCGGTCGTCGAACCGGAACCGGAACCGGAACCGGAACCGCCGCCGCTTGACGGAACGATAGGCGTATAAACTATGCCGTAATTTTCAACGTTTGGATTTTGAACGATTAAAAAATCTTGACCACTTACCTTGACGGTTGCGTAATAAATCAAGCCGGCATTTTGAAACAAAAATTTCAAGTCACTTGATTTGTTTAATGGAATAGTATTTAACCCGGTGCCAGTTTGACCGGTTATAATATCCGTCCATTCCAAATTAAATGTAATTGAGGTAAAATTTGCCTTTGCCGATAAGATACGAAAATAGTAAAACCGGCCGCGCTCTAAGTTTGCTAAAAAAACATTTACTAAATCATTTGTCAAATATGTTTTTAATCGACTTGATATGTTTGACTTACAAAGCAAATCACTTTGACAATAAATCGAAGCGATCTGATTAATAACTTGTAACTTTGAAAAATCAGTAACCATGATTAATT
This sequence comes from Sphingobacteriaceae bacterium, assembly GCA_016715905.1. Classification (NCBI taxonomy): domain Bacteria; kingdom Pseudomonadati; phylum Bacteroidota; class Sphingobacteriia; order Sphingobacteriales; family Sphingobacteriaceae; species Sphingobacteriaceae bacterium. The sequence goes on along the minus strand of JADJXI010000011.1, from coordinate 6,868 downwards.
ACTTTCGTTTTTTTGTTTTCATTGCCATAACTAAAACAACGCCGCCGATTGCGATCGGTAAAACCGCGCTCCAGTTAATTGTTTGACCAAAACCGCCCGGCGTTTGACCAACAGGCGACATGCCGCCGGTTCGACTTTCCTCATTTAAGATTGCATAAAACGCGCGCATGCACTCAATACATGATTCAGGTTTATTATATTCCCAGCATGAATCTTGAACAGCCGGGCAAATTTGACGCCGATTGTCCCAAACAAACGCGGCGGTAAACGGTTGTATATTACCTAAATCCGCATCGTAATGGATTCGCGCTTCAAGGTATTGCCTTAACTTTGTTGACCAAAAACCGGAGCCGGGAATTAATTGAATCCAGTCTTGACTATTTAAACGACGACGGCCGCCGCCGAAAATATTAGGGAATATTTGAGACAATACCGCAACGCCGCCCGTTATAATCGAAACCGGATCAGCTAAATTATTTCGGTCTTGAAGCGTTACAATTTCATACATTCTATTTTTCATTGGATCAACCTTAAACTATTTTATAAAATTTATATTTACTTGGTAAAACATTAAACAAATCGTTTGCGCCGTCGATTAAAACAGGATCATGAACGCCTTTACGATTGCACCAAACGACGACATGAGTAAATTTATTTTGCTCCGCACCTAAAAGCATATAATAAGAATCAAAGCCGCCAATAATATCTAAAACGGTTTTTGTAAATACCGCGAAGTCGTCGCAATCGCCTATTTTTTCAGTCAACAAAACATGCGGCGCTCTTATTATTTCATCAAAAGGCGCGTCGTCTTTATAAGTAAAATTATTTTTAATATAAGAATAAACTTTGCCGGGAATGCAAGAAAGGCATGGCGTTTTGAAAGTCTTATTGACAAATGAAAGAAAAGCCGCGTTATTTTTAGAAACCAATTCCAAATATTTCATTTGTTTGATGGTTTCACTTAAACCGTTTTGCGGCTTTACCGATATTTTTGTCATTAACATAAAAAAAACAACTTATTGCGGATCGGACGGCGTTTGTTGATTAAAACTAATTTCAATAAAACTAAAGTCTTTTGATTTTTTCATCTCAGCAATTTCAGAATCTAAAATAAAAACGACATTAAAAAGTTTTTGCTTTTCATCTTTCATATTAACGACTAAATAAAATTTGCCCTGCATTTGAATTCCTTAAAAAATTGTTAAACATTACACTCGCGAAACAACTAAAAATAAAAATCATTGTCAAGTAAAATAAAAAAAGCGCCATTTACGGCGCTTTTCATCAATACGATATATAAAAGACTTTTTTATAAAAACCGGTCGCGTATAAATAACCCGATTGTATAAAAAATCGTCATAAAGAATAAAGCCAGTAAAACCATGACGGCCGTATCTTTGATATTTAACACCGGCGACAGGATATAAGACAAAGCAAGGCCGCCGATATAACAAATAATCAATTCAATCAATTGGAATATTTTCCACATCATTTTTTTGCCTCGTTTACTTTCATAAAATTTATTAATGAATCAAGCGCGTTTGAAATATCTATCGGTATTTCACGCCCGGCCGTTTCTTTAAATATATAAAGGCGCTCCTTAACTTCATTTACTAGATTGTCACTTGCATTTGTTAAAATGGTATTGCCTAGCAAACCGATAATATCAATTACTTTACCCGGCGAAAGCTTAAAAGTCTCAGCAAGCTTTTTAAGCTTGTTATAATCATCAACCAATTTTTTCAAGTCGTTAATTAATTGATCCGTTTCGTTTAGATTAATATTTTTCATAGTCTTAACCCGCTTATTTGAAATTCATTGCTAGCTATTAAATCATAATCAGATAAAGCCGCGCGTATTGAAGTACTATATAAAGTTATATTATTTACCTCATCAGGCGGCGACAAAAAAATCAAATAAATAAGATTATTCGGATTTGTTGAAACTTCTAAATAAACATCATGCACAACGCTTTTAATAATTGCCTTTGTGCTTAATAGCGTTATAAAATCAACATCAATTAATAAAAAGTCTAAACTTGAATCAAATAATTTTGTCATTAATCTAGATTCCATGTTACGCTCCATTTTATTTGTTGTAAATTATTCTTAAAAGCTTGATTATTTCGTCGTTTGATAAAACGACATCGTTTAAAATCCGTCTCACTAAATCGCTTTTATTAAGCGACTTTGAAAAATTAACTTTGATCCTGAAAGTAAATAAGTTTTGATAATAATTATTATCGACTTTGTCAGGATCAAACATTAATGTAAAATCGTCAATTATTTGACGCAATAATTTTGATTGTTTGCCCATGTTTAAAACTCGCTTTGCTCAAATACGGTTGAATGATCCAAATAAAATTGCTCAGGATTTTTGACCGTTTCGATTAATATTTGCATGGCTTGATTTTGATTAACCGCAATAATACTAAATTGATCAAAGCCCGGTATAGGATCAACGTTATAACGTCGAAAAAAGAAAATACGAAAAGTGTTTTGATTAAGTTGTGCCATGTTACGCTCCTATATTAATTGTAAGTTTAGTTATTAAGTTCAATTATAATGCCAATCAACCCGGCGGCGCCGGCTTTTCAATGAATAAGTTTCTGATAAACTCGTCACTTTCAAAATAGTAAGTAAAATCAAAATTATCTAAAGTTAATTTAAATTGTCTCACTAAACTAGCGACGAAATTTTCAATGGTTTTTGACGTCTCAGCTTCATAATAATACGGTAAATAATTCTTATCTAAGTCAATTTTACTTTGTTTCGGGAAAAAATTACGACTTGAATTATAACGCCGTTTGTTTAATTCATAAAAAAGCGCCGCCGTATTTTGTAAATCCATATTAAATAATTTGGGATCAATTAACTTATCTTTTTTTGCAACGTCTTTTGATAGATATTTATACAAGTATTCAACCGCATCGTTTTTTGATTTGACGCGTTCAACCTTTACCCGGTATGAATCTTTAGTAATTTTTAGCCATATATCAGATAAAGTTTTTTGATTAATATATTTATTCCACAGACCATGCACATGTACCATGCCGTCTTTACCGACTTCTAAAACGCGAAAATATTCAAGGCCTTTATACTCAGGCAATTTTCTCAGCTTGTTATTTAACTTTGTAAAACATTCAGAGACGCGCTTTAAATTATCGATTGTATCGTCATAGCTGTATTTATTCTTTAAAGTAAGTGTAAAGAATCGATAATTTTTTAAGTTAACTGTTTTCAATCTAGCCATTAAATCAAGCGTTTTTTTGCGACCGCATATCGGACATGAATAAGATTTGCATTTGGCCGGCGTAATTTTGATCAGTTTACCGGCCGGCAACTTTGCCGCCGGGTTCGATTGTTGTTCAAAACGCCAGGCGCGAAAGTCTTTTCGATCTAAAACTATATACTTATGACCGCATTTATTGACGACATTTTCGACATACTCATAATACGAATCGTAAACCCGGTGACGCCGGCCGTTTTTTTGCGCGTTTTTAGTCATTTTCTACCGGCGGGGAAATTAGGTCTATATAGTAGAGACAAGTTAAGGACATCGAATTTTTAACGCTCAGGATCACTTTTTTTGCATATTTATACGCTAGACATTCCCGGATTAATACAAACAATTTTAATAGAGTGTAAAAAAATATTATACTTTCGGGCTTAAAGTGTAAAGAAATTTTACACATTGGTATTATTAAGTTATTTGGTTGATCCGGGAACGATTGAAGGGCTAAAGAATATTGCTTAAAGGCTGTTTTTTCTATCATATATCAACGCTAGACGACGATAAAAGCAAATCAAGACATATCTTTTAAGGTTTTAATTAACCGGCTCAGCAACGCTTTACGGCTTTTTAGGATAATATTTAATATTTCGCCGTTTGATTCAATTGAAAACCGTTTTTTTATTTCAATCCGATAGTTTGATTGAGTAACAATATACAAATTTTTAATTGGATCATTGCGCCGCATTTCGATTGATTCAATAAACCTTTGTAAATCTGTAACATCGGCCGCAATTTTTGCCGCTTGTTGTGCCGTTTTTAAATCCATTTGTAACGCTCCTTAGTTTGTTTGTTGTAAGTGTTTTGTTTTTTTGAATAGAATAATATAACTCAGCTTTAACCGGGCCTTTAATGGTAACTTGACCGCATCAAAGATTAATGTTTTGAATTGTTTGCGTACCGCTTGATTAATTTTTTTTACTTTGCGGCTGTTTAACGCGGCTAAGTGATTTGATTTGATATAATTTGATTTGTCCATATTGTAAATATTTTAAGTGAAAAAAAACGCCGGTCAAATCGCTTTAACCGGCGGCACTTACAACATGGTCACATTTTTTGAGAACGTAACGGCTTAAAAATATAATTTTTTGTTGTAAGTGCAAACAAAAAATTTAGTTATTTTTTTGTCATTGCGTATTGCTCTAAACGCTCATTGATTAATTCAAGTGATAAAATCGCGCTCTTATATTCTTTACTTTCAGGATCAACGCGACATAAAACGTCTAAATTATAACAGGCTAAATCTAGATAGTCGCAAATTTCAGGCGGTACGCCGGGAATGTTGCGGCATGCCATTTGGGATATATCACAAACGACGGCGCCGTAATCGCAAACCGCTTGCGGTAACGTGCCGCTTGAACAGCCAGTAAACGAAATCATTGAAGTAAATAAAACAGTAACAACAACGAAGGGCAATAAAAATTTTTTCATCTCAAAAACTCCAATACTTAATTAAATAAAATTTGAAGAACTCAAAGCCAAAATAGAACGCGATTAATAAAAGCGCAAGTATAACAAAATATAAAATTGACAAACGCGCCTTTAATTTTTTTTTATTCATTAACGAGCAAGCCGTCTTGATTCACTTTTCAACGTCGCTTTATATTCGCGGCTTAGTTTTTTCAACTCAGCTTTTTTGCTTTTAATCTTTGCGCGAACCTTGCGAACCTTTGAAGATTTTTGAACCTTTGATAAAAAACTAGTTTTACGCGCGGTTCGTTTTTTCTTTACTGCCATTTTAATTGCTCCTTAATGGTAATTTTTGAATAAAGATTTTTAGATAGTTAATTATTTCGTTTAAAGTTTGTTCCGGGATTTGTGAATAGTCAACCATTCCCAAAACGCTCAAAATTTCTTGCGGTATGCCATTAATGTTTGAATCTTTTAAATTGTCAATTGGTTTTAAATTACCGCGCTTGACGTCTAAAAACATTTTAGCCATTTCAATGTATTGAGAAACGCCGCCGCTTTGTTGTGCCGTCTCTTGACATTCATTTAAATCCGTCTCTAAATCATCTATCTTATTTTCTAGCTTATTAATCAGTAACTCGCGGCGATTAATCTCAGCATTTAAAAAATTAATTTGCGTTTCATAACTTTGACGCGTCACCTGGATTAATAAATCAACTTGAACGCCGCCGCCGCTTGAAACGTTTACTATTTTTTGATTCAATTGGTTTATTGAATCTTTTATTTTTTCAATATCACTTGACGCCGCAACGTTTTTTGTTTTACCGTCTTTTAAAACGCCGCGAATCAAACCTTTATGTAATTGATCAGAATTTTTAAATTTCAATTGATAGTGATAAAATTCGCTCCCGACATCGGAACCAATTTTGATTTGCACGTCACGCCATGCTAACTTATCTAAATCGGATCCGTAATACGTTTTTAATATTTCTTTGTTTTTTGTAACGTCCATATAATCGACGTTATTTAAAACAGGGAATTTAATTTTAGTCATTTGTAAGTGCTTTCTTTAAAAGTTTCTCAATCGATTTTAAATCATCAAACGCATTTTTGAAATCGTTATTAATAAACATTTTCAAATTACTTTTAACGCTTGACAGCCCGGCTTTTTTATCGTCGCGCAAACTGTTTGAATCGTTAAAAACATCTAAAGCGCCGTTAATATCTTTTGAACAAAACCCGGCGTTTTTTTCTAGCCTTTGACATGCGTTTTTAACTTGTTCAATGTAAACTTTAAGCTTGATAAGCTTTTCAATTTCGGTTGTTTTGATTGCCATTTGTAAGCCTTTATTTTTTTTGTTATATATAATATAAGACTATACCGGGTATAATAGCAAGTAAAATTTCTTTTAACCCGGTCAAATCCGATTCAATCAGATTTTTGCTAAAATACGCGGCGTAATCACTTAAGCTTGCATTACCGTCATTAGGATTGTAACCATTCTCTAAAAAATTTTTTAAAGCGGTTGCACCGGCCAAATGTATTGCGGCTAACATTCCATAAGTATTCAAAGGCGCTTGAACGTTTTTATATTTCATTGTCCCGGTAACTTGACGGCCTTTGTATTGATCTAAATTATTATTAGCAATAAAGTTTAAGGAATCGAAAACTAAATAATCAAAATATAATTCTTGTAAGTCAGGCCGATTAATAAAGTTTGTGGAATTTATAAAAGCCGGTAAGTTGTATTTATTTTTTAAAGCGTTTAGTGTGGAAAGTGTGAATTGATATTTGCCGAGCGCACCAATTGAATTAATTATTTTATAATTACAATTCGATTCAACCCGGCATAATAAATTTTTATATTTATTTTTATCAATTGCCATTAATCAAGTTGTTATTTGAAAAGTAATAGCAACGCGATAAGTTGATCCGTTTGGGACATTATCTCCCGGCGAAACTAAATCGCGATAAAGCATAAAAGGGCCGCCGTTAGCATGTAAGATACCTAACTCATTGACAGTAATTGCGCCGCCACTCCCATTAATAAACAATCTTTGTAAAACAAAGGAAGAAGTTAAGCCAGTAATAACAACGCCTTGCGTACTAATTTGATTTTGGTATTGCATTTGGCCAGCGCCAACACCGTTCGCAATTAACGCGGCT
>JADJXI010000010.1 GCA_016715905.1 Sphingobacteriaceae bacterium | reverse complement strand
GGGAAAATAGTTCGGCCATTCTTTCCCTCTCGGCTGGTCGTGTTTCTGAATGCTTGGTCGTGGAGTTTGTCTATTTCAGTCCTAACAGCTCCGTAATGAGTGTCATAAGTCAGTTTAGCTAATTTTATACCCTGTTCGGCTAATATCTTTCTTTGTCCTACTTTAGATTGATAGTCAGGGTTTGTTCTGTTATCATAAAGTATTCGGCTAATTGCTTTATATCTATCTTGGTAGCACTGCCATATTTTTAGCAAATATACAATTTATTTAATATGTTCCACGTGGAACTTATTTCCTTATTAAATAAGCTATATACTTATTCATCCTGAACCATATTTCTTCACTTCAAAGGCGATGTTGTTTTTTTTTAAAACGCCTCACAACTCTCTGCACATCCGTCAATCTTCTCCCTTTAGCCATCTTAACTATCTCGTGTATGGCATTGATGATAAAATCAAAATGTCTTTGGTGAAAGATTACCACGGTAAAAGTTAAACGGTGGGTTTAAATCCGTATTTCGAGGATTAAAATAACCATATTTATCAGTCATTGATTGCCACCACTCGAAAGATTTAGGTTCCGTACCATATTCCTACACAATCTTAAAATATCTTCTTCCAACAATTTATGCAATTTCCTTCGTCTCCGTGTATATTTAAATCGAAATCTTGAGCACCCCACCACGAACTGATAAAACTTTTATCAACGGGATTCAAATCAATCAAAGGATACAAGATTTTGTCTTTTTGTGGCTTGCACTTTTCCTGCCCTCTTCGTCTTTTCTAATGCCAATTGCAACATGATAACCTGCCCAACCAAGTTTTCTTGCAAATGCTTTAATTGTTCTTTGTTTCAATATTGTAGAACAGAACGGGGTATTTGTAGAAGGGATACCAACTTTTGAAATCATTTTTCAAAAGGTTCCCCTTTCCGTGAAGCGGTGTTATAAGAAACAATTTTTTGGGTTAACTCGCCACCCTTTTTCAGAACCAGCTCTATATTCCACCCAAAAAATAGGAATATTCCATTCAAGCGAACACTCATCTATAAAAAGCAAAGTGCCCTCTGCTTCCAATCCCGTATTTGCAAATACAACTTTTTATGTCCCACTTTGTCTTTCTTCCCACTCATTGAATAACCACCATAGCATATAAGCGGACGTTCTGCCTCCGCTAAATGAAACTAATAATTGTTTCTTTTTACTCATTTCCCACCTTTTTAGTACTTCAAAGATAAGTCATTTTCGCTTTAAAAACAAAGGTAACTATATACTTATTGGGACTAAATTCATTCCTCCGAAAGTCCAAAATCTCATTTTTTAGACTTTCTTCTTTACAGGCGTATAATCCGGTTTTGGTTCTTTAACCAACGCCTTGATTACCTGATCAAATGTACCGTGTATCTTTAACGGCTTATCGTATTTTGAAGCCCGAACTTTTGGTTCTTTTGGGGCTTTGTCCTTTTTTGGTTTGTCCATGATTATAATTTAGTTTCTGGAACAATATTGAGGTTGAGTATATTCGTTCAGGAACGGGAGATAGACCGCTTTGTCAGGAATGCAAAGATCTTAATGATGCCGGAAAATAGTCCCTGTCTGACAATGGAGACGAAATTCTAATTCATTAAATGGTTTATCCCAATTGTTACCAATTGAAATTCCATCGGTAACATCTGAATAAACGGTTGTCTTTCTATATACTCGCTTTGCGTCCGATACATTCAGGTTATGCATTGCACACAATTCGTATGCCCGTATCAAATCAAATTCATCACCAAAAAACCTAACAGTTGGAACATCAAAACAATGCCCCCTTCCTCCCTGACAAGATTCAAATGTTTCAAATCCGTATTTATTTAGTAATGCAACTGCTTCTCGGATGCCAAAATCAAGACCCTCTATTTGATCAACATCAAATTTTTTATTTAGTCCCATTAGCTATATAGTTACCTTTAAATATTTATTCATTCGTTACTGGTTTTGGCTTTTTCTTAACCAGCTTTTTAATGAGCTTGTAAACCGATACGAAATTTATTTTGAATTTCATTTTACCGTATTTCACATATCCAAACTTGCCCGGCTCTTTGCCCCTGAATCCTGATTGAGTCCATCCACTCATATTTATCGGCTAAATTTCCTTCGCACATTGGAGCTGTTATGAAGTGTTGGAATTTCTCTTGGCATATTGCGCAGTTGGCAGTTGTGAAATCGTAATAATCGCACATTACAAAAGTTCCGATAAGCAAGACAAATGCAATAAAAAATAGAATGGTTTTTCGTTTCATGGTTTTGGGATTTATTCTATGGGGCATAAAACTTTTACACCGGGAAAACATCGCTTAACTTGTTGGATATGATCGTACCTATCCTCCGGCTCCCCACAAATTAAAACCCTGTCAATCTGAGGGTGTCCTTTTACTTCACATGGGATGCACTCGGTTTTATGGCATCCGAAAGCGGAGAGGATTAAAAAACAAATCAATAGCTTTTTCATGTTTTACTTTTTAAAAAGGCATTTCATCATCATGGGTTACTTTGATTGGTTGCATTTGGTTTTGACCTTGTGTTTTTTTGTAGTTCGGATCAGGAACAAAATCATCCACCTTTACCGAGTGGGTTCTGTATTCCGTTTGGTTTTCCGGTTTAAGTGGAAAAATTACAAGGTCAATGCTTTTGTGTTCGTTTCCGTTTTTGTCCTTCCATGTTTTGATCTTGTCCTTTGCCTGTCCTTTGGAAACTCCCAAAGAGCTGTTAAGTCAATTTGCAATTTGATTCCGTTGTTTCCAATTGTTCGGCCATTGCCGACATACATTTCTTTTTTTTCAGTACTCATTTTATTGAATTAGTTTAGTGATTGCGTTTGTTACCATAATTGAAAATCCAATTACCACGATGTACAAAATGATCCCTTGAATTTTTCCGGGTTGTGAATCGTCGTGTTCGTATCTATTTTTCATTGCTTTTAAAATTGTGGGGCAGCCTCAAACCGCCCCGAAGTTTTGGTTATTAATTTGCTTTTGCCATAGTTCATTTTAAAAAACCAGCCCGGTAAATGAATAAACCCGGACTGGAACTTATCAAAATTCAAAACAAATTGTTGCGGAGACAGGAGTCGAACCTGTGCCCTCCCGGTTATGAGCCGGGAAATCTTCCAACTGATATACTCCGCGATGAAATCCCCTCCGTTGAGGGGTGAAAATCAAAAAATATTTACCTGCGAATGATATTACAAATATAATGTTATTTTGCTAATATGTTGCTTCTGAAATATGTTAAATACTGCACTTTTTTTCAATATTTTCGATCTTTAAATTACCCAGCCGCTTGGCCATGATGTTGATTCCGGCTTTTATAAAAATCTTGGTTTCAGAACTCATTTCCCTTTCGACTTCAATTTCTAAACAAAGTTCCTTTCTTAGTTCTTCTATTTGATTTTCCATTTGGTTCAATTTATTTGCTTGTTTATTCTTGTTTTTGCTTGCATTCAACTTTTAAAACCTGAGCTTTCCCATCGTTATGGGAGTAATTCAGGTAATTCTGATGTAAGGCTTAAAATACCCTACACATACGTGTTTCTTTTGCTCTTTCCATAAATTTCAACAACGTGGAACATTTCTTTGAATCGGTCAATACTCCGCCATCCATGTATGAAAACAGGGTCAATGGTTTAGATTCATCATCCAGCACAATGTTTGAACTTATGAACGTGAACAACCCTTTTGATTTCCATAGTTCGTATCGGTTTTGGATGATCTCATTCATTGAGTATTTATAGTCTCCATAATGCGAGACTTGGTTTATCTTCTCGGTCATGTCATCCAAAAACAAATGACTTTCATTGGCATAAGTTAGGTCAACTTCGTGGCCGTTGATCTTCTTTGAAATGTCCCTTGTCATGGATGACCACAGGACTATGCCGGGGTTTTTGATAACGTTAAACGAAATGTGCGCTGATTGAATCGCTGCCCGTAAAAGCGTTGTTTTACCTATTCCGGGGCTTGACCAAAAATAAAGGCCGCCTTTGCCATTTAATGTTTCGTTGGGTAGGTCAAAAATGAAGTCGATAATTAGTTTACAAGCATCCGCATAGGATTGATCCTGTTTGATTTGCTCGGCTATCTCTGCCCCTGATTTCCCGATAACCGAAACTAAGACTTCCAAAAACTTGTTTTGCCTCGCTTTCCATGTACATTTTTTTGACTGGATGATCCGGCATTGAATTTACATTTTCCCAATATTCTTTGGATTTTTCGGTTACCGGAAGCGGTGCGAATTGCTCCTCGGTGCGCTTTCTCCACTTAGCATTGTAGGCATCAATTTGAGCCTGGGTTACTTGGGCGGAGACTTGTACGGTCGTTTGGTCGGTTGTCATGCCTGTGCTGTTTTTGGGATCATTCCTAATCTTTCCATTCCTTTGCGGTTATGTTCGTCTGCGATATCCAAGACCCCGGAGTTAATTCGTAAGTGGTCTTGGCTGGTTCCGTTTTGGAACTTGCCTGTTTTTTTGTCGGTAAGGTTTCGCATAATCCAGCCACGTGCTGATGCTTTCCAATCCTTCATTTTGTTTTTGCCGACTTTCCATCCGTTGGATTCGTAGAAAGCGAAAAATCTTCCAGCTTCCATTTCGGTCGAGTTTTGATTTTTGAAAAATTTAATGGTTTCGTTTTCCGTTGGTTTTTGAAAATTGTCCTCTCTCTTAATTTCTTTACTTTTATTATTTAAAGAATTAATATTAATATCCTTATCCTTTTCTTTATCCTTATCCTTAACCCTATCCTTAACCTCTTTTAGAGGTTTATTTGAGGTCAAATCTTTAAATGTTTGTATATCAATATTATAGCAATTTTCAAGGCTAATTTTTTCGTTTTCGTAAATTTTCAAAATTGACAGATGAACCCTTGAATTATCGTTAAAATTTTTGCCGTATTGGAACGAAAAAAAACCGGGAAAAAACCAATTTCCTGACTCCAAAACAACCACTCTGATCTTGCCTAAATTAAAAAATTCAATCGCTTTTTTGAGGTCAATTAGACCACAAATTGAGGTAAACAAGACCTTGTTTGGTCTCCAAATTCCTGCGTGATTGCATTTAGCTAATGCGAAATTCCAAAGTAATTTATACTCGTTTGGCATTTCCAAAAACCAATCTTCGGCCCAAATTTCCGTGTCGATAAACCTCTTAGCCATTGTTAATAAAAAAACCCCACCCTGAAACCATCCAAGCGGTGCAAAAACAGAGGCATCATGCGGCCTTTTGTTTCCGATTGAATGGCCTCAGAATGAGGCGTATTTAAAAAGATGGTTACTATTCTTGGCATGATTTATTGTTTTTGCACTACAAATATATATTTATTTCTAATATATTCACCTTTTATGTTTTAAAAAGTTTTTAACATTTTTTTTCGACTATTTTCGAGCCTTGCCCGGCCTCTGGACAGCACCCAGTCTGACATCTTTATGCACTTTGTGGGGCAGTATTTCTTCCGGCCTTTGGGATGATCTGAGCCAAACCGAATTGATCTGCATACTTTTTAAAGGTGTTTATTGACACCCCCACCAAATGCGCTGCATCTGCTAAAGTCAAAGGTTCGATTAATAGTTTTGCAAGGGTCATTTAGCTTTTATTATTCTGAGTTCTGCGCCCGGATCAATTTCGTTAATAAGTGCGGTTAATAGCTTCCATTTTATTTGCCATAACGGCAATTCTAAGCCCTTGACTTGATATAAATTCGCTGTCCGTGTTTGTCGGTTGCGATAAAATCAATGTAGTAATTGGCAATAAATACGCCATTGACCCTCAAAGGAATTTTAACTTGCCTTTCCCATTTTAATATATCTCCTGACTTAATTTGCCAGCCTAAATCTTGAGCGACTTTTGCTTCAAGTTTGGAATCGTATTTCTTCTCTCCATATTCAGTTGAAACATTTTTATACTTCGATTTTGTTCTAAATGCTTTTAATCCCATTTGTCTATAAGATGATGCCGGAACCTTTGTAGCTCCTTCAATTGGTTTTAGCTTTGGGTCTGGTTTAAACATTCGTTATTGTTTTATAAAATATTGCGTATGTTTTTATCGCTAATTAAATCCATTTGGTGGGATAAACGATAGTTTGTAGCGTGTATAAATGAGTTAGTGGCAATACTACAATAGTCCTCCAAAGATGTGAGCTATCACATTAACAGTCCATCCATTACCTAACATTTCATATCTTTTTGAAGAAGAAACATTATCTGTATAGTTTATAGGAACTCCTTGTAATTTTTCAACCTCATTTTCAGTTAATCGTCTTATTTCTCCATTTGGTAAATATGTTTTTGTTAAATGTCTTGCAGCTCCGTGAGTTGATGCAGATAAACAACCCATAATACCATCATATCTAAAAATACTATCTTGTTGATGTTTTCCTGCTTTATGTCTTATAATTTCGTTTTCACTCCATTTAAAATTTAAGTCGAGAATAGATTTTTGCTTTTCAGTTAAGTAATATTCGCTTGAAGCATCTTCTAAAATATCGTTTATACAATGATTAAATGAAGTTGGTATATTTTTAACTTTAATATTAGTCCAATACAATCTTGGTCTATTTTGTGGTACAAAAAACTTTGAATTTATTTCTATTGGTTCAACTCCTAACGCTTCTGAAATTATATCTTGCCATTCTTTTTTCATTTTTACGTTTTCAAGCAAAAAATAAGTTGGTTTAACTTCTTTTAATATTCGTACATATTCCCAAAATAAACCGCTTTTGCCATCAAAACCTGCGCCTCTACCAGCATTTGAAAAACTTTGACAAGGACTCCCACCAATTAATAAATCTATTTTTGGTAAATTACTTGATTTTACATCTAATACGCTACCAACTTGCAATGTATTTGGATAATTTTTCATCGTTACTTTAATAGCTTCTTTTTCAATTTCAGAAGCGAAATATTTATTAACTTTTATTTTTGCCTTTTCTAATGCTATTTGTCCGCAAGACATACCGTCAAAAAGGGATAGTACATTTAAACCCGTACTGCCACTAACACGGGTTTGGCAAAATGGCTGTTCAGTAATTCTATCAATCATTCGTTTTTAATTTTTAAGTTTAGTAATTCTATTTAGCTTCTGGTTCAGCCACTTCGCCAAGCCCGAAAACGTTATATGCTATGCTGTGCGAAACCCTAAAATGGCAAGTCATCAGACACAGGCTTTTTTGTTTTAAAACACATTCTTACTTTGTATGGGAATTGATACCTTACATAACGCCAAAAAACATTGCGACACCAGTATATTTTCCATATAAGCCATATTTGACATTTAGCATACCAGTTATACTCAAATTCAGTTATTTTGCAGCAAAAAATACTACTTGACAAACTGCCTTCAATTACTTTTACCTCAAAAGCATTTTTATACATAAAGAAAACAGGATTTAACACAACATCCCATTTCATTAATTTGTGCTTTGCTTTTATCCTTATTGGTAATCTTAAACTACTTTTCATTACTTGAATTATTTAATTGTTCGTGCCTTAAACCCATTGTGTATGATTTGTAATTAATATGCTGTTGTTTTTCATTGAACATATTAAAATCAACATCTTCGCTTTGCCAGTTTAATATCAATCCTTTTGGCTGTTTAGTATTTAAGTCCAAAATAATATCCGACAAATTGAAAAAGTATTGACAAGCAAATGAAGCTATGCCACCAACTTCATCACCTATCCAACCGTCAAAATCAATCTGTTGCTTATTGCAAAACTTTTGCACCCATTCATTACATACAAATTCATATTGTCTATTGAGTTCTTGTAATTTGACTGTCTTTGCCATATTTAATTTTACACCCCGAAAAAAGCACAGCATATAACAGGGGTTTTGCAATATGGTGGCGATAGTGCATAATTCAAGCCTTGTACTATCAATAAGCTTTGGTGGTAAGTTGAAACTTTTGAACCTTGAATGCCACCACATCGCAAAGCCCTGATCCGTTAGTGGCAATGCTACCCGAACACACGAGCAACTGCCAAATCATAATATTTTACCTCTTTTTCAATTCCAATAAATTTTCGGTTCAACTCCTTTGCTCCTAAACAAGTTGTTCCTACTCCCATTGTATTATCCAAAACAAGATCGCCATCGTTTGAATAAGTAAGCAATAATTTTTTAATTAGTTCCAATGGTTTCTGTGTTGGATGCAACCTATTTAATCTTGCCTTCTCCTGTTGAGAACTTTTGCACACTTATGGGTTTTTAATTCATATCAAAACTTTTTGTACCATTTTTTGTTGTTTCAACATAACCTCCTGTAAACTCTTTTCTGTTTTCTCGTTTTCTATCTCCTCTCCTATGTTCTTTTGGTTTTTAGTTAGTTGGATATTATATGTTTGGTTTCCAAGTTTAGATGGTGTAAATAAACAAATATCCTCTGTTACCTTTAACAGCATTTTTTTACTATTTAAATGGTTTCCTGCAACTTGTTTATCCCAAGTAATTCTTTGCCTAAATTGTTCTAAGTTTGAGCATATCAAAGTGCTTGTAAATGGCTCATCAGCAAACAAAAGTATATTTCCATTATCCGAAATAATTCTTTTATATTCAACCCACAACTTGTTTAGGTCTAAAACACTATCCCACTTACATTGAGTTGTTCCGTAAGGCAAATCTGCCAAAATAAGTTGAACCGATTTATCAGGAATAAGAGGTAAAATATCCATACAATCAGCATTGAACAAAGCACTGCCACTAACATCGGCTATATGCAATGCCTTATTTTGTGCTTCATATTTAAGTTTTTCTATATCCATAGGTTTCTACTTCGTATTAAATTTAGTGCAAGTTTGTCGGCACTGCACATAGCCGTAGCCGTTAGTGGCAATACTACAATAGTCCTCCAAAGATGTGAGCTATCACATTAACAGTCCATCCATTACCTAACATTTCATATCTTTTTGAAGAAGAAACATTATCTGTATAGTTTAGTAGGAACTCCTTGTAATTTTTCAACCTCATTTCTCAGTTAATCGTCTTATTTTCCATTTGGTAAATATGTTTTTGTTAAATGTCTTGCAGCTCCGTGAGTTGATGCAGATAAACAACCCATAATACCATCATATCTAAAAATACTATCTTGTTGATGTTTTCCTGCTTTATGTCTTATAATTTCGTTTTCACTCCATTTAAAATTTAAGTCGAGAATAGATTTTTGCTTTTCAGTTAAGTAATATTCGCTTGAAGCATCTTCTAAAATATCGTTTATACAATGATTAAAATGAAGTTGGTATATTTTTAACTTTTAATATTAGTCCAATATAATCTTGGTCTATTTTGTGGTAAAAACTTTGAATTTATTTCATTGGTTCAACTCCTAACGCTTCTGAAATTATATCTTGGCCATTCTTTTTCATTTTTACGTTTTCAAGCAAAAATAAGTTGGTTTTAACTTCTTAATATTCGTACATATTCCCAAACAAACCGCTTTTGCCATCAAAACCTGCGCCTCTACCAGTATTTGAAAAACTTTGACAAGGACTCCCACCAATTAATAAATCTATTTTTGTAAATTACTGATTTTACATCTAATACGCTACCAACTTGCAACGGATATCAGGATAATTTTTCATCGTTACTTTAATAGCTCTTTTTCAATTTGAGTAGCGAAATATTTATTAATCCTTCATCTTTGCCTTTCTAATGCTATTTGTCCGCAAGACATACCGTCAAAAAGGATAGTACATTTAAACCCGTACGCCACTAACACGGGTTCGGCAAATGGCTGTTCATTAATCATCAATCATTCGTTTTTAATTTTAAAGTCTAGGTAATTTATTTATTTCGGATTCAGCCACGCTGCCAAGCCCGGAAAACGTTAGCTGCAAGTACTATTGACCCGCTCTGATTAAACATTGTGAATGAAAAGTTTTTAAAATTTCAGCCCGCTTTTTTTTTTCTCAACAATAAAGTATGAATGAAACTTCTTGCGTGGTGTTGGTTGTTGTGGTTAAGTCCAATTATCCTGTTTTTATAAGAAGATGAAAAAGGTCTTTGTTGTTAAAACCAATCCTTTCAGCCTCATTCATAATGTATATATGTGAAAACCATTGTTTTCCACTACTTACAACATCTTGGCATTTAATTATCAGCGTTCCATTTGGCTCAAGTATTCTATAAAACTCTTCTCAACATTCTGAATACCATTTCCAAAGGTCTTGTATATACCTAATCCGTGAAACTTTTTCGCCAATAATGCTTGAAGGCTTTGTTTTGTGTGTCCTACCACGAATGGCGGGCCAAACATTGTTTATGAAATGCTATTGTCCAAGTGTGGTAAATCATTTACGTTTACCTGTAAAGTATCGTTTGTTTGCGGAAACAAATCAACCTTTTTTCTAAAGGCTCATCAATGCTAGCTTTGTTGTAAAATTACCTTGCGGAAATGTTTGGTCTAATTCAATGCCTTGTGGGCAATGAAGTTTTACTATGTCACGTAAGAATTTCGTGTTGGTCATAGTTTATTGTCGATATTACTTTCCTGCTCATTTTAAAACTTTTTCTTTAGTGCTCTTGATTCAACATTCTGCTAATGACTGCCAGTGTAGTTAACACGGGCTAAACGGCATTAAAAACGACCGTTTAGCCCCATCCGTTAGCTGATGACCCATTGACCATTCCAAAAGTTTAGACTTGATAACTAATTTAAGTTCATCAACTTTTGACAATGGACATCGAAAAGCAAACTGTTTTAGTTCCTTCTGTTGTATTTAGGTTTAGCAATCTGACCCTTGCCGGGCGCCCTCTTTTTCTTTTTCTTTAGGCTTCAAATTCTTGCAACCCATTTTAGAAAAGTTTTTGAGCATCTGCAAAACAAGCCACCCAATATTTACTATTATCGCTAAGCTTTAAATATGTAATTTTATACAGTTGTTTGCCCATCTGTTAGCACTTTAAAGCAGAACTGGTCGATGTTGTTTCTAAATTCTAATATGTTTTTTAAATTTGTCATTTTGTTTACTTTTTTTGTTGATACAAATATACAACATTATTTTGAATTTGCAAACTATTTCAAAGATATTTTCAATTTATTTTTTAAAGTGCTGATAACCAAAGAGATAAAAACAGCAGCTAACACGCAATTGGCAAAATAAAAGCCATCAAGTGTAGTGCTTAACATCAACGGTAGTGCAAGGCTTTTACTTCGCCAATCGCCACCGTTGTGTGCAAGTGCTACCATAGTGCCATTTGACGAGTTTGTTCTTCAAATCGTTTGCAAGCCTTTCGGTAATAATCTGCATCAATTTCATATCCTATTAGTTTTCGTTTCATTTGGTGGCAAGCTATGGCGATACTTCCACTTCCTAAATGAGTGTCTAAAATCAAATCCCCTTCCTTTGTATAGTTTTCAAGTAGCCATTTGTATAGTTGTGTGGGCTTTTGGGTCGGATGTATTTTAGTTGTTCTTTCTCCGCTGAAATGATGCCATCTAAACATTCTTGTAGTTCCTTTTATGTTCTGCCAAGCAAGTTCAGCATCAGCCATTGGATTAGTTCCGTTCATCTTATCCCACACAACAAATCCATCTGTCTTACCCAAATAATCAAGGAAGTAATTCCCGCCCCAAATAATTTGATTTTTAGATACTCTAAACAATTCGCCCCAATATTCAGCGGATGGAGTTTCGCTATCCCAATCTTTTTTTATATGCTTAACAACATTATTATGTTTTTTTCTTGTCCTATTTCTTCCATCCGCTTCTCCAATCCCATAAGGCGGTCAACTATTGCCAAATCAAATGGTTGTCGTTAAAGCGTTTTAATGC
>JADJXI010000009.1 GCA_016715905.1 Sphingobacteriaceae bacterium | reverse complement strand
AAAACTATCATCAAATATAATCCCTGCTTTTACTAAACCATCAAGTATAAATTTCCCCGAATAATTATCGGGGTCTCGCCTTATTTTATCTTTGAAGTAATAAAATAAAGTAAGCTTACATTGCTTTATTGGCTTATACGGCTTATTTTTAAGTGTATAAAGCTTTATTATCTCCGCCCACTCTTTCTTTTGTTTTTGGAACTGGCGTATTTGATTACGCCCAATAAATTGATTATTGCTTGGTGGAATAAAAGGTATTATATAGTCGAACCTCATTTAATCACCCTCTTTTTTTGTAACTTTGCATCTCAGTAATATTTTCATGCGTCCAAATACAACACATAATATTCCAATAAAAAGCTGACTCATGGTCCTCGTCTATCTCTCCCAATACCCATTTAAAATAATGCCTGGTCGCACTATCTATGTAACATTTGCACGTAAACCTTTTCGCCAGTTATTCTCATCGTATTTCTTAGCCCCATTTTCAAAGTGCTTTGCTATACGCTCTATTAAAGCATAATCCATCCTGTAATTTATTGCTGACATAGCAGCATATAAATATGTTTGGTCATTTGTTTTTTGATAATTACTTATGTTAGTAAGTCTATTATCTTGATTAGCTGTTCCGAGTACGTCAAGCGGTAATAAATCAAACCTGCCCTTTCCTTCCGATATATCCCTTACTGCTCCACTTTCAAACTTTCTGCGTTCCCCGCTATCTTTAATTTTTGCCTCTTCTGTCATTTTAATAATCCTCTCTAATACCTCTAGCGTGCGTTTAAACGCTAGATAAAATTTAGTGTCACTTTTTATTAATAATCATATGCAACTACCTTAACAATCGAATGTGCACGCGTATTTGATTAATATAACATCTCTTGAAACTCTGTGAAGTACCATATCAATTCCTTTTTAAAAATTTCAATTGCTTTTTTGCAAGCTTCTATGTCTTTGAAATAAATCGCTCCAACAGCTCTGCTTTCAAAATTTTTAGTAGCGTGTATAAAATTATCGCTTTCACCTATTATTTCATATTTAGCTACATATGAATTCCCCCAGTCCGCCTGCGATGGAATACCTCCGTTTAAAGCTGCATATCTTCTTAGTTTATATTTTAACTGTTCGGCTCTTGCTATATTTTTTGCTAGTTTTTCGTCGTTAAAATAACTTGTTTCCGTGTAATAATAGCTTTCTTCTTTCCCTACTCTCTCATATCCCGTTTTCTTTTTTGCCTTTTCTTCTTCTTTCAAAATTTCTGCAAGTTCTTTTTCTGTTGCTTCTGTGTCAAAAAATCTAAAGAATTGTATTTTTTCAAGGTCTATATAATCGTAATCCGTAAACTCTATATATCCACGGTTTTCGTTATCTGCTTTAAATTCATGTATTTTTGATATAACATACCAAGCAGTTTTATTTTTAAATTCCTCTGTTGTTGCAATTACAAAAATAGGTTTCCCTATCCTGCTTCTTAATTCCTCTATCGTTAAACTTTTTTTCATAATTTTATTCTCCTTTTAAAATTTTTAATAGGTCCAATTTGTTTATTGCCGCTTTATCCGCTCTCTGATTTTTTATATCGCTTTTAACAAATGTACAGTTTTCAATTATCCTATCAAAAATACGTCTATACTGCGTATTTTCGTTATTCGTGAATTCTTCTTGGGTTAAATTTGTTGAAATAATAATTGGTTTTTTTGCTTAGATATCTTTTATCGATTATATCAAATATTAATTCCATTGCTGTTTCTGTGTGTCTTTCCGTTCCCATATCATCTAAAATAAATAAATCAACATCATTTATTTTATTTAATAAATGCAATTTGTTTTCTGAGTAGTTTTCTTGCATCTTAGACATTAGCGCGCTTAATTTAGTCATGTAAACACTATAAGATTGGCTTAATACACTATTAGCAATACAAGCTGATATATGCGTTTTTCCTGTGCCTCTCTCTCCATGCAGGATTAATCCCATATTATTTTTTAGCATCTTATCAAAATTATCTGCATATCTAAAAGCTAATGTATATATTTTAGAGTTTTTATCAGTAGTATCAAACGTTTTTGTTTTTAAGCTTTTGTCGTCAAAGCAACTATCTGATTTTTGCTTATTAATATACTCTTGTTGTATTTGTTTGTGTCTGTTTTCCTCTTCTTCAACTTTTAGAGATTGGCACATACATAAACAAAATACTTTTTTGTCTTGACCTAGCAGCTTTATAATCGTTTGTTTTGGAGTATTGCAATTGTTGCAGTGTATTATCCCATCTTTTATGTAATCATCACTAGATTGATATTCACTTGCTTTGCTAGATGCATCATCAATTATTTGTTCAAACACTTGTTAGCCTCCTCTTCTTTTAATATCTCGTCAAACTCTGCTAAAAAATCATATTCTTCAAAGTCTTTAAACTCGTTATAGTTATGCGTTTTTAACTCTTGCTTTTTATTGCCGTTATCAAAACTATTCTTCTCCCAATTTCTTATTGCAGCTTGCCAGTTCTTCATCTTTGTTTTTCCTACTAGCCAACCTTTACTTTCATAATAATCAAAAAACTTTTCTGCATCTACATTATTTTTTCTCTCTTTACAATAATTTTTTATTTCATCGATTGTAGGTATCGTGAAAGCTTTAGCTTTTACCGTACTTTTTTCTTTTTTTATCTTTTTTTCTTTATCTATTTCTATCTCTTTTTCTAGTTCTATTTCTTTATCTATCTCTGTGTCACTTTTTCGCACATTTTCGCACAATGTTAAGCTTTTTTTATCTTTTTCTTCCAAATTAATTGTTTTTGCTCTTGCCTCTCGCATTCGTTGTGCACTATCTGTCTCACTCCCTATCATGTTTTCTATATCTAGCATATATAACGCCCCATCATCAAGTACTTCTATCATATTTAATGCTATAAGCTTTTCTATTGCTCCTCTTGCTATGTCTATGTTTGTGTTTGTCATGGACGCTAGCATCTCAATTGTATAAGGTATTATGTTTCTTAATCTTAATACACCGTTATTTTTTATTGATTTACATAACAGCTTTAAATAAAATTACTGTATGCCATGCCGTTTGGTAAACTCTCTAAGATTTTTTATTTCATCGCTTTCAAAAAAATCTTCTTTGAGTTTCAGCCAAAAAAACTTTTTGTTTTTGCTCATTAATTGCCCTCCAATCGCTTATTTACTCATTTTACATTTTAGTATAATGCATTTTACTTTATTGCCTCAATCTCCTTGTAAACTGCATCCGTCACAAATCTATTTAATGATTTACCTTGACTTTTTGCAATCTCTTTTAATTTTGCTAGCTCTCCTTTTGCGACAAATAATCTCATAAAATCGTATGCTTTTTTATTGTACTTGTTAGTAGCAACTACATGTTTTTGCATTTAAAAAATCACCTCCTCGCATGTATAATTATATTATATCATAATTTACTAAGTATGTCAATAGTTTTGACCTTATCTCAAATAGTAGATTCCATCAATTTTTAAGATGTAGTCATTATCCAAAAGCTCTTTTTTGGCTGTGTCATGTGCATCAATTAACTTAATCATTGTGTCTAAGTTATATATAACTCTGTCATATTGCTTGTCTAAAGACTCGTGCAGCATCAAGTATAACAATTTTGCGTTATTACTCATCTTTGAAAATTTATCGCTCATTATTGTGTATATCATTTTGCACCTCTTCAATTCTTTTTTTTGCTATATTAAAATAGTTTTCGTCTAGTTCTATGCCAAAAAAATTCCTATTGGTGTTAATGCAAGCTATTCCTGTGCTGCAAACTCCGCAAAAAGGGTCTAACACTATATCATTTTCTTTGCTTGAATTTTCTATTAATATTTGCATTAACTCAACTGGTTTTTCAGTATCATGTAGATTTTCACCGTTTTCACCTTTAGTTTTTTTATTTGGAATGTTTAAAATATCAGAAGTGCCACAATTATTAATTTTAACACCTTTGCCTTTCCTAAAGAATAAAATATATTCAAATTGAGACATATAATATTGCCCCATTATTTTATTACCTTTATTCCAAATTAAAGATTTAATAAAATGAAAGCCTGCATTTGTGCAAACATTTAACATGCTGATTAAATTAACATGATTAGTCATTATATAAAAATGGCTGCCATCTTTTAAAACTCTATAACACTCACTAGCATACTGTGTTATATCTATGTTATTGTGTGTAAACACTTTCCCTTTCTTGTTTATTTCTTTCTGTAGCATGCCCCCAGCATTACCAGCGTTGCCTCTGCTAGTAGTAGGATATGGTGGGTCTGTCGCTATTAAGTCAATTGATTTATCCTCGATTGTTTTCATCACTTCCAAGCAATCACCATTTATTAATTTTATCATTAAAATTTAGTCCTTTCTATTTGATTAAATCTGTCCAAATCTATCTCGTATGCTCCTTGTTTGCAATTTGTCGATAAAACTGCGTGATTATGCATCTCAAATATCATTTCGGCTATTTCGTTGTTGGACATAATCCTCATCTTGTCGATTACTTCTGATGTAATTATAATACTAACTTTTTTATTCATGATTATTCACCTTCCTTCTTTCTTTTGCTTTTCGCAATATCTCAATTTTATTTTTTTCGTAATAATTTTTGTTATTTTCTAAAATTTTGCTTTTATTATTTTGATAATATTTTCGCTTTCGCCAACATTCTTTTCTTGTTTTCAACATATTCTTTTCTTGCTTTTTTCAAGATTTTGCTTTTGTGTTTTTGATAATAAGTTTTTTGATACGATAATTGGAAAGCATCTGTTTTCACGCTTTCACCTCCTTGCACGGTTTTTACGCCGTGCGTTTATTAAAATTAATTATGTTTTAGTCTATCGTTTACTTCTGATAACTTTGCATCGTTAAATCTGCTTAAATCCCCAACTAAATAACCAGTAATTCTTCTTATGCGTTTAAATGGTGCTTTTCTGTATGTTTTTATGTCGATAAAATCACCAGCTATAATTACTTCTACAAAGTCAACGTCTGTGTATTTATCTATTATTTTTAACACTGCTTCTTTTTCTTTTTCGTTTAAAATTCCTCCCTGGACTTGTATGCGTGGGTCGTTCATTTTATCACCTCCTTATTTAAACTTCTGTGTTTCCATCCCCATTTATCGCCGTTAAGTTCTACTTCTATACATGTAACCACAAATATTTTTGTAACTTTTACAATCTCAACGTTAACTTTTGCTTTTATTTTTAAAGATTTAAAATATTCATCTAGTTTATTTTTTAAATTTGCCATTTGGTTATATTCTTTTTCACACTCTGCGATAATTGGATATGTACCACATATGATATTTGTATTATTTTGATGTTCGTATAAATCAAACATTTTACACCTCGTTTTCTAGACTTTTCAAGTCTTTTTTATCAAGATTTATTTGTCGCTCAAGATAATATAAATCTTGCTTTGTTGCTTGTAACTTTTGTTTTAACTGCATCGACTTATTTTCTAAATCTGCTAAGTCGTTTATTATGTTAACAATCTCTTGATTTAAAGTTTTTGTTGTTTCGTTTTTTGTTTGCAAGTCGTTTTTCTTTTTGCTGATAACTTGCAATCTCCAGTTAGTTTTATTAATAAATTCCATGCTAATAGCTCCTTTCCCCCGCATAGCGGGGATGAATTAATCAAAAAGGCACATCTCCATCTAACTCCTCAAATTCCGATAAATCAAAATCAGGAACATCGGATTTTGCCTCTTGTTGCTTTGGTTTTTGCTCTGTAGATGTATCATCTGACTTTTTATCTCCGCCAAAACTTACATTATCTGCATGCACTTCTATCGTATAATGTTTTACACCATTACTATCTGTATAATTATTATTTCTTAACGCACCCTCAACAATAATCATTTTACCTTTTGTAAAATACTTGCTAACAAACTCCGCTGTATTTCTCCAAACAACTATGTTAATAAAATCCGATTGTTTTTCACCACCATCTTTAGGCACAAAAGGTCTGTTGATAGCGATTGTAAACTTGCATACAGATATATTGCTTGTAGTTTGTTTTAGTTCTGGATCAGCTACTAAACGCCCCATTAAAATTGCTTTGTTTATCATATATATTAAAACTCCTTAAATTTATTTTTCAAATATTATGTATAAAATCCACATTGCCAATAAAGATATCGCTGGAATTATTAATAACAACTCCGTTCCGTTTGTTTTCTTTTTCATAAAATCACCCCCATTTTATTTAAACTTAAACCATAAAACCCAAACTAATAATTCTAACAACTGTATGATTATTAGCAAATCAATTTCAGTAAGTTTTTTCTTTTTCATAAATCAATCCTTTCAATTTTAAAGCTACTAGCAAGCATTTTAAGCGACGTTTAAAATTATAGTGTAGTTTGTCAATTAAAAGCTTACTAGTGCTATGTCATGCGTTTATTTTGATTTAGAACAATCATAACAAAGTGCAACACCATTATTTTTGTTTTTGCTAAAATGCGAAACTTGCCCAGCCGTCCATGTCTTGCCTTTTGTGTCTGTCCAAGACTCAAACGGTTTACTGCATTTTTCGCACTTATATTCTTTTTCAATTTCTTTTTCCGTTGTATTTACATCATATTTACTTTTATCTTTATCAAAATAAACATCCGCTGCTATGCCTATTGCTTTACACGATACAGATAAAGCATCCGTCAAAGCCATTTTAAAACATTCATCGCTAGTGTAAAGCCCATTTTTTTCTTTTGTTACAAACATACTACCACCAACTCCAGGTATTGCATCTGACCATTTATCCTCGTTTTTGATGTGCAAATTTATCTTGATAAATGCAGCCTGTTCATCTCCGTTTTTCTCAATCCACTCCTTTTCAATTTCATATTTCCAGCCTATGCCACATGGTCCAAACATTTCTGTTAGTTTTTTTATACGCCACATAGGATTTATGTCCGTCATACCCTTTAAACGTCCACCACCTATGCTTTTTTAGCCTCTTGAGGACTTGCCGTCCTAGATTGTAATATTTTAAATTATCCATTTTACACTCCTTTTTTTTATAACTAGACTTTGTGTTTTCTCTTTTTAACAAAAGGAACACTAAAACACAAAGCTTTACTTTGCTCAAACTTGTTTTTTTTGACTGTGTCAACACACCATTTAGCGTTGTGCTCGAGAAACTCAATAAGTTGTTCCTCATCTTCGATTATAAGCTTTTCAGCGTTATTTCTTATAGCCACGCTGCATGTAGCTGTTTCAACTTTTTTCTTTTCTGTTTTTAACATAAACTGTTTTAAAAATTCTTTTTGCCTCTCAATTTTGTTTTCCACAACTTCCTTTCTTTTTTTTAATGTATCAATTTCAGATTTCAACGCATCTGAAAAAACTTGATTACGTTTTATTGACTCAACATATGCTGATACACACATATCAACATCTATTTGCATGCTCTCAAGCGTATCTCTGCATGCGGTTAATGTATCCTCATCGTTTTCTTCTATAGCATCGTTCATCATGCTTAAGATTTCCTCAATCTCTTGATTGAGTTCATGTAATTTTATACTACTCATTTTTTATACTCCTTTGAAACATAATACATTTTATCTTTGTAAGCTATTGTTTTTACCTCTTTAGTTGCATCTTTATAAGAGTCCACTATTGTTGTATTGGCATCTAACATCAAGTCTAAAAATTTATCATTACTTAACGTTAAACAATTAAACATATCAATATGTCCACCCTCTTTTTTTAAATCATTATCAAAACTATCTCTGCGTTGCATTTCTGCAACTATTAAATCCATTAATTCCATTTTAATAACCTCCTTTTAAAATTATCTAAAATTCCATGTGCTGCTTTTGTCTGCTCTCGCCATATCAATAACCATAGCTATTGTATATGAAGATTTTGGGATATGATATTTAACTTTTTTTTCAAAGTCAAATAAGCCTGGTTTGTTGCTTTTGCACTCACTAAGAGTGCAATTTAAGCAATCTTGTATTGATTTCGGACCTTTACAAGTCTCTTGCATTTACTTTTCCCTCCTTTTAACATAATATAGTAATCCTAAAATTGCTACTAGTCTCATTATCAAGCTTTCACTCGATAATAAAACCAAACTAATGGCTAATATGTAATCTTTGATATTAATACCTCCTTGACACATTTATTTTTAAATGCATCAAGCGGATATTAACCGCTTAAGCTAACTTTTTAGCTAGCTTAGACCAAAGATGCACCCACATCATTTCTAAAGATGTTTCGGCATCTTTGAGGACTTGCTCTTTTTCAAGTTCCCAGTCCTCCCCACGAAAATCTGGTGTTGGTGTCTGTGCTTTGCTTGACGGAATTTAAAACCGTCAAAATCTTTAATATTTGTTTTCATATTGAAAACCTCCTATATTTTATTTTTGTTTGTCGTTGATAATTAGTAAATTATCATATACTTATTATACATCACTACATGTATGATGTCAATAGATTTTAAAAAAGTTTTTACTTTAAAATAGATTAAAAAATACCCTCAACTTTAGGTTATAAAAAGTCACGTAAATAGAAAGGAATAGGAGGTATATAGTGAATAAAAACCGTGCTCATGCTCCGCACGCGGATGCTCTTAGATAATTATCAGTATCATGCGCAGATTGATCAATGCTACACGGTTATTTTAAAAGGAGATTA
>JADJXI010000008.1 GCA_016715905.1 Sphingobacteriaceae bacterium | reverse complement strand
TTCAATATATGAAATACCATTTTTCTTTAAATCATTATTAGGATTAAGATCAGGATTTTGTGCTGGAGAAAAAGATTGATAATTTGCAGTTATTGTTGCTCTTGTAAAAGCAATTGTACCAGTTACATCATTTTGTAATGTTTCACCTGATCCTACTATTTCAATATCAGAAACAATTGTATTTGGGTCATCAGGATGAGGTTTTCCTCTTAAAAATAAAGGTTGATCAGGATCATCAATAATATTTTCTGCTAATTCAGATGAAATAAATTGTTTTCTTAAATCCCATGGACCTTTAAATATTCTGGTATAAGTTTTTCCTCCTCCAGTAAGATTAATATTTTCTCTACCAGATTCTTTATATTCAACATATTCAAAAGGCAAATCAATAGCCATTATTTAACTGCTCCATATTTACTAACAAATTCTTTTACTAGACTCTGAATATTACCTACAGAATCTTTATTTTCTTTAGCTAAATCAATAGCTTTATCGAATTTGTCTAACACTTCTTTATTTTGGCGTTCCTGGGGAGAAGTAATTTGGTTCTTCCAAAAGTCTTGTAATGAACTAAAAGTATTTCCGCCTTTTTCTTTTTTATGTCCTTGCTCTTTTATAATATCCCAAAAATTATCAAAAAGTTTTTCGCGAGTTTTTTCTGCTTCTTTAGCTGCTTTTTCTTTAGCTTTAGTATCAGCTTTTAAAGCTTCTTCACTAAAGTTAGATTTAGATAAATCCATAGCTCCTTGTGCATTTAAAAATGCAGAAGGAGCACCTCCAAATGCTCCAGCAGTAAATAATAATCCAAATAAACTTCCTGGAGGAACTGATTTAGTTAAAGGTGATTTATTTGCTTCTTCATCTTGAGCTTTCATTAAACGTAAAATATGTTCATTTAATCTTTCACGTTCTTGCTCTAAAGCAGTTAGTCTGCCCATTGAAGTAATTAAACCATAAATACCTAAACCTTCACCTGGAACAGCACTATTCCATAATACTTTTCCAAAACCAGCTAATCCTCCATCTTTTCTTAAATCCATATTTGCTTGCACAAGAGCATCATATTCTTTTTTAACAGCATCACGTCTTGCTTTTACTTCTTCAATATTAGTAGGATCAAAATCTCTTTGACCACTTGTATTATTAATATAATCAATTAATTCTTTCATGCTATTAAGTGAGATTTCAATCTCATCTAAAGCACTTTTTACCATAGAATTATTACCAATAACAAAACCTAATTGATCCCAACTATCACTAATTCCTTCCATTTTCGATGAAATATTATCTAAGCTCATTAAATAATCATTATAAATTTGAATATTTTCATTAGCACCTTTTGCTGCGGCAGCTTGAGCTTCAGTTAATAAGGAAGTGTTTTTTGATAAACCTAAAATAACAGGTAAAACTCTTTTTCCAGATAATTCAATGCCACTTAATACTTCAGCTGCTGATTTAAATTGTTTATTACCTATAATACGTAAAAATTCTTTAAAAGCAGCATTAACATCTGTATACATTAAATCTCTAAGATTTTTTAATTCGTCTTCAGAGGCAGTTAGAGCAGCTAAAACTTCATCAGTTTGTGTAAATAGTTTAAGAAATAATTGTTGAACTGCTGTACTTGCTGATTCAGAGCGTTGACCAATAGCTTTAATTGTACCAGCAATTCCAACTAACTCAGTAACAGAAAAACCAGCTAATTGACCTACAGGTCCAATTCTGGAGAGAACGTCTGTAATTTCTCTTTCTGAAGTAGCCATACTTTCAGCTACTTCAACAATGGAATTAGCTAGATGTTCAATTCCTTGAGCACGATCAGGTAAATCAAATAACTGAGTTATACGTCCAAGAATTAATGCAGCATCTTCTGCTGCAACACCAGATGTTTTAGAAAATAAAGCTAATGTTTCAGTCATACCTATTAAATTATCACGAATACCTAAACGTGATAATTCTTGGGCAGACTTTTGAAGTTCACCAATATTAATTCCTTTAAGGTTTTCATCTAAATTAAATAAATCTGCTCTAAAAGTAGTATTACGTAAATTAGAAGCAATTCTTTCAATTTTAGTAAAACCATCTTCTATATCTTTTGCACGACTAATCATTCGATCTAAAGCAGCTACAGCCGCAGTAACTGCTGTTCGTAATAAATAAAACTTAGCAGCTGTTTGTACAACATTAGCTCTAGCCCCAGACATTTGACGATTAAATGTTGTAGCATTAAGAATAACATTGACAATCAGTGACGCAAGAGTTGCACTTAAAACCATAATTAAATACCTTCGTTACGCCACTGTTCTACTAATTTATTTACTTGATCTAAAGACAATTCTTTTTTAGTTACATCAGGTAAAGTGCAAAATAGAATTAAAAACTGATAAACTGAAAGTTTAGAAAATTCACTAGGAGAAATATTTAAATCACATACAAATACTTGTAAGATTTTTCCCCAGTCTATAGGTTCTCCTATTTTTATCGTGGTAGAGTTAGACTGGGGAACGATTCCCCCGGCAAAGTTTCTTCTGCTTTCTTTAATTGTTCTTGAATTTCATCCATATAACACATAAGTTTGTCTTGAACTTCCTTTAACATATAAGGAGTCATTAAAGAATTAACTTCTTCTAATGTTATATTAGGATGTTTATGACGTAAACTTAAAAACATTTCATAGTTCATGCCATGCATTGTAGCCGAGAAAGCTTGAACTTCTGGATGTTCAAAAACAGGTCGAATAGAATCTACTAATTTCTTTTCTCCAGTTTTTTTATTTACTTCATATACAGGTAAACGCATATTATAACATTCATTATATGCAGTTTCAAGTAATTTAGCTCTGAGTTCTGGAGGGAAGTTTTTAGTTACAGTTTCGGCTTCAAATACTTTGTAATATTGAAAATACAAAACAAATGAGCCCAAGTCATTTAAGGTGAGCGGACTAAAAGTATATCCGCCCACCTCTACTTCAGTATTTACTAAATTAACAAATGCCATTTAGCACCTTATGCAGAATAGTCAGAAGCACTTAAAAAGGCATAAGCACCTTTATTCTTAAAATTAAAAGAAAAAGATACTTTACCCTTTGAAGGAACAGTAATACGAATATCATTCACATTAATTAATGGAAAATGACAACGTACACCTGTAAATGTACCATCAGTTTCAACAAATAAACGTGCATCTGTTAATTCTGCTCCAGCTCTAATAGTAGGGGCACTTGCTACTGGATTTACAGTTGCATCCCAGTCTGCTGAAATAGAACCTTCAACACGTTTATTACCATATTCTTGTTCATTATAACCATCTGAACAGGAATTAGTTGTATCTTCTTCATCTGCCATTTCAGTCGCGTTCCATTCAGTAACGCATAATTCAGTTGAACCAATACGTACTTTACCAGTTTTACCATTAGCACCAGCAACAACTTTTCGTCCCATTGTTTATTTCTCCTATTATTAAAAAACAAAAGTTAAAGTTAAATTTAGTCGTTGATACCAGCAACTAAAATATCAAAATTAAATGATGTTCCAGATGCTGTTGTAAATGCTAAAGAAGAAGGAACAGTTGATAAACCACTTGGACAACAGATCATTCGCCATTCTTGTGGATTCATATTTACACCAGAAGCGAATAATGAAGTACAAATTAAAACCTGACTAGAACCAACAGCTGCTTGATTTTTAATAAAGATTAATTTTTTAGATGGAAGGCTAATACTATCGCCAAATTCATCTGTTAATGAAGTTAAATCTAATGTAACACCTGCTCCACTACTAATTGCATGACGTTTAGAATAAAGTAAATTTACAATATTAATTGCGTCACCAAGACCATCAATTAATGTTTCATTAAATTCTTGATTATTAACAGCAACAGTTGCTCCTGCAATTGTACTATTACCTGTCTTTTTATAAGTACCAGCAATTGACCCTGAAATTTTTAAATTAAGTTCTTTGGCCATTATTTAACTCCTAATTTCCAATTAAAATAATATCTAAAACAGTATTACCACTTGCAGTGAAAACTAAACTAGGAGTTGTAATTAATTGTTTTATTGTTGAACTCCCAGAAACAATAAAATATTCTAAATCACCTAAAGTAATTTCAACTCCATTATAATCAAATGTTATTGTTCTAATATCAGCAGGAGCAGGTTTATGTAAATACAAAAACTTAACCCCAGAACTAAATAACGTATTACCAAATACATCATTTAAAGCTGTCAAATCTAGCGTTGTAGGACTTGTTGTTAAACTTAAACGATTTGTATAAGCTTTGTAAGCTGTATCTTCATCTAAATTTAAATGAGCTAAATGACGTTTTAATAATAATTTTTCAATTGAACCATCTGCTTTTTGAGTATCAGAATATTCAATTGAAATTTCAGAATTAATTTTTGTTATTAATTTAGTCATTGTGTTGGTAATTAAAAATTAAATTAGTTTGCCATAATTGAGGACGTACTTCTGTAAATACAATATTTTGTAGCATAAACTCTTCAACATTATATTCAGAACATTGAATTTTACCAGAATGATATAAATCAATTAATTTATTTATAATTTTATCAGCTTCTGGTAAACTTTCATTAAAAAGGACTAACTCATAATCCCCCTGGTAAATTGCTTCACAAGATCTATCCTCCATATTAACTTCATCTATAGAGGTTAAAACTATATAAGGATAGTTCTCATTCTCCAGCATATAATCACTAAAGACAATTTTATATGGCAAATTACTCTGTTTATATAGATCAAACAAAGCTTCATTGACTGTTAATCCTGTGCCAATTAATGCATCAAATTGAAGGTTTTTTGTAAACAAAGTGAAAACATTTGCTAAGACATCAATTATAAAAAGTTGTGGACGAATTTCTTGAATTCTAACTCTAGGTATGTGAATATTACTTACTTCAGTATCACTATAACCTCTTAATAAGTTAATCAAAATACCCTGGAGATTTTTTCCTTGTTTTCTGTTTTCTGAATAAATTCTGAAATGGAATGAATACTGGAGGAGAAGTTCTGAAGTAGAATATTGAGTGTCAACTGTGGCCGATACAGGATTAACAGCAATATAAGGCATTGCTCTATTTTCGAGCATAAAGCCCATATTTAAAGCTTCAGTACCTATTTCATTTTTAATTAAATTAAATATTGTTTTAAACATGCTGTCTAAATACTTGCTTTAGGTACAATTCAAAATGCTTTAAATTATTGCGTCTATCACCAACTGCTTCTCTAGAACCTAAAAACTCAAATACTCTTATTTCATCTCGTTTATGTATTTCAAAATCTACTTCACCATTTGGTAAAAATGTTATAAGTTTAGTAGGATTGTGATGAGTTAGAATCCTCATATTAGTTTTAAATACTATATCATCATAGTTATGAAAAATAGTATAATAAGACTCTAATTCAATCTTTCCAAAAGCTTTTGTTGTATCGTCTTTACCTTTAGCTGAAGTAGTAACAGTCGCTTGAATATGGCCGAAAATATTTTTATAAATAGTTTTCCAACCTTCATCACGAAGTAAACTACCATCATCATCTCTTACAGCATAGTCATTTATTTGAATTGACCATCTGTTTAATCTAAGTAGTTTACGTAAGGACATTAAACTCGCCTTATTTTATAGTACTGTAAATAACCTTCATATTGTGAAATATTTTTATCAACTTTAGTTTTATCATCTTTAAGTTTATAAAAATATTGACCTAATTTTTCACTAACAACATTTCCACTTTCACCAATACCATCAAATGCTCTAATTACAAAATCAGCTAAAACAAGTAGTATAGGAGCAGGTATTGGGTTAAATGCTCCATTATAAATTACTTTAATATTTTGGCTTCCACGTGGAAAATGTGTAAAAGGACGTAATGAATTAGTTTTATCTAAATTTAAATTAACACGACCAATTCCAGGTTTAATAGTTAATTCATCAGTAGGAAAAACATAATCTACCAAATTTGAATTAATAGTAACAGAAGTAATACTATTAATAGGTGGATTTTTTACATAAATTTCATTATGACCATTTCCATCTAAATATTCAGTAAAATCAGCCGCAGTAAAAACTCGATTGCAATAGGCTTCAATTAATTGACTGCCTACTTCAATTAAAGAATTTACTTTAGCTTGATCCATTGCTGATAAATTATCATAATCTAAATCAGCTAATAGAGGTTCATTACTGGGGGAAGAAATTAATCCCATTTTATTATCCTAAATTAACTACATCAATAACTTTTATCGAACCAATAATTGAATGATCAACATCAGTGCCGGATACAATTCTTATATCAAAAATTATATCATCTGATTTTTTAAACAATTTTGCTTCGGCCGTAGTTAATGTTAAAGGTAAAGTGTACTTTGTTCCAGAAACCACTACTTGTGTGATTGTTTTTTGTAAAATTATTTGTTTAGTTTGTTTATTTGCTGCGGTAAAAGTTACTACTGCTCCAGTTAAATCTACACCATAATCAACAGTCCAAGATTTAGCGGGATTAAAGTTTTCTCCATAAGTATCACCAGTCGTTAAAGTAATAATACTTCCAGTTGGATTTTCATCTAAATCTGATTGAATTACTGGTTTAGAATTAACTGCGGCATAAATTGAAGATAATTGACTTGCTTGTGAAACTGTTAATGAACCTCCAGCTGAAGCAATTACAACTAAACTATGATCATCAGTGTCAAAACCTGTCCCTTTAATTTCAACTAAACTATTTACAATACTAGTAACTTCAGTGTCAATATAGCCTGCAATAGTATTTAATGTAGCAGGAATAGTTGTATCTGTATCAACTAATATAGCATCAACAATAGAATCAATTGTAGTTAAAGCAGCTAAAATAGCTGTTTGATTAGCTAATGTAGCATCACCTCCACCACCTCCGCCAGAAGGAGCTAATTCTAAAGCATTAGTTGTAAATCGATAAACCGCTCCATCTAATTCTAAAGCTGTATCAAGTTTATTTATTATAGTTAAAATTGAATTAATTTCAGTATCTATATAACCTCCTAAAAGATTAATACCTGAAGCTAATTCAGCATTTGTAGGTGGATCATATGCATTTAAAGCATCAGTACATTCACTTTGTACTTCTGCATCCCAAGCACTATTCCATGGAATAGCTGTTAAACCTGCTCCAGCTGTTCCAATAACAGCAGTATCAGCAAGAATAGCAGCTAATTGAGAACTATTAGCATCTATTTCTGTTCTAACATTAGCCGCTGTATGACTTGAACGACTGGAGATAGTTGCATTTAAATAAGTTCCAATTATATAACCAGCTTGCCCTGATGTATAACTTCCTGGTAAAGATGTTACCCAAGGATCACCTGAACCACCTGCTGCATTTAATGATGCACCAGTTGTTCCTGCTGTTAAATGACCTGAAATAAGTTCATCCCAAACAGCATCAGCAACTGCTGAAACAGAAACATCATTTAAATCATCTAAAGTTGTTTTTGTTCCAGAAATACTATAACCAGTTTTACCTATATTCCAATTACCTTTATTATTTAAAGCACTTGCAGCAATACCGGCCGCAGTAATCCAATTAGCAGGAATACTTGGTAAATTTGTTAAATTAGTTACTGTTGTAATTGTTCCACCAGTTATATTTGTTGGACTAGCAATTGTTGTGGGGAATGTTGCAGCTAAGAAACCAGTAGGTTGTGTATATGTCGCCATTCGAGTAGTAATAGCAGCATCTAAACGTCCTAATAATGTGTCTAAATCTAATCCACCCGCATCACTAATAGCTAATCCACCAGCAGCATCAGCAGCAGCATTAGGTAATGAAGTTAAACCTAGTCTTACTGTATCATGAGGATTAAAACTAATTGTATAAACACCTATTCCTGCTGTAATTGCAGATGTATTTACAAAAGTAAATTTAATATAATTAGCATTTGTTTCTGCCTGAGTAGGAGCATAATTCCATTCACCATTACCTTTATTTGTAACAGTCCCTCCTCCAGAAGTTTGTGTTCCATTATCCTTAGTAACATATACTGTTGTAGTTCCAGTTGTTACATCAGAACCATCTGTTTTATTAATTAATTGGGCAGAAATATTTTGTCCAGCTACATTTTTAAGCATAATTTAAAACCTGATTACTATTTTTTGCCCAAGCAGGATTAAAAGAACTAGGTCCAGAATTAGCTGTCCATGTCCAACCGCCATAAAAATTTGATTGATCAGGATCAGAAGCATCAATCATTGAAAACCAATAATCCATAAAATCATCTTTATTAGTTAAATCTGTTTTATATAAAGCATTGGCCACTCTTCCACCCCAATAATTTGTTGAACCACCTGCTGCAATAAAAATTCCTGTTGTTCCTCCATCACCATCAGAAGAACTTACAGCATTATTTGCTCCTAAATAACTTCTTGTAAAAATTTGTCCTGCAGTTGCATCAAAACCTGATCCACCAGCCCCCCAATTATTTAATGGTGTAGATGTACCTGTACTTGTACTTACAGGTGACCCAGCTCCATCACGATAAACAGCTATTTGTTCTGAAGTACTAGAAATTAAAAAGATTCCTGCTCCAATATTTCCTGCTGCACTTGATCTTGCAAATATAACAGATGTACCAGCCCCTTTTGTATCATAAAAATGAGCTAAAAATAAACAATCACCTGATTGTGCTCCAGATGAACGCGAAGCTTTTTGATTTGTTCCATTATAATTTGTTGCTTTAGAACCATTAATTGGTCCATCACTATCACCAGTAGTTGCACCAGTCATAGTTAAATTTAAAGCATTTACTGTTCGATCATTCCCACCCCCATTAGGATAAAAACATTTAATACCTGATTCATAAGTATTATATTGACCATAAGTGTCTCCTGCTGCTGGTAAAGTAGCAGAAGCATCTCCAGCCCAAATATAAAAATCATCAGGACTGGTTGTTTGAGTACCTGTATATTGAATTGCTAATATACCCGTTTGAGAAGCATAATCCCATTCAATTAAATCAAAAGGTAATTGGGTACTTCCATCTGATTTTGTAACACGAATATCTCCACCATCAGATTTTACATTGCTCCACCAACTAGCAGGCATTTCACTTAAACTAATAAGATAAGTAAAATTACTTAAACTAGAACTGGGAGGAAGTAAACTGTTTGGTGAAGCGTATCCGGCCCAATCAGCAGGAAAAGCCATAATTAAAATTCCGTTAATGAGCTTAAAGCAGTAACTGCTTGATCTAAATCAGCTTTTAAAGCTTGGTATTCTGTTATTAATTTAGTTAATTCAGCTTTACTTAAAGCTTCAAAAGCATTTGTTGTTCCAAAAGTTTGAATAGTAGCAACAACATCACTATATTTTGTTGCTAAATTAGCTAAAGCAGCTGAAACATTACCAATGGTTATTTTACAACGTCCTGCTTCAAAACGAATTTGACGAATTTCTGTTGCAATATCATCTAAACCTGCTTTTACTTGACTTGTTGTAGCCATATTTTATCCTTTAATCATCCACAAAAGTGCCACCAGAAGTTTTAACAAACTCTTTTGGAAAACCATTTCCACCATTGCCATAATTTAGATTTCTTACTCTTGCTCCAGGTTTGCCAATTATAGTTCCTCCAAACCAATCACCACTTGCTGTGCCAGGATTAGCAGGAGCTTTTACATCATGTGCCCAAGTAGTTGTTCCAATTGGAGCAAATCTTTGAGTATTAGCATCTGTATCATCTAATAGATTTTGTTCTACTGGAGAAAATTGTAATAAAGCAGTTAATGGGTCACCCATTCTTACAGCAGCCATTAATCTTTGTGAAGGATTTGGTCCAACAATTAAACCAGCTGAACCTGTTTCTCTTAGTTGAGTAAAATTACCAAACTGAACGTGACCAATTTCTCGAATATGTCGGAATAAAGTACCTACTTCAGTAAATTTATAACCAATAGTTACATTATCCAAAATAACTTTTTGATTTTTAGTTGAAGACGATCCATTATTAAAAATACAGTTATTTCCAGATGCTTGAGAACCTGTACCAGTAACATGTAAAAATGAAGTATTTCTAATTATTGTATTTTTGATCATATTTAAATTCCACATAGCATGATCTAATTTGGAATTTTTACCAAAAATACAATTATCAATAATTAAATTTTCACAATAAGTTGCATCATCTGGAGAAGCAGGGTGTGGTGTTGCATCAGCTTGAATATTTTGTAATTTAACATGACCACATAGACCAATATTAAATAATGTTTCATATTGACCATGTGTATAAGGATCAAATCCAGCTTGCAATCTAGGTTGTACGTGTGATTCAGTCAAATCAGAAACTAAAACATTCTCAACTAAATCAAATTTAATTAAGCTATCCCCAGTAGCATTAACATGATTGTTATAACAATTCATTTCAATCTGAGAAATTGAAAGACTACGGCAAGAATTACCCGGTCCAGGATCAAATACACACTGTTTTTCATATGATTGATCACTAAACCATCTTCCACCAGCAATTTTAACTTCATCATAATTTTGACCATCCATATCCCAAAAGCGAGCTTTAGCACCTGACTTATGAGTTGTAACATATGAATTACAAGCATAAGCTTCAAATGAACGACTTCTAATTCGATAATTAGCCCAACCAGGATCATCAGCAGTACAACCAATTAAAATAATATGACCATCTGCTAAATCAAAGTAAAAATTACAAGCAGTATTTCCTACAGGAGCATTATAAGCAAAACAACCAAATGCTTTAAATAAACCAGAACCAGTTACTTGAATACCTTCGCCACGTTCACCATCTAAACTAATATTATCACCATTACCATTTACATTTAAATCATAAACGAAGATTTTATTACTGGAGGAAACTCCTGTATTAAAAGTAAAAACACGGTCAGTAGGTACAGTGTTTCTTATAATTGTTGCCCCATTAGCAACTAATGTAAATCTATTAGCAGCCCAAGAAATCGTTTTACCTACTTCATAATGAAATGGATTTAAAATTACAGTATCACCATTTTGTGAAGCAGCCGCAGCAGCATCTAAAGCTAAACCTCTATCTTTAGCTGTATTACCTGCTGGAGAGAACTTTCTTTTAGTCCCATCTGCTTTAATAAATAAGATTGATCCATCGGAAAATGGATTAAATGTTTCTGGTAAAATAGTTTCTATCCCAGCCGCAGTAGCCGTATTTGATGGATTTAATGAGCCCATATCAACCAATACATCTAAATTATCATCAACTAAAACTAAATGATAACGTTGTTCTAAATCATTAAATCGTACACGTGTTTGAGGCATATAATTAAACCTTTTTAATTTTTAAAGCTTTAGCTGCTTTTTCACGTTGAATATTATTTGCTTCATCCCAAAAAGGTTTGATTTCTTGAAATGAAATCATATTAGCTTGATTTATATGATTTTCATGAAATTTAATAACAAGTTCTTTTAGAATTTCTTTATAAGCTGTATAATACTCATTAATAGTTAAACGTGGAAGATTATGTCTTTGTTCAAAAAGAGCTTGTTTTTCATTTTCACGATCAACAACTAACTTTAATGCAGCTAAGTCTTTTTCACTAAAATCACCTGTTATACTTAAATCAAAAATCATCCCCATCTTAAATCCTTTTAAGGCTAAGCTTTAATTAATTAAATAATTCGCTAAAGCTTAGCCTTCTTCCTAATTAAAAACTAGGAAGAAGGCATCACTGGGGGGCACCTACACTCAGCCATTAAACCTTATTAAGAGGTCCACCTTGATAACGTAAATCTGTTACAATTGCTGTAACAGCATATTCGTCACCAGTTGTTGCAGAACTAGCTTCAACACGCACATGTGTAAATTGATTCTGCGAATCTAAATCAGCAGAATCAATTTCAATTACATAAACATGCGTTGATAAAGCTAATACATGACTATTAGCAACAACTGTTTCACGTGTTTCAACACCAGTTGCTTTAACAATTTTAGCAATGGCAGTGAAATCAAGTGCTTTAACACCAGTTCCAGAAGCATCTTTAGCTTGTTTCAAAGTAATAGTTGCTCCAGCACTAGCAGCATCACCTTGAATAATAAACAACAATCGTTGTGCATTTGTTAAACCAACATATGCAGAATTGTTTGTAGCTCCTCCCAAGCTCAATACTTGAGTTGCGAGAATAACTCGCATATCATTCAACTTTTTAAAATTAGACATTAAAATTTTCTCCTAAACTTTTATTTTTTGAAAAATGAAACTAACTAACTAATTAAGCACGAGTATCCAAAGTAATATAAGGACTTCGTTTAGTAGTTCCATTTAAATCTTCAACTTGCTTAGCATAAACAGGTTGTGCATCAGCTCGGAAACTAAAACGGAATGCAGTTTCTTCATAAAGGAAACGAACATGAATAGAACTTGCTCGTTTCATTCCTCCAGATTGCTTACTTAAAGTAATAATCTGAGTCATATCAGCAAAACAGATATCTGTTTGCGTTCCTAAATCAGCACAAAATTCACACGGAATTACAGGGCGTCCATATAAAGAACCATAAGGAGAACCAGAAACACCTCCAGCAGGCATATATAAAGGACGTTTATTAGTTGTATCATTTGCAAAATACATAAATTCAAGTTGCTCTTGTAAATTAGGATGTACATACCAATTTGCACGGGCACGCATTGAAGGATGCATTCTATGATACATCTTACTAATATTTTGATGCAAAATAGTTGCAGCAGCTTGACCACTTTCTTTTGCAATACTGATTAATGCAGGATTATTTCCACTAAAAATACCAAGAGGTTTGGCAACACCATTACCATTCCAAACACCTTGATTAAGTTTAAACATAATGGAACGACGTGCAGCTACATCAAATACAGAACCTAATGCAGTGCCTGCATCATCCATTTCTTCATCAGTTGCATAATACAACGCAGTTAGCTTATGTAATTCTAAACGACGTTGTGACCAAATAATCTTAGAAGCAGTAAATTGTTCTGCTTCATCAGTCCAATAAGCAACTGCTCCAAAATGACGATATCCATCTTTACGTGAGGATTCTTCTTGAGCATTAAACTTCAACGTATTACCAGAAGTTTTACGTTTATCAGTTGCTCGGCTAAAGAAATCCAATTCCATATCATCAGAAACTTTAGTCCAAATCCGTGTTTCAATTGTTTCAGGAACTAAATAACCACCTTCTTGATCATCTTGTGTATGCTGACCAGTTGGTGCTTTAACTAACCTTTCGTCAACATTTCCACCAGGACGACCTGCTTTAATAACACAACTAACAAATTCTTCTTGGGATTTAAAACCACCCATTTTTTCCAAATCATGATCAACTGCTGTCGCAGGAAGCTTAATTCCTTTTTCAAGCGTATCATTAAATTGGCTAAATGCCTTATTGAGAGAAGAATCAATAATCGTTGAAACAGTCTGAGCAAATTTCTCAGAAGTTTTAGTAACAATATCATCAGAAGAAGGTGCTTCAGTTTCTTTAGCAAACTTTAACATAACAAGTGATTCAGCTAATGAAGCATCAACCTGAATTACCTGACCCTTCTTGAAAGTTGTATTATCATCTTGAGCCCAATCTTTTTCAAACAAAATCCACTTTTTCATCTTAGTAACTCCAAATTATTAACAAATTAAAAAACTAATATATAGATAGGTCACCAAACTAATTAATTCTTTCTTCTAGGAAAGTTGATTAACTAACTTGTCCTAACATTCTCTTAAGAACTTTATCAATCATTTCAGGAACTCGGTCCATAATAGAACCTAATTCAATTTCTAAGCGTGCTGATAAATTTTCTTCATAAGCAGCAACACTTAACCAATCTTTAATTACAGGTAATTCAGAACTTTTACGTGTTTCAATAACTGCATCAGCAACTTCAGGAAATAAGGTTTTTAAAAGATTATCATCAATATTTTTCAAACCTTTAGCTAAAGTTTCAACTACTGCATTTTTATTACATGCAACAGGAACAATTGAATATTCATAAATACGTGCATTTTTACGAATTACTTCTGCTCCAGCAGCTTCAGGATGTTGATCTAAATATTCTTTTGTAATAGCAACTTTTTCAGCTACACCACCAATCGATTTACCTGGTAAATATCCTTTTTGAACCATTTCATAAATAGCGTCAGGAAACCAAAAAGCATCTGGAGCTAAGCCTTCAGGACGTGCTTTATATAACGTCTTAGCTTTTACAATTTTACTAAAACGCTTAAACCATTTGCATTTCCCTACTGGGGGAAGGTCATAGTTATGTCTATAAGCCACGTGGGGATTTTTAGTAAAAATCTCCCAGTTAATGGACGAAATATCCATGACTTCTTTATCATGGTCAACAGAGTTATCAGTAATTACTGATACATCACTGCGTTCTTTAAGAATTGCATGTTCAAAGTTAGTAGATGTTTTACGGAAATAACTAATGTCTTCTTCAGAAGTTTCAAGAAAAATATCTAATTCTCTTGCATCATCTTCAGATAAAGCAAATCCAAAAGGGCTTTTAGCAATACCATACTCTTTTAACATTGTTATTTCCTAAAATTTAAAAATTGTAATTAATCTTGAAACAAAAGGAACGCGGCTACGAATAATTTTGAATATTTCTTTTTCATGCCGATCCCAAACCTTTTTAAATGTAGGTCTTGCACCTGAATATAATTTTAAATAAAGAGGTTTTGCATTACTTATTTTAACTGAATGTACGTCATAAGTATTTAAAGTTCCACCTTTTTCTAATTCCATTGCATAAGGCATTGTTGAAAAAGTATAAGCATAAAATTTATCAAGAGTTTTAAGCTCTTGCATTTTAATTGAATTACTTAAATCACCTGTTTGACGTAAAGGTGTTTGACCTGGTTTACTATGCCTTATAGTACGAACTTTACCATTCGTATATATTGTACCCCATGGAGCACTTTGAAATTCTTGTTGTAATTTTCGACGATAAAATTTATTACCTTGACTAACACCTTTTTGGGCTGATTCTATAACTAATTTAACAAGATTATCGTCGTATTTTAAATCAACAGTAACTGATTTAGCCATTACTTTTCTGCTACGCCTGATTTACGTTGATCTTCTCGTTGAAAACTTCCTGAACCAGCAACATTAATTGATCGTAAAATATCTCCATCTTCTCTTGGAGGTAAATTATAATCTTTACGTGCTTCATTAGGAGTTTTAATTCCATTCATTACTAATTGAACATTTTCTTGTAATTTTTCTTCTCTATTTTCAGGTACAGGGTCTTCATAACCTAAAAATAATCTTCCAGATTGATCATAATATGGAAGTAATGTTACATTTAATAAATCTGTATTAGCTCTTAATCTAGGAGCAACAGCTTGCATTGCATGTTGTTTTAATGCTGCTTCTAATGTTTTTTCACTGATCGCTTCTGAATCAATTAGAGCAATGGGTACACCAAATATATTACAAATATTATTTTTATTATTTTTTTGTAAATCTAATCTGGCATAATCATTAGGTTTAAAATTTAAAATTTCAATATTTGCAGGTTCATCTAAGACGTAATAACCTCCATTACGTCCATATTTAAATTTTAAATTTAAACTTCGTTCCCACCTTTCAGCAATTTCACTACCAATTGCTTCTTTAGGCATTACTACAATATCAGGACGTGCTTGATTATCTAAAAACTTTGTTGTCATTGACATTAGTTTATCTAAAACTAATGAATTTGAATAAGCAGCTAATCCTGGAGAATAACCTGATGCATAAGGATCATATAAATTAGGAGATAAAAATGGAATAATTTCATTAACTGAAAATTTACGATTTCTTAATTTTTCATCAGGTCCATTATATTGATAATAACTAATTGGTTTACTATCACCTGCCTCGCTTACTGGGGAAAGATGATGTGTAGGAAATAACCAGATGCGAGCTGGAATATTAAGTACTGGATGACTAATAATCCACCAATATGCCGCACCTGTTATTTCCTGATAAAGTTGTGTAAAATTGAATAACTTATATTCATTTAATAAAGCTGAATTTCCTAATGGCTTGCTAAACAAATCTAAAACAGGATGATCAATGACTTCTTCTAATTGTACGTTTTGACGAATCTTATATTGCTCACGTACACGTTTTTCTTCTTTATTTTCTAAAGGTGCTTTCTTTAATACAGTTTCTGCTTGTGTTTTATCAGTTGTTACATAAAGCTTTAAAGATTTCAATGCAACAGCATTAGCATTGATATTAGCACAAGCATAAACTATGTCTTTATACTGTTTCACCAAACCTATTGGGCCTGGTGTTAAAGTATTTCCATAATAATCATTATAACTAGGTAAAGAACCATTTTCCTCTACATAATCAATAATGGTATCAAAAATGCCACCTTTAAATAATGAATCAGTCAATTTCGCCATCCCATAATAGTGGGTTATCAAGTTGTAACCATTGTTCTTGTAACTTATCTCTTGCACCTAAAAGAAGCAATTTTTTAGCTTCTTGTTCAAGGCGATTAAAAGCAGTTACATCTTCACGATTAGTTACTTTTTCTTCATCAAAAAATTCATCACCTTCATGCTCTAGATTATTCATCTTTTTGCATTGAAGCTAAAAACGCTTCCTCTTCTTCTTGGCTAAATGGCATACTAGTAATAATATATGGCAATAAACGAATAAGAATTTCAAGAATCTTATCGCTATTATCAATAAG
The DNA here is from genome assembly GCA_016715905.1 of Sphingobacteriaceae bacterium. Taxonomy (NCBI): domain Bacteria; kingdom Pseudomonadati; phylum Bacteroidota; class Sphingobacteriia; order Sphingobacteriales; family Sphingobacteriaceae; species Sphingobacteriaceae bacterium. Next base: position 31,146 of record JADJXI010000008.1, on the reverse strand, counting down.
TAACTGCAAAATTTCCAAAAAAGGCCGTCGTGGTTCATCTGATCCAAAAACGACATTTTCACTTTTAAGTGTTTCATAAGCCACTTCAAAATGATCGCCATCAGCTAATAAACCAGAATAAATTTTTCGAATATTTGTTTCTTTTGCTCGTTCAGCTTTATTCATTTGGCGACGAAAATGTGCCCGTAAAGCTAATTTTTCAATTCGTTCAAACATTATGCTGCTCTCTTTCTATCAATACCCATAATCATATAACGTAAAGCATCCATAGCATGATTAAAATCATCTATTGGAACGTCACCACCCATTTTATCTTCTTCATCAGGATATTTATACATTTCGCTTTCAGCAACAACTGCTTTACAACGATTTGATACAATTTTTAATCTATCAGTATAAATACGATGATTTACAGCATTTATTCCAGCCAAAATATTTTTTTCAGCTTTAGCAACTAAATGCCCACCTCTTTTCAATTTCTGAATTAATTCAGGATTATGATCACAATACCATTTAATAGAACGATCAACAAATTTAGGTAACTTATCGGCATGTACTTCTATAGGTGTTTTAGATTTATATCTTTCAAACCATACCCATAAAATATCACGTTCTTTTTCTAAAAACCCACTTAAAGCACAAAATGGATCATTCCATCCAAAGTCAATTCCACCATGAAAAGTTCCAGGTTTACTTAATAATGTACTTAATTCACTAGGAGACAACGTAGTAAAACAGTTCCCAATATCACGATAAACAAGCCCTGCAATTCCTGAAAATTCACCATCATAACGCATAGTTCCTAATTCACCACTCATTACTGATTTAGCACGTTCATACTCTTCAGTTGAATAAGCTGGATTAGCATTAGAAGGCCATTGCACTACATAATAATCAGGATTTCCTTCTTTATAAGCTTTATAAAAATGATGATAAAGCCAATTTTTACCATAAGGAGTTGTTGTTAGTAATATTGGGGAGCGTTTTAAACCAGTTCTACCTTGAATAGCAATCCAAACATTATATTTAAATTGTCCAGCTTCATCACCCCAAATAAAATCAAATTGACCGCCTTCTAATCCTCCAGGATTATCAGCACCTTGACACCAAATTATTCCACCATCAACACCATTAATTTTAGGTAATTCATAATAACTTCTTGATTCTTTATAAATACCTTCTAATGGTGTATCTTTAAAAGTATTAATTAATGTTGGAACTGTTGCTCTTGATAAAACTTTATAGGTTGGGGCAATGACCATTCCTAAAATAGGTCTATGTGGATTTACTTTTTTAAATCTTTCAATTTGTCTAGCAATCCATAAAGGACCAGTAACTGTTTTTCCACCACCAGTACCAGCTATTGCTGCTGTAAATCTATGATCAGATAAATAAACCTTAGATTGTAAATTATGTAATGGAAAATTTTTACCTTTAGACCTATCATGGGGATCAACAAATTCACCCCAACCTATTTTTGCTTGATCTAATACTTCAGACATATTAACGCCAAAATAGAAGACTACGAACTACATTTCTTAATGGTTGACCTTCAACTAATTGCCCTCTCATACGTACTGGCGTAGAATAATTTGAAGAATAAGTCATTCCATAAGGTTTATTATAAGCTGAAGAATAACTTCCAGTCGATCCATAATTAGATTGATAACTATAAGTTACCGTTCCAGGATATGAATAACCTGAATAACTACCATTACTTCCATAACTTTGGTAACTATTGCTATAAGCATTACAATCACAATTAGGTCCACATGGACAATTAGGATTTGTACAATTAGGATTTGTACATTGAGTTCCACTACTGGAGGGAACTACCACAGAACCATCTTTAATTGGTTCTTCAGAAGATTGTTCTTCTAAAGGTGCTTCAATTGTTTCTGCTACAGGAGGATTAACTACTGGAGGATAAACAATTATTTCTGGATAAGCTGGACGAATAACTCGTCCAAGATTAGCTCTAAAAGCATTTGCACGTGCATTAGGATAACAGATTCCTCCAGGACAATTGCTAAAATATTGACATAAATAAGTATCTTCAAACTTAACTTGATCAACCTGATCTTCATTAAGTTTTAGGGCTAAAGCATGAGCAATTTTAGCTTTTGTATTTTCAAATTTATCTAAATCAACCTGTTTTACATTAATTGCTTCGCAACCAACAAATAACGCTGTGGCCATTAAGGCAAAAATAATCTTTTTCATTTTAAATTCTTCCTGTTGTACCAAGATTTGGTAGTTTTAATGGTGGAAAACCTTCTATAGTTGACGCGGTTAATGTACCTTTCTCTTTTACGGCACGCCACGTATCGCTTTCTGATAAAAGATAACAACATGGTGGTAATTTAATTCCAAATTCTTCTCCATGAATAGGGGTATTGCCTCTGTAAAAATTAGGGGGCCAACTATTATCCCACAAATATAAATTCTCTCGATGATATTTCTTTCTAGTATCTACACCACAAATAAGCATTGCATGAGCTATGGGACTTCTTTGTAATGTACAGATACCATATTCATTACGAGTTGTTGAAGGATTAATAGAGCTACCACAAGAAAAAGCACGCCCAGCAAATAAGCCTGCTCTGATTTCTTCCATAGAAGAAACCGTAACCACATTTTTAATCGGAAACTTTGCAGCTTCTTGTAATATTTCTCTAGGAACATTATTTACCCAATTTTGTGCTCCTAGACGCCAATAGTTATCATATTCTCTTAAATCAAATGTTTTACCATTCAATTCATAGAGTTTTTCAAGAATAATTCCACCTTTTAAGGCATTTATTACCTCATAAAGGGTCATTCCTTCACCACGGCGGCCACGTAAAGCATAAATTAAACAGGTAGCTGATTCTTCAATAAAGGCTGATTCGTAACCATTTAATCGTTCATTCTTACGATTAATGTCCAGCATAGACTTAGTTGCATGAGAATAACAATCTCCAGTTTTTTGAACATGTGAAAAAGAATCTTTATCTACGTCCAATACTGGGGAAAAAGGTAATGCTACTCCTTCTTTATTGGCAAATTCACTAATATAATCAACACGATCGCCGAAATAAGGTGATTGTTCAGCATTAGCAAAAAACTCATCCCGCGAGTATTTTACTAGTTTTCTAACATCAGCTGAGAAATCAGGCGTATCAAGAAATACACCATCAATTTTTCGGCTTAGATAATCTTTAAATAGCTGTTCAAAAGGCATTGTATGCTGTCCAACCTATTGCGTAAAGTAATGCACCTAAAGTTTTATGATCAACTTTATCTTCAGGATTTAATCCCATTCTAGAAGCTAAAATTTCGTCAATTTTTTCTCCCAGTCCTGGGATAGAGCCTTTTAGGTTACTGTTTTCATACATCATATCTAGTGCTGTTTCATTATAAACCTTAAAATCAGCATTATTCTGGAGGAAATTCCTCGGATTTCTAGTAACTACATCGGCAAATGACATATAAAAATATGCACATTCCATTGCCATTACTTTATCTTTAACAAATAATTCAGTTAAAGGGGCCGTTAAGGTAATATCTGCTTCCAATGGCTTAGGTAATTCATCAGGTGTTTTTACTTCATCAGGAGTTTTTACTAAATCTTTTAAATCGTCAAGATTTACTCCAGATTGATTAAAACCAAAGAGCAAAACAGCTAAAATTAAAGCTATTTTTCTGTTTTTATCCAAATTATTAAACATCTTTTTTCTCAACTAAAAGGGCTGGAAGCTCTAATAATGCTTTTTTAAGCTTAGGATCAACAACTTTTTCACTTGTCTGATAAAGTTCCAACCAAGTTAATAGTCTTATAGCATCCGGGCTTAAATTATCAGTTTCTTCTAGTCTTGAAATTAATTCAGATTGATTAGGATTATTAGACTTTAAGTTTAAATCTCCAAGCCATTCCTTAATTTTCGGCCATAACTGGGGAAAAAACACATAGGCAATCAGGCCGATGATTAATTTTGTGCTTAAATCTAGATTAGAAAGCCATTCAAGCATTTTTATTTCCATCCAATCTTTTGTCTAATTTATCAATGGCCTCAGTTAATTTATGAGTACATTGAGTATTATTTTCGCACAATTCGGTCAACATTTGCTTAAAATAAGCTCTTTCTGTTGTACCAGTAATATCACTTCTAGATCTTTCATGTTCAATTTGTTTTAGAAACAAATCACGCTCTTTATCTCTCTGTTCAGCGTCATGCTTTCTTTGATCATCCATGGTTTCTTTAAATGTACTAATGAAATTTGGTATCCACTTTCCCATAACATACCCAAATCCACACAATAAAATTAATGTGAATAGGAGAATTAGTACGGCTATATAAGTGCCCTCACTTTTACCTTCCGTTGATTTAATAGCGTTACTAATTCCACCAGTTACATCACCTTGCATTAACAAAACACGCATATCAAAACTGCCCTTCTAGTTAATTACTACTTACATTCGTTTGAATGAGTAGTGGTCCTGATGTAGCTTCAAAGTTATTTATCGTTTTGACATCAACAGAAGGTGCTTTAGGCGTTAATGATTTAATTACTTGAATCAATTGCTTAGGATCTTTAACCATTTCTCTAATAGAATCAACTAATTCCTCATAGTTTTCTCCATTAGCTCCAATTAATGCATCCAAAGTCGCCAACTGCACCAATTGTTGTTTTACAGATATTTCATGATCGAAATCTCTTATATCTTCACGATCAAAAGTTTTTAAAATGTTTTCTATATTACGAGTTTTATCATAACGTCTCTTCTTCAGAGTTGTCGCCATATTAGTTATATGGTTCACACCACTGGAGGAAAGCGTACTCTCGTTTAAGTTAATTATTAACTCATCAAACTGACTTTCAGGGTATTTCAGCTTATCTCCAGGTGCCAATACAAGTATTTCGCCGAATAGCTGATTTAATAGTTTTTGTTTCTGTTCGTCTAGATAAATTAAGTAAGGACTAGCACCTTGTAATATAACAAGTATCTGCTTCATCTGACTTAATTGTTTATCCATAATGGCTTGTGAAGCACGTAGAAAATAACCTTTTCTTAGAACTATTAAGTCATTTAATAAACCTTGGTATTTCCTTATATAATGCTGAGTTTGTTCTGAATCACTGGAGAGAACTTCATCAGGCTTTATTTTACTTAGAATTTCTAAGGTGCCATTTAGACTTTTTTCTTCTTCTATGCCGTTCCTAATTTCGTCAGGTGTTAAATATCCTTTAGGTGGCATGTTTATCTTATTTTCTGAGGTTTTCTTATTTTTTCTAGAGCTTTCGTAACGTCCTTATTAGTATATACATAGGTGAGGAATTGTTTGTTCACTTAAAAAAGATATTGTATAAGGTTTTTGAACAAATGTACACTATTAAAATTATTTATTTTCAAGTATGAATAGGTGGGGGCACTGCAAAATGACATTCTTTTGTCAATGACATACGTAGGGCAGTGACATTTTTATGACAGTGACATATTTATGTCAATGACATTATTGTGTCACACACATAATTATGTCATGACATAACCTTGTCATAGTGCATTATTATGTCACTGACATATTGATGTCATGACATATAGAAGTCATGACATAGCAGTGTCATACCATTATTGTGTCATGACATTATCATGATATAGAGCATTAGTATGTCACAGTGCTTATATATGTCACACTAGTTGCGATTGCAGGATACATTGTTAAGAAACTGTTAAGAATAGGTTAAGAGGAAATTAATATTAATTATTGCACTAAATGACCTGCACCCCTAGTTGACAAACAGCCGATAAGTAGTTAAACTGACCTTCGGTTGGTTAGTTAGTTGCTCACACGGGTGAGTAGGATGGTTGTTGGTAAGGTCTTATGGCCCGAAACAATAACGGCCCCTTAGAAGTGAAAAGCTTTAGACTAACAGTTAGTTCTTTGACAATTCGGTTAAACAGAGGGATTTAAAATCTCTCATTCCGGCCTGTTATCCTACTTCTAATAAAGGCTAACTATCATGGCACGCACAATATCTGTTGAACCTAAAACTGCTACTTACTTTCGTATCGGTGGAGAGCTAGTTGGCTTCAAAACACAACTAGCTCAAATGCAATACGCTGCTTTGTCTGCTTTTGATCCAAACACGTCTTATATCAAATACGATGGATATAAAATCGAAGAGGAATCAATTATAGACTTCTCAGAGGCCGCATCGCAGACGACAAGTTTTGTTTCTGACCTAATGATTAAGATTGCCGATAAGGGCTTTAAATGCCAATTACGGCTGAATAATGAGTTAGTGATTGAGTTTAAAACACGACTCAAGCAACTGAATTATCTAGGTCACGTTTTGGCCGATGCCTCCAAATACAAGTACTGGAAGCGATTCGATGCCGAAAGAATCGGAGAACCGAATATCGTCAATTGGGACAATATGACACAAGAACAACGTCTCAACTTTATCTCGCAGTTAAAGTGATTCGAGATACATTTTTCTAACAGGCCGGAATGAGGGGTTTTAATTTCACGTGAAACATAAAGGATAATTAAATGGAAAATCTAACAGAACGCGAAGTACAATTATTGCTTGAGAGTCTTTACGCTGAAAAGCTAAGTTTGCTCAACAGAATGAAAGAAATTGATAATCTTCACGACAAGCTTAACGGAATGTTATTCGATGTTAGTGATTTAGTTTTGTGTCCAGGACAACATGGGGGTGAAGAGCTTGCAGTTAAATTAAACAACTAGATTTTAAATCACTCGCAATGGTCGATATATCGTTAGAATACGATATATCGACCAGCAAATACCATGCCAAAAATCGTGTCAAGAAAAAAGTTATAATTCCTATAAAAAAATCAGTTATAGAACCTATAAAAAAATCAGTTATAGAAAGAAGGTAATGGGAGTATCTCGCCTGCCTATATAAAAATCAGTATGCCCGAGCAGGCAATAGGAGTGTGGGCCTAGCAATTTTTTTTGCTAATTTTTTTTGCCGCAAAATTCCTGCCTATATATAAATATATAATATATACTATATATTTATATATAAGCAGTCGTCCGGCGGTTTTTCATGGCATTTTTAAATGAGGGTTTAATCATGGGTGAGGGAAAGAATTTTAAAAAATGTGATCATTGTAATAGGATTGCTCGTTTCTTAACGACAAGTAATTTCTATAATAGTGATGGAGAAACTTATCGTGTGCATCATAGTGCTGTATGTAAAATTCATTTATATACAGAACAACATACTTATCATCTTAATAAGATAGATAACTATGATCATCAAATTTGGCGTGAAAAACAAAAACCCAAAACCCAAAACCCAAACCCAAAACCCAAAACCCAAATGCAATTACTGGAGGAGAAATGAACTGGCCCACAGCTTTTTTAATTAGTGTATTAGTTATTTGCTCATCGGCAATATTAATCACTACTGATTATTTCAAAACCCAAATTGAAATAAGAACTATGGAATTAAATTATCCCTTCGGCGAATAACTGGAGGGAAATTCATAGGCCGGATAGGTTATTTAATTAATCTATCTGGTCTTTTTATTAATGTACAAAATAACATTAGTGTACAATAAGAATAATGTACAAAATAACATGATACACTAGAAAAATGTACAAAATAACATTAGTGTACAATAAGAATAATGTACAAATAGACCTATTATTTTTAAGCTTACTAATTTTTTTACTGTACAACAGGATACTATTTTAGTAAGCTAGGTGTACAGAAGAACATTACAAAAATCATTAAAAAACCTATTAAAAAGCTTGTACACTAGTATACAACCTTATTATTTAATACCTAAATAAGGTTGTATACTAGTGTACAAGCTAATTTAGTGTACAAACATTCAATTTGATTGTTTTTTTGTACACTACTTGTATACTATTTTAAGCAATTAATTAGCATACTGAAAAATTGTTCAGTTGTGTACATAAGGTAACTAACCCCTTGCATGTGTTGTGGTGCAAACGTACACTATTTCCTGTTTAATTAGTTTGGTATTCGATAATGAGAACAAATATTCAGTATTCTAATTAAATGTACATTTGATTACTATTTTATTTAATTATTTGTACACTATCCGTCCAATGGGGGTCCAGGTGCTTTTCGTACACTATAAAAACCCCTTGTTTTTTACTACCCGCCCCCTCTAAGGTGGCCTAAATTTTTGCCTCCGCCGACCCCCTAGGGTGTATTTAATTATTAACTTATATACATATGTTCAGTTAACTTTATATATGTTTATAGGTCAAAAACCCCTTGAAAATCGTAGTGAACTACCCTATACCATTGTGAAGATATAGTGTACAACACCCTACCTAAGAGGTATTCCAAACTGTACACTTAACACTTGTACATTTTTCTATTCATCAAACTCCTCAAAAAAGAAACCCCATAAAATGCAATCTACTCCTAAAAAAGTCTACAAACTTTTCATAAACAGTCCAAATCCAAACGAATTATTTTCTCTCGGCTTTGTCGCAACCCAAATAAAATACAATATAAACGCATATAACTTCCCTCCAGTTGGTAAATTTTTCGCATTTGAAAGATCTTGGAATTCTGAAAAATTTTTAAGAGAACTTCAAAAAGAATATAAGCTTGATACGCCACATATTTATTCTGTTTGGGAATGCGAAACAACTGGAGAAATATATCCTTATGCCGATAAGAGAGTACCTGCTTTTGAAAGCACTATAGAAAGCTTTTGGGAAAATTGGCAGCACGGCGATTTAGAAAATAAAATATATTGTATAACTCCTCCACGAACAGTTTTAATCGACAATTTCAAACCAATACAAAAACTTTGGTAACTTTATAACTCCCCTCCAGTACAAAAAAGGAAACATAGGGTGCTTTATGCCAACTTGCTACAAAAGATTTCGCGTTTATTCATCAAATGAACAATTTATATCAGACGTAGCCTACAAAAACTCTTATACACATTTCGCTACTAACAAAATTTTATCAGAAATTCTGGACAAAACTCAAGTAACAACGATAACAGATATTAAATTTTCTTTAGGGCCTGTCGTTAGAAACCCATATTGTTATTATTTAGAAGGAATATGGAATAAACCCTTTTTCCCCTCCAGTAAGATTTTTGCATTAAGCGACATCCATCGAGTAGTTTGTGATTCTATTCATGAAGAATTATGGGAATGCGAATATCGTGGAGAAGAAATAAAATTTGGACGAAGGTATATTCCTTCTATGGACTACCCAATTAAAAATTTCTGGGAAAACTTCAAGCCAAACGATAAATCGTATTTCGCTTTTAGCCAAGAAGATGATTTTTATCAATATTATGTAACTGGCAGCAAAACAATTTTAGTAGATGAAATTCGGCTCGTCCAAAGGATAAAGTAATTATGGCTACCAAACCACACCCAATTCTTATTGATAAAAGAATCAAAGAAGTCAATTTTGAAAAAGTTGAATTTAAACAGTATTTTGTTCATGGCTCACAAATTTATATAAGAGTAGCTGAATTTAGTGAGCATACTGAACGAAAAAATGCTATTAACATTTTAACTGGTTCTTTTGCTTATTTTTCACCTGAACATAAAATTGAATTAATTGAACGGCTCGAACTTTGGATGTATTAATTTCTCACAACAGAAACTCTCCTTCAGTCTAGGAAAATAATCGTGAAACTACAAATAACTGACAAACGTGATGAAGAATTAACTTTTTCTAAGCTTGACGAAAAGGAATTTTTTCAAATTCCCCGTACGCTTACTAAAAATGAAATTGCAATTAAAATAACTCCAATTGAAAGCATGGATGAACTTGCACCATATAATTCTTTTAATATTTCACGGGGCGAACTTGAATATATAACAAATGATACTCCAGTTATTGTTATAAATAAAATTGAAATAATTTTAAAATAACTCTCCTCCCAGTCTAGGAAAATAAGTATGGCAATTTTTGACAAAAAATGTCTTTATGATGCAAAAGATTTAAAAACAATTACGCAAGAAAATATCAAATATTATGAAGAACATGGTTTTGATATTTTCTTAGAGCATATAATTGAGCGAATTAATAATGATGCTTCAAATAGAGAATTTGAAACACATATTTCAGTAAGTTCTATTCCCCAAAAAGTAATTGATAAAATAATCAAACATTTGGGATCAAAAAATTATTCAGTTATTATTGATGGAACGTGGATGAAAATAACTTGGAAATACATATGAAATACTGTTACAAAGTTTTTCGTGTAAGATCAAAAACTAAATTAAATCCTATTTCAGCTCATTTAGCTTTAAGAGCTGACATTATTTATCAAAAAGAAAAATGGAATACTCCTTATTTACCCAATAGCCGAATATTTGCATTTTTTAATAAATCTGATGTATTAGATTATACAAAAGATCTAGATAGTTTTACTAGATTTAGTATTTATAAATGCCAATATATAGGTAAAGCTATTTCTTTTGGAGAGAGATCTTTACCTTCTTTGTCAGAAGATTATCCAACATTTTGGAAAAATTTTAGTTACTTAACAGAAATGGTTAATGAATCTTTTAATGAATATTTAAATGTTTGTTTTCAAACTCCACCCGGCACAATTTTAGTTAAATTTCTCAAGCCTATAGAAGAAATACAATGAAAGAACATAATTGTTTTAAAGTAATTTGGCAAAAAGATATTGGAACGGCCTTTACCTCCAGTGGTTCAGTTGGAGAATGGGAATTAATTTATCCACTTAATGAAGAAGTTTTTCCTCCAGTACATTGCCCACAAAGTAAACTGTTTGTTTTCAAAACTTTGGTAGCTGTAAATGATTTTTATAGGTTTAATATTCTTACTGAATATGATACATTAAGAATATTTAAAGCCTATGCCACAGGTCTAATTAACAATCGAAATACAAAATTCCCAGCTGTTTTAAATATTTGCGAATCTGATTTCAAAATGTTTTGGGAAGGTCATCAATTTGAAGATGCTGCTTACAACGAAAAAAGAGCTAAATTAATTTATTATGCTGATTCGGTAACATTACTGGAGGAAATAGATTATGACACTGCGGCCGAATTGCTTTAAATTAGTGTATGCTTATGGAAATGATATTTATACTTCTGTTGGAGTATCTTCTTATTCTGAGTGGTTAGTTAAATATGAACTTGGCAAGGAAGTTTTTCCCCCAGAAATTTGCCCTGAAAGTAAATTGTTTGTTTTTAAAGAAAAAGATAAACTTTTAGATTATTATGGGGGTCTAATTAAACGAGAACCTGATTTACGTTTATTTGAAGCTTATGGAAAGAATTTACTTGCAGCAAAAGATTTTGAAATTCCTTTTTTTAATGATAATGATTGGAAAGGTTTTTGGTTAAAAGATCCATCTCTAAAAAAGCTTTTTGATAAAGAACATTTTTTAACAAGGTCAAGTCAAACATTTTATTATGCCGATACAGTTACCTTATTAAAAGAAATCCCCCTGCTTCGCTGACCCCCCAAAAAGTGGGGGTAAAAACTTTCTGTATTTTTTCTGCGATCCCGTGAACCACTCAGCGATTCTTGCGTAGTATATAGTGTGAGGCCGGGTGGGATGCCTGAGACGATTAAATTATTTAATCAGAGGCGGTTAGATTATTTATTATTTACCACAATTCGGGAATAATAAAGACCGTTTAACAAATTAGTTGCTTTTTGTTTTTTCAAGTTTTGGAGATTTATTAATGTCTACTGATACCGCTGTTGAAGTAATTGAAGTTGTGGAAGAAAAAGAAGAAAAGAAGACTCGTGGACGTAAAGCTGCACCAAAAAAGAATTACAAGCGAATCTTTTCTAATGCAGATAATTGTGATGCAAATCCTCCACTTGATGATAAAGATATGCCTGTCGATGGATTTCGGGCATATAAGGTAGTTGTTACTTCAGAAGTTAATTTTGCAAAGGGAACTGAATTCTTTGTTCATGCTCGTTCGGGCGATCAAGCTTCCAGTTTTATTATTGGAAATTATGTTGATTCGCAACCATTGCATGAACAACAACGCGGTCCTTCTAAGAAGATTGATGAGAATTATTTGAAGTATTGCCATCTTATGCATAATGCTGGCATGACTGATGGTTTGAATGAGTTCTTTAAGGAATTTCCTCATTACGAAAAGATTGATTTTTCCAAGCCAGTTGATGAATTGATTCAAGAATATTGCTCCAAGAAATAAACCTTCGTGCCATGACGGTTTTGCCCTTCCCTGAAAATTAATTATAAATACAAATTCCAAACTAACCACGTTGCGATTTGTTATAATTAATTAGTAAGGGAAGGGTTTTCTTTTGAAGCGTACGGGGCCTCCCCAGAAATAATTATTTAAAGCCAAACTAAAATCCGTGCGGCATAATTAAAGTATGGGGAGGCAACGTTTTTTATTATGCCAACAATACAAGAAACATATGATTCATTAGTAAAACATTTACGAACACAAAAGAAAAGATCAATAACTTCTTTTAAAGGAGCAGTTATTGGGGCCTATCGAGGACATAATGATTTAAAATCTCCTGTAGGCTTTTTATTAGGACCGTTTTATCTTCCAGAATTTGAAGGTCAAGGTCTTAAAGATTCTTTAATACATTGGATCATTGAAAGACAATTAAAACATAATTTTAATTTGTGTTGTGCATTTGAAAGAATGCATGATACTATTCCCCCAGAATACTGGGAGAATGAATTTCAATGTATCTCCAAAATCTATAAAACCATTTATACACCTGTTTCTTATCGGGTAATTAAAGCCGACGAAGACGAATTAGTCGGTTATCTTGTAAATGGTAAATTCATTTGTTTAGAAAAAGCAAATCATATTCCTCAGTTTCCTCGTCCAGTTGCAATTTACAAATCTCACATAGGGAATTTTTCTCAAATTTGTTCTTTGAATAAACAATTAATTATTGATGGCTTAAAATCACAATTAACTAATAAACCCATCTGCATGTTTCCCTACTAAAAATGAAGATTCTAAAAACGCCTGAAAATGTTTGTATTTTTGAAAAAATTCCTATAAATGATGTTTTTGAATATGAAGGATTCTTGTATTTAAAAACTAATGCTATATTTAATTCACAAGGGGATCAATATAATGCTGTTGGTATAACAACTAATGTTTCTCCATGTTATATTTATCCTACTATGTATGTTATTCATTATCCAAATGCTGTTTTGCATTTAAATAAGGCTTCAAATAATGAAAATGGGTAAGTATGATTATGATTACCTAAAAGTTAGAATCATGATTAGAGCAAGTTGTTTTGCTTTACACGAACATGGTTTAGAAGTTACATTTGATGAATTTGCAGAACAATTACAAAATCATCCTCAATACGAAAAAATTCCATTAAGTAGATTAGTCAAATATTGTTATCGTTATTTTAAACGCAGGGTTTTATATGGGCCAGAAGAATAAAGAATTTGAAGTAGGAAACAAAGTCAAATATGTAGGCCCAAATAGACTGGAGGGAAGTCATTTATTAGCTTCAACAATAGGAACTATAATAGAGAAGATTCCCTCCAGTATTTTCAAAAATTCTTACGTTGTTGTATTTGATGCTATTAATGATGAAAAATTAAGTTTTACAATCCCACAAATGTACTTAGAAGCTCTATGATTAAAAAAACGCTTATTATCGTTTGTTATGATGATGTTAGATATCCTCCAGATTTATTTTTACTGGAGGGAGACTATCGTAAATTTAATAAAACGATTATTAATCAAGCACGCCAAAATTCTGCTGAAAGAGAAAAAGAAAACGCATTAGCAAAATTACTTTATGATTCTGATGGAGAACATATTCATCCTACTGTTCTTCTAGAAGAAATTATTAATAATGAAAATACCATTGATATGGCGATCATTTGGGTATGGGAAATGTTAAATGGTTAGGTTAGGTAATTTTAATGAGGATTATTTTGTAAAAGCTAATCTTGTACATACAGAAATGTGCTTGATTTATAATCAAGCTTTAATAGCTATTATGCATAACAAAGATATTGTTTGGCCAATAGATTTACTTGAATCTACTGTTGCCAAAATAGAAAAAATAAAACAATTGCAAGAAAGTTTAGACAATGAAAAAACCTGATGATGCTCATGTTTCTGATATGGCAATAGCTCGTTTACTAGAAGCACTTGATTTAGGTTTATCTTATGAAGAAGCTTTACATGGCTTACAATCTTGTGTTAAACTTGAACAATCAAATAGAATCAATTTTGATTACAAAAAAGATCATCGTGTAGGAATTGATTCTGCTCATGTTTCTGATATGGCAATAGCTCGTTTACTAATTGAAAAAGGAGTTATTACACAAGAAGAATATATTGAAGAACTTCGTTTATGTATGAACTTTGAAGTTGCTTTAAGAGAAAAAAAATGGTCAGAAAAACTTGGTAGAGAAGTCACTTTTAGATAATCTATAATTTATTCCGGGCTCTCCCCAGTGGTGGAAATGGTAGACACAAAGATCTTAAGAGTCTTTGCTTTTTAAGCGTATGAGTTCGAGTCTCATCTGGGGAATTTATGGATTTAATAGGTAAAAGAGTTGAATATATAACCTGTTGTGCAAATATAAAAGGTATTATTGTTGGTTATTATTCAGCAACAGAAGTATTAGTTCAACAACTTGAAGGTGATCCTGTTTCAGTATTTATAGACCAATTAACTTTTGTTGATGATAAAATGGAAACGAACTTATTTTCTTGTAATAGCCAAGAACAAATTGACGACTATTTGTTTATTTATTATCAATGCCTACTTAAAGTAGATATTGGTCACTGGAAAAAAGGTACTTTAATTGATAAATTGAGTATTGATATTTACAAGGGTACTCTCCACATTTTAGATTCTGATCAAAATGTTGTGGAATCTTTTAAAGTTAAACTTCAACTAATATGAAAAAATATATAACTTGTCCAGCTTGTAAAGCTGAAGTAAAAGTCATTGCTAATTTATATTCATTAGGAGGACATATAGGGGATTGTCATTTAGCAGGTGAAGAATTAGTTGATCCTGATAAATATATCGCCCCCAGTATTGGTAGAACTCCTTTTCCTTATCAACAAAAAGGAATTGAATGGGGATTACCTCCAGAAAGAGATAATTTTGCATTATTTTGGGAAATGCGTTTGGGTAAAACCCTTACTGCAATTAAAATATTGCAAGGAAAAGGAGTTAAAAAACCTTTAATTGTCTGTCCAAAAGCTGTTATTCATACTTGGTTAGATGAATTAAAGTTAGAGGGTATTGAAAACCCTTTAGTTATTAATACTGATCTAGCTAGAGTAATGAAACCTGCTATTCAAAAGCTAGAAACATGGTATGTTACGAATTATGAAACATTAATTCGTGAAGATATATCTGATTGTGGCTTTGATGCAATTGTTTGTGATGAAAGTCATAAATTAAAAGACCCTAAAACCAAAATTTCTTCGCATTTAACTTCCGAATCCTGGAGGAAAGTACCTATTAAAGGGTTATTAACAGGTACTCCAGCCCCAGAAAATTTATTAGAATACTATCAGCAGATGAAATTCCTTTTTGGTGATTTTGCTGGTTGTCCAACATTCTGGCAATTTAAGCATAGGTTTTTCAAACATGAAGGAAATAATCGTTATGTACCTAAATATGGTATCGCCGATTATCTTTCAGGTGTTTTAGCTACTTATTGCAATGTTCTTAAAAGAGAACATGCCGGTATTGGTGGAAAAACATTATATGAACAACGTTTTGTTTCTCTTGAAGGCGATTATAAACAACTTTATGAGAAATATGAGCGTGATTGGATTAGTAAATCAGAAGAATATGATGCTCAATATGCAATTGCAGCATATCAACATTTACACCAATTATCAGGAGGTTTCCATAAAAAAGAAGAATTAAAATCTGATCATAAGCTTAAAGAACTTAAAAGTCTATTAAGAAATGATTTAGCTGGTGAACAAGTAGTTATTTGGTGTAAATATTTAGAAGAACTTGAGACAATTTGTAAAGAAATTTCTAAATATGGAAGAACTACTTTTATTCGAGGAGATGTTCCTTTAGATGTTCGTCACCAACGCCGATTAGATTTTAATGAAGGTCATTATAAATATCTCGTTTGCCAAATTAAAACTGCTTCTCAAGGTTTAGATATGTCTGGAGCAGATACGGCAATTGTTTATTCTAATGAATTTGGAGCAATGTATAGAAGTCAATTAGTTGATCGTTTAGTTCATCCTCATAAAAAAACGCCAAATCTAATTATTGATATAGTTTGTGAAAATACTTTATGTCACGAAGTGTACAATTCTTTAATGGCAAAAATAGATGACCAAAACGCTATGCTTCAAAAAGTCTACAACAAACTGCGTGAAAAATATGCAGGCCAAAGTTTGGTATCAAGGTAATGAATACCTTGGAGATTATGTTAAAACTATCTTTAATCAAGTAGAATATTTAGCTAATAACAACTTCAGAGAAGTTGTTAAAGGTTCATACACAACATTATTTGTATTTTATGTTCCTGTATTAGATAAAGAAATTACTTGTCAAATTCATGAGTTTAAATTTATTGTTCATGAAGATCCAATTGACTTTAAAAAAAGATCAAGAATACTCGATAAATTAAAACTCTCTAAATTCTTTAACTTTGAAGCAGAAGATGAAACAACTTCCTGATCTATTTGTAACTTGTGATCCTGGTTCTGTTGGAACTGGTTTAGCTTTATTTAATAAAAATAGCACTATTCCAATTCAAACTTGGATTTTTAAAGGAGTTTCTGCAACCAATTGGGATTTAAATCGTAAATACATTTTGCATAGTTGTAATAATTTATTTGGTGCTCTAAAAAATCAAACACCAAAACCTATTCTTTATGTGGAAGAACCCCAATTTATGGAAACTTCTATAAAAGGAATTACATCAGCACGTCAAGGTAGTTTGATGAAATTAATTGCTACTTATGGTGGAATACTGGCGATAGCAGAATTAAATTCTATTGAAACAAGAGCCCTTCCAATTCCAATTTGGAAAGGTCAATTAGATAAAAAGAAAGTTCATCTACGTTTAGAAAGACATTATGGTCATTCTTTTGAGGAACACGTAGCAGATGCCGTAGGAATGGGTTTATACTTAATTACAGGTAAACTTTAAATCATGACCGAACCTGAAATCGAAGAAATTGCACCTATTGAATTAAAAAAACATCTTTTCGATCTAACTGAATTTTGTTGGTATGTTGTTACATTTCAAATTGATCGGCATACTTATTACTATGCAATTAAAGTTTCTCATTTAAAGAAATTTAGAACCTTTCCTCCCAGTAATCTTCCAGATGATTATTCTATTACTGGTCCATACATTTCATTAGGTGGTGTACTTACATATTTATTTTTTGATATTCAATCAAGAGAAGATTTTGTGAGATTTACCTATGAAATTTATAATTAGTTTTATTGTAGCTTTAATAATAGTAATGATTTGTAGTCTTTTTTCTACATCATATCATTATCCTGAAGAAGATGAATTAGATTGGAAAGAAAATAATGATCATCAACAAAAATGAAGTTAGTTTTATTATTTTTCAAAATGCAGAAGATAAGAAGCTTAATAAAATAAATATTTGGGTACAACATGCTTCAGATTTTCAAGATACTTATGATCATTTAGTATCTATTGGAGTTTCAATTGCAGCATCTAATCCTTATATTAAAACATTTGCAGAATTAATGCCTCTAATTTCTGTAGCATTATTATGTAGTATGTCTCCTTTATCAACAGAGTACATTATTACATTATCTGGAGCTTCTATTAATCAAGTAAAAAATGAAAATCAACTCAGTTCAAATAACGATAATGCTTAGTGTTCTTTTAGTATTAACATTTAGTGTAAAAAATCTTCAAGATCAAATTGTTGAATTAACTAATGTTTGTCAATTACTTTTAGAACGTATTGAAAATCTTGAGGCAATTTTAAAATGAAGCCGTTATGGACCTTTAAAAAAGGAATTACACAATCATTTACGAGAGAATTTCGTAAATGTAAAATGCATTGCCGATTAAGATACGTTGAAGGTTGGACTCCAAAAGTAGAACCTTTATATTTTCGCTTTGGCCATTTATTTCATCATATTTTACAACATGCTTATTTAGAGAATAAAGCATATTCTCCTCCAGTAATAGCCGAAATGGCAGAAAAGTATTTGCAAAACTGGGAGGAGACGCAAAAGAAATTGTTTTTTGGAGTACAAGCAAAACAAAAGGCCGAGAATGAATTTTTAATTCATATGGCTAAACGTATTTTGACTATGTATTTCCAATATCGCTTTGAAGATTTTATCAATAAGAAATGGTTACATACAGAAGCAGAATTTAAAGTACCTTATAATGGAACTTTTCTCCGCGGCTGTATTGATGGAATGTATTTAGAAAATGATCATTTGGAAATAATGGATCATAAATGTCTTGCTGTATTTAATACAGAAGATTTAGTTCAGTTATTGCCACATGATACACAAATTAATTTATATGCTTTTGCTGCTTATAAATTAACAGGTAAATTTCCTAGGGCTGTTACTTATAATATTATCAGAAAATCACGTTTAAAGCAAGGTAAAGATGAATCTGATATTGCTTATTCAACTCGAATTTGCCAAGATGTTGCAGAACGTCCAGCACATTATTTTATAAGAATAAGAGTACCTTTAAGTATTCATGAAGTTCATGAATGGATAACAAAACAATTATCAGCTTTATTAGCTGAGATATATAATTGGGAACAAACAGGTTATTCTCCTTATCCTTATAATGAAGATGCTTTAATTACAAAGTATGGACGTTCAGATTTTTACGAATTGATTGTTAATGGAAATACAAATAACTATTTTCAACGAGATAAAGTTTTTCCTGAATTAGAAGGCGAATAAAGTGGACCTATTATCAAAAATTGTTGCTATAGGTTCAAGTATAAAACATACAATTTCTCGCAGTTATAATTATCTTAATTTTGTTACAAAAATAACAGATGATTATGTTCAATACACATTTACAATTTTAATTAATGGTAAAAAATTAAAATGGGAAGTTTGTCTTCCAATAAATGAAATAAATTCAGTAATTAATTTTGACATTTATAAAAATGCTGTAATTGAAAGACTTTTAGAAAGTTTAAAATCACTATGACCTTAAAACTCCCAACTTCAATTATTCCAGCATCATCGAATATTACTAATTCATCAATATTAATATTTGGTCCAGATAAATGTGGAAAGAGTTCATTTGCTGCTCAATTTCCAAACCATTTCATGTTAGAATTTAATCCTGGAAATGCAAATCACATTAATAGAAAAAGTGTAGATGTTCATAACTGGGAGGAGGCAATAGGTTATTTAAGATTAATAGTCGAAAATCCATCTTATTGTGAAGTGATTATTATTGATGAACTTCAGCGAATGTATGGTTATTGTTATCGTTATGTTCGTCAAAAGCTAAAGTTAGCTGAAACTGAAAAAGACGATTTTGATGTTTGGCGTACTGTAAGGAATTTATTTAGTGAGACTTTAGATCATATAAAGCAACTAAATAAAATGATTATTATTACAGCAAACGAAGATGTTGTTACAGCTTCTATTGGTGGACGTGATGTTAATATGCTCGATATTAATCTAAATAATCAAGGCCGTGATGTTATGCATGGTTATTGTTTAATGCGAGCAAGAATGGAATGTAATCCAAATGGAGGACGAATTTTACATGTAGAT
Source organism: Sphingobacteriaceae bacterium (assembly GCA_016715905.1). Taxonomy (NCBI): domain Bacteria; kingdom Pseudomonadati; phylum Bacteroidota; class Sphingobacteriia; order Sphingobacteriales; family Sphingobacteriaceae; species Sphingobacteriaceae bacterium. Next base: position 11,397 of record JADJXI010000008.1, on the reverse strand, counting down.
GGTTTATCAAATGTTAATATTGGGCACGGGTTTTCAGATCATTTTTTATGGGAAGGTAATAGGCTTAAAGAAATTGATTTAGGCTTCTCTCCAGAAGAAGCTTATTCAAATTTTATTAAAGCATACGACAATCAATTACCAGGTAAAACTATTGTTAGAACACCAGTTGTTGCTAAAAAACCAACTTTGAAGATTTAGGAGTTTTAAAATGGGTTTGTTTGATAAAGAAATGTTTCAACGTGCAAATGCGAACCGTCAAGATTTTGATGTCGAAGATGGTACTTATTTGTGCGAATTAATTGATGCTGAAATTGCTCCTTCTAAAGGACAAGGAAAGCTTCAAATGAAACTACAATGGAAAATTAGTCCTGATGATCCTTTATATGGAAACAGGAATATTTTCCAATGTGTTGGATTAGAAAAAGATGATGATGTTAAGCAAGAAAAAGCTTATGAAGTGGTAGCTATGCTTGCTAGTATCCTTGGAATTAAGGATATGGAATCATTTTCTGAAGATCCAAATATGCATTTATTAAAGTGTATCGGCTCCGAAGCACGTATTACACTTAAAGAAAAAGATGGTTTTCAAAATATTCGGATTAATAAGATTATTCATAATACTTATGATCCAAGTATTTTTCCCTCCAGTTCTCCAACAACAACAGAAAGAACTGAAGAACAAACTTTAACTGTTGGAACAAAAGTTTTAGTAGCAACTAAAGATGGTCAAAAGAAAGGTAAAGTTGCTGGAATAACTTCAGAAGAAGATATTCAGATTTTGTTATCGACTAATCAAATGATTCATGTAACTATTAACCAATTGGAATTGTTTGAATGGGAGGAGGAAAAAACACCTGAAGATTTTAAACCTGAGCCAGTAGATTCTGAAGTAGTTAAGGAAACTACTGAACCAGCTTCTATTGAAGAAGCAAAAGAAATTGAACTTCTTGATTTAGGTAATGATATTCCTAAACCTGAAGTATCTTTCTATACCTTGAAAGAAGGTGAAAATGTTTCAGGGGTATATAAAGATGAAACTTATACCGGCACAATTCATAAGTTAGATGAAGCTGCTGGTTTAGTGTTTATTCGCGTAGGGAATAAAGCTATTCCCTGTAACATCAAAACTATCCAATATGTTTAAGTGAGTTTTTATGTACATCGTAATTGATGCAAAATCTACAGTACGTGTTTATACTTCTGAAACTTTTGAAGAAGTAAAGGTTACACCTGATGATATTGTTCTATTTGTTGAATATGATGAAGAAGGTGAAATTGCTGTTTCAGAAGTTGACGCTGAAGGCGATATGAGTTTGATTGATCCTGAATAAATAGAACTACCTATTTAATTCAGTTTAGGTTCCCTCTCCTATTTCTAGGAGAGGGAACTTTTTTTATAACTTTGGAGTGACTATGTTTATTAAAAAAGTTGTCAAAGAATACGTTTATGATCAATTAAATACAAAGTATAATTCTGAAGATAAGAATTTAATGCAACATAGACGTGAAATTCATAACTGCCATGGACGATTACAAGCTGCAATGCAACAAGGCGATTTAATGAATATTGGAAATTCTCTTGCAGTTTTAATGTTTGTTTGTTTAAAAATGTACGCTTATTTTTATCTTGACCCTATTCCTTTTTTTAAACAAGTAATGGGCGAAGATATTACTAACCAACAAGTTATTCATCAAGCTTTAAAAGTACGTAAAAATGAAAATGAGAACTAAAAGTTATAAATTAATTCATGAAACCAGAAAAATTGATCGAATACTGGAGGATGGCCAAAAGGTTTTTAATAATAAAGGACGAAACGAAAAATGTCCTTGTGGTTCAGGAAAGAAATTTAAACGTTGTTGTCATAATAAGTTAAGGAATCCTATCAAGGATTAAAAATGAAAGTTGCTGTTGATACTGAAACAACTGGTTTAAAATGGGCTAAAGATGAAAAACCATATGCAGTAGGATTTTATTATGAAGATGGGACAAAAAAGTATTTTGATGCTTTAGTTGATCCTATGACACGTCAACCTTTATGGACTGATGAAACTTTAAATAAAATTCAAGATCGTTTAAGTACGGCAGATGAATATATTTTTGCCAATGCTAAATACGATTTACATATGTTGGAAAGTATTAATTTAAAAGTAGAAGGTCAAATTCATGACGTTATTTTAATGGCCAAAATTTGTAATACTTTAGAACTTAACTGTGGTTTAAAACCTTTAAGTAAAAAGTATTTAAATATACCTGATGATGATGAAAAGAACTTAAAAGCAACAACAGTTTCTGCTAGAAAAATAGGAAAAGAAAAAGGTTGGAAATGTGGTTCTCCTCATTATGAAGTAACTCAAGATTATTGGTTATGCAAATTAATTAATTCTTCAAATAATCTATGCGAAATTTATTGCTTAAAAGATGTTGAACGTACTTTTAAACTATTCCAATTTTATTCTGAAGGATTACGTGTTTTAGGTCGTTGGCATACTTATTTATTTGAAATGAATGTTGCTGAACGCATTTTTCAAATAGAAAAAATTGGGCTTAAAGTTAATGAATCTTTGTTGAATCAGCTTTTATTAAAAACAAATACAACTTGTTTTCAAATAGAAGCTCAATTTAAAAAAGCAGGTATTGATAATATTAATTCAACACAACAAGTAGTTAAATATTTATTAAGTTTAGGAGTTCCATTAACAGATAGAACAGAACCTTCACAAACTTATCCCGAAGGGCAATTAAAGCTTAATAATACAATTCTTAAAAGGCATTTAAACTTTCCTCAAGTTGAACAATATTTGATCTATCAAGCAAATGCCACTGGCCGCGGCTACTTTATGAATTATGTAGCCCATATGACTGATGATAAAGTTATTCATCCTAATTTACATCAAGATAGAACTAAATCCTTTAGGCTTTCCTCCAGTGATCCAAATCTTCAAAATGTAACATCTGCTGAAACTAATGATAATCCTTATTCAGTAGATGGAAGACAAACATTTTGTCCAAGAGAAGATTATGTTTGGGTTTCTATTGATTATGAACAATTAGAATTAAGAATATTTGCTTCCAGAGGTAATGTAACAAAACTTTTAAATGCTTTCAGAACTGGGGGAGATCCTCATAACGAAACAAGATTAGCAATTCCATATTTAGCTGCAAAAGATCCTAAGCCGGGTAGAAAATTAGCTAAAAACACTAATTTTACAGTGATTAACTGTGGTGGAAAAAATGTTTTGTTTGAAAAATATGGAGTTCCTTTAGATGAAGGTGAAGAAGTTATTTCAGGTTTTTATTTGGCCAATCCTGAAGCACGTGAAAGACAAAAAAGTGCTGAAAGATTTGCTAAACAACACGGTTATATTATTAATGCTTATAATCGGCAGTTGGATATTGACTTGGATTTTGCATATCGTGCTACATCATATGATATTCAAGGTTCTGCTGCTGATTTAGTTAAACGTGGCTTGATTAGATGTTATAATTTCATTAAACAGAATTTTTCTCCTGAAGAAGTAAGAATACTTTTACAAATTCATGATGAATTAGTATTTGAAATACATAAAGATATTTATGATATTTGTCTTGTACGTAAATTAGCTAATTTAATGGCAAATAATGATGGAGCGTTTTCTATTCCAACGCCTACTTCAGCTTCTCTAATTAAAGAAAGTTGGTCGAAAAAAGAAGAAATAATTCTATGATTCCTAAAATTAAAATATTTAAGGAATTAAAACGTGGTGATATATTTAAAGCATTAGATACTAAAACCTATCTAAAAACTGGATGGAATACTTATTGTCCAGTTAATGCCGAGTATGAAATTATTGGTTTTCCATTAGAAGAATTAGTAGTCCATATTGATCAAATAGAATTGATCGGGGCAGAAAGGATTTCTTATGACGGGATTAAAATCCCTTTTAAATTTCTTCCAGAACAAGTTTATTTTTTACGTCCAGAATGTTCTAATTGGGAAGTTTTCATTAAAATCTCGTCAACGCATTTTGTTTATGCTTTTATAAAATATGTTGACGAAAATCTTAATTTAATCAGCTATAAAAAATGGAACGAAATGGCTGATACTATTTATATTCATCGGCACGAAGATATACAACAAATAAAGTTACGGACATGGCTAAAAAATCCTCTGATTTAATTTCCTTGATGGAATTTTATGGTGTAGAGTTTTTTGGAGAAACAAAAAAAGACGAACATATTGCTGATTGTCCTTTTTGTGACAAAGAAAAACATCTTTATGTGAATCCAGATAAAGGCTGTTATTTTTGTCAAAGATGCTCTAAAACAGGAACCTTTAAAGATTTCTTAGGTTTTCTTTGGACGCATTTTGAATCTCAAATAACTTATGAAAATTTAGCTTTAGTAGCTAATGCACGTAAAATTCCAATTGAATCATTAAAAAATGAAAAAATAGGTTATCATAAAGGTAAATACATTTTTCCAGTATTTTTGAATACTGGGGAGATAACCGATTTACGTTATTATGCCGTTGGGGAAAAAATGCATTCCTCACCAGGCATTATAACAGGTATTTATAAAGGTGAATTATTATTTGATTCAAAACTAAATAGTCATACAGTTTGGATTTGTGAAGGCGAATTTGATTGTATTGTTTTGAATCATCTATTTAATACCTTAAGTATTCAACATTTTGCTATATCTTTACCCGGTGCAAATAATTTTAAAGCTAATTGGGCTCCGTTCTTTATTGATCGTAGAGTTATTTGTGCTTTAGATAATGATTCAGCCGGTAAACAAGGTACTGATAAAATAACTAATTTAATTGGTGCCGTAACTAAAAGTTTTGAAATAATCAATTGGCCTGATGATTTTCCTTCAGGCTATGATATTTCAGATTTTTTAGTAGCAACAGCATTTAAAGATGAACAATATGCTGAAGCATTTCTTAATTTAAAAAAGCTGTTGTCCCCTCCCAGTAATAAAAACAAAACATCTAAAATCAAATACGATATTACTGGGAGGGTAACGTTTCCAGATTTGATTAAAAACTTTAAGAAATTTTTAGATGTTAATGAAGATTTTGAGACAATGATTAAAATTTGTCTCGGCACTGTATTAAGTGGTAAAATATTAGGTAATGATCCTGTTTGGATGTTTATTGTAGGGCCACCAGGTTATGGTAAAACTGCTGTATTATCTGCATTTAAACAAGCCGATGATTGTTATTTTCAATCTACCATTTCAAGACATAATCTTGTATCTGGTTTTAAAACTCCAGATGGAAGTGATCCGTCTATTTTAGGTTTAATTGGACATAGATGTTTAATTCTTAAAGATTATACAGAAATTCTAGTTAAATCTAAACCTGATAGAGAAGAAATTTCAGGTATTTTACGTGGTGCTTTTGATGGATTTGTTGAAAGAGATTTTGGTAATGGAGTTAAAAGACGTTATGAGACTAATTTTCCAATGTTAGCAGGTGTTACAGATTTAATTAAACATCATTCAGATGCTGAATTAGGCGAACGTATGATTCGTTTTAATTTAAATGTAGATGAAGTTGATTTTATGCAACAAGGTGAAAAAGCACTTGTTTCAGCAATTACTGGGGATGAAGACAAAAACGAATTACAACAATATGTTGCTTATTATTTAAATCAAGAATGGCCAATAACTAAAGAGGCTTTATTAGAAAGATCCACACCAGAATTTAGAAGAAGAGTTCTTCCATTAGCTAAAATTACAGCTATATTAAGAACTAAAGTGACTCGGCACGAAAAAGGTATTCATAGAGAAGCTGTTTCTTATAGACCAAAACCAGAAAGTGTTAATCGTTTAGCTATTCAATTTCAACGTTTAGCTTTGGCTTTAAGTTTTGTAGAGGAAACACCTTTTATTACTTCTAAAGTTTATAATCTTATTAAAAGAATAGCATTTGATACTGTTGATGGTTTTTCAACGGAAATATGTCAATTCTTATCTAAAATGACACAACCTGTTACTAGAGATGTTATTGCCGATACAGTCAAAGTTCCAAAAGCATCTATTCATTTTTATCTTGAAGATTTAGAATTAGTAGGAGCACTTCAAAAATCGTATTCAACAGCAGGTATTAAAAAAGTTGTTAAGTATTCGCTTTCCCCAGTATTGAAAGAATTGTGGAGTTTAATATGAACATTGATGAATATGTAGAATTGGCTCAAAGAACTTCTGCTACTAAAGATGCTCATCCATTAGTTAAAATGGATCATGCTCAAATTGGTTTAACAACTGAAGTTGGAGAATTTGCTGATCCAATTAAAAAAGCCAAATTCTATAATAAACCATATGATCCTATTAATGCAGCAGAAGAAATTGGTGATATTTTTTGGTATCTTGCAGAAGCTTGTGCAGCATTAAAAATTAAACCTTCTGAAATATTAAAAAGGAACATTGAAAAATTAAAAGTTCGTTATCCTAATAAATATTCAGATTATAATGCTGAAAATAGAAATTTAGAAAAAGAACGGGAAATACTGGAGGGAAAAGATAATAAGCCAGCAATAATGCCTTGTAAAGCTTGTAATACAATTAATTATTTGGGTTGTGATAAAAATGTACCAAGTGATACATGGTCTATTGTTTGTACATTATGTAATGCAATAGGTCCACCAGCTCGATTACTTTCTACTGCAATATTGTTATGGGATGATTGTAACAAATGAACCAAGAATTAAATCCTTGCCCATTTTGTAATGCAAAAAAAGATGTTGTTTTAGTAGATTTAAACAAATTACTTTATTGGGTTAAATGTAATGATTGTATGGCATCAGGTCCAAAATGTAAAAAACCAGAAAATGCTGTGAAATTATGGAATGATGCTTGGGAAGCTCAAATACCTTTTTAGGAATAAAGATGAAAAACGATAAATTTGAAACAGAAGATTTAATTCACGAAGCCACAATTCTTTTAAACTTAGTAACTCATTTATTAGTTAAATTTGAGCCTTTAATTACTGTATTAGCTCCGTTAGGATATGGTTTACTTGAAGAATTACTAAGCAATCAAGGAATTGATATAAATGAGTACAGAAGTATGGTCAATAGAGATGTTTCAGAAGAAGGAACCGATAAAGACGCTACAGGAAATTAGGCCAATAATAATTGATAAATATTTAAAACCTTATCATTTAATGGTACTTAAAAGTTTCTTTTCAGCAATTGAAAGAAAGTTTAATGTTTCTGTTTATATTAAATTACTTGAGGTTAGCAGTGAATTAGTAACAGTTCAAATTTGTATAAATTTTCCTACAATTGCGTATCCTCATTCAAAAGATTTATTTGAGTATATCAATCTAGTTGATGTATTGTGTCATGCTTTATTAGATTTAAAAAATATGCCAGATGAATTATTACCTGATTTTGCAAGTTACTTAAAAAGGTTACGTGAAATATATTTTAATTTAACACCCCTTGACCCCTCCCATAGGGGGCAGGGTAAATAAGGGGCCTAGCAGCCCGTCTCACATGCTTGGCGTGCTAGGAGGTATGGTTTGACCTACCTCCTAGCAGCGGCGAACTCTGCCCTACTCTTGAGCCCCACAATTGAGATTAGACCTATAGCTAGGGGCCAATGTGGGCTAAGAGGCCGCTGGTCAGCAGGTCAATTTATTTAAATAGAAAGTTATTTATGAAACTCTTAAAAATTCTTGGATCAAGACAGGAGGAACACAAATATCTTGTAACTGTTTCATTTAAAATAAATGAGATTTTGCGTAAGAAAATTCGCCGTCATTTTATAGATCAAGGTATTTCAGTTGAATCAAGAGTAACTGTTTATTATAGAAATTTACTCTTTAACTATTTTACACCTTGGGAAGAACAATTTAGAATTAAATTGATCGACGAATTACAGCAATTAGAAATACGTTTTCAAAGCTATGAAGATTGTATAATCTTAGTTACATTTATTTATTATCCTTAAGACCATTTATTTATTGGGCATCTTTCGCTGGCCCATTTTAATTTATTACGAAATACTTTTGTACGTTTAATTGCACAACCACATTTAGTACATTCATCATTTTTTAAAAATGGACAAGGTAAACAATGTTTATCATAAATTTCTTTAATTTCCTCCAGTGTTCTAATTTTTCCTTTATTTAAAACATGCCTTAAAGTAGCTTTAGAAAAATTTCGTACTTTTTGGAATACTGGGGGAGACGAATTAGGAATTAATTCAAAAGAGCATTTTCCACCTTTTGAACAACTAGCTTTAACATTAATATCGTCTAATTGCCAAGTTGAATTACATTTTATACAAATAATCATGATATTGGAATTGCTGTTAAAGTCGAAGGCATTTTTGTACCATAATTACTACCTAAAACACTGCTAATATTAAATGTGTTTTTATTTAGGGTTATATTTGTTGCTTCACAATCAAGTGATAAGAAATCATAAGTTTCAGTTTTTGAATAACAATGGTTTGTAGCACCAAATTTTAAATTATAATTTACTGTTAATTGTGTTGCAGTAAAATTAGTAATTGCTATTTTTAATTCAAAATGAGCCCCATAAATTTGACCATCCAATTCTTTATAAAATTCAAATTCTTGATTAAAAAATACACAAGATAAGTTATCATAACTTAAAAAATCAAATGTAGGATAATTGAAGCCTCTATTTAAAATATAAGTGCCATTAGAAATGGCTTCATTACCTGTTAATCCACTTATAGTTATAGAATAACCTTTTGGAGGTAATCTGCTAGTACAAAAATCCCACCAATCATTAATCATACAACTAAAATCTTGTCGTCTAAAATTAGCTCCTAAAAGTTTACAAAAAGTACTTTCATGAGTAGGAATAGTAACGGCTCTCAGACCATATTTTCCTCCAGTAATATCACTTGGAAGTTTAATAGGTAAATTTGTTGAAGCATTATTTGCTGTTAATTGGTAAGTCCATAAAGTTATTGGAGCATGTGGTTGATAAAAAATATCATTTAAAAAAGTTAAACGTGGAGCAAAATTAGAATTTATTCCAAGATAAAAATCTGTTTGACCATCAGCTCCTTTATAAGTTGCATCTATATAAACAGATGAATAATCACTAACTGTTATAAAACAAATACCTTCAATTAATTCATCTCTTACAAATTTTAAATTTACTGAAATTTGATTGATAAAATTTAATGGATAAAAAGTTTCTAAATTTCCATAAATTAAAGAATCTACACCAGCATTTTTACGATAAATATTAAGTGTAAATGTATTAGTAGCTACTACATATTTAAATTTAATATAATAAAAGTTATTAATATCAAAATAACCAAAAACTAAATCAAATTCAAAATCAAAACGTTGATTATTTCCTATAGGAGGGTTATAAATAAATTTAGTAAATAATTTAATTAAAAATTCATGAAGTTCAAAATATTGTGGGTCATTTTCTTCAAAAATAATAAAATCACCACTAGAAAATTGAATATATTCTGCTGTAAAAGTAGGAGAACCTGTTACAACAGAAATCGCACATAATCTAATTTGTGCATTATAAGTTGATATATAACTAATCGGTGAAGTATCTGGATCTGAAGTATATTGTGACCAATCACCTAAATCTCTTACTGAAATATGTCCACAAAAACTACAATGATCAAACACACAAACTGAATTAATATCAAGAAAATTTAAGTAATCATACCCTGTAAAAAATAATTCAGTTACAGTGACAGTTCCTGTATGATTAGTTGAAGTTCCTACACCTTGTGTTTTTCCAAAAACATAAGCACCATCTGGATGCAAATAAGTTGGAACAAAAATTTCTTTTTCATCTACTAAATCATAAATATGAAGACTAATATTTACACCAGGAGGAATGGTTCCTTCAGTGAGAACAGATGGATTATGTATAACTCTAAATTCAAAAATATATTCATGAGCATCTAAATTTAAATTTGAATAAGTATCTGTAAATTGATTAAAATGATAATTATAGTCTGGTGATGTAGTGTGTGCTTTTTTTAAAGGACTTAAAGCAATTTGTGAATCTACAGTTGCTTCAATAATTCTAAATTCAATTTCTTTTTCATCAACTTTAAATAAACAGTAAATGTAGTTATCTTCATCAGTATAATCTAAGATAAAAATAATCTCATTACCAGATGTTACGGCAAATTGATATTTTAATTTTATTTTAGAAATTCCTGAACCATCAGGTGAAACATAAAGATCTTCTGGTTCATTTACTAAAATAATTGTACCTGCATCATCCATATTCAATTCATTAGAAGATATGAATGGAGTACCAGATTCAACAATTAAATTACATTCAGAATTGACTGTAATATCAGAATTATTTGCCCTATTAAATGTTTCTAGGCAAATTAAACATCCATCTGGATCAGGTGTTTGACAATGGCAACAAGTCATAATTATTCTGGTGGATTAGGGTCAGGATCAGTTTCTTCATCTACTCCAGGGCATTGTGGATTAATTAAATAAAATCCCCAATATCTTGGACAATAAGCAACCCAAGCTCTTTCATTTTGAGCAACAGAAAAATATAATGGATTACGAACCCACATATCATAATCTGTATGCTCTTTATAATCATAACAAGGAATTTGGATATTATTCCCATACTGGGGAGAAGTAAATGGAGTAGGAAATGTTTCAGCAGATGAGCCATTTGTATCTAATATTAATGGATGAGCTAAATACCATTTTAAATCATTAGAATAAACTCGTTCAGCGAATTTAACTAAAATTAGTCCTTCGTTAAAAATAGAAGCTTGTCCTAAATCATGTTGCCGTTCTAATGCTCTTAAACGTGCATCAAAACCATTTAAATCTTCTTTTTTAACAAAATATTCTCCACCTTTGTATCTTTCAAAAGGCTTTGTTTGTTTTGGAATATCAGGCATTAGGAACCATATGTTGAAAAGAAATATGGGAACAAAGTTACAAAACTATTTTTTAAATAAGGATCAGGTTCAAGTTCAGCCCAAACAAATTGACCTTGATTTGGAATTAAAAAACCATTACCATCATAAATGTCTAATTCTAGTTTTTTATTCCAACCTTGAGGATTAATTTTAAAATTTAAATCTAAAGACCAAACGCTATATCCAGCATAATCACTTCTATGTGTAACCCCACTTGGTCCAATAAAATGAACTGTATTAGGCAAAAAATGTAATTTAGATTTTCTTGTTTCAATATTATCAGTATTTAAAATACCTGTATTAAGAATAATATTTTCCCACGGAGGATTAATCCAAATAGGAATATGAATAATATAATTAATATATTGAAGAGTAATTGATTTTCTACGTGTACCAATTGCAGGTACTTTTAATAAACTTTCTCCAGGTTTAAGATATTTAATATATTGATAAAGTGATTCTAATTCTAAAATTTCTGATTCAGAATT
>JADJXI010000007.1 GCA_016715905.1 Sphingobacteriaceae bacterium | reverse complement strand
TCCCTTGCGGTAATTTGAACCGTTTATTAAACAGGCCATATTCGGTAAACGTTTTTCCTTATTTAATGATTCTGCAATGCGCAATAAGCGTTTATCTAAAACTCCGGCTCTGGCCACAAACACGGTAGCATCAGCATATTCTGAAATTAATAAAGTATCCGCCACTAAACCTACCGGTGCAGTATCCACAATCACATATTCATAATTGGCCTTGGCATAATCAAACAATTCCTTCATTTTTGAATTCATCAATAATTCAGCCGGATTGGGTGGAATAGGGCCCGAAGGTAAAACATCAAAGGTGTTGAAATTTTGCATTTTAAAAATCAACTCTTCCGGTTTTAAATCCCCTTCAGCTACGTAATTGGTTACTCCTTTTCTATCTGCTAAATTCAGATAGTTTAATATTTTGGGCGCTCGTAAATCTGTACCAATCAATAACACTTTTTTTCCCGACAGGGCAAAAGAAGCCGCCAGGTTTAAGGCAATGAACGATTTTCCTTCCTTACCAACAGTAGAAGTAACGAAAATACATTTGCTTTGATTTTTTAAATTACCGGTAATAAATTCCACATTGGTTCTTAGTAATCTAAATCCTTCCGCAATATTGGAGCGGTCATTTTCCACCACCACCAATTTGTTTTTGGAATTGGATTGTGGAATATCTCCCAAATAGGGCAATTTAGCTTTATCTGTATCTTTTTTGCCATAAACTTTTGTGTCTAACAACTCAATAACATACAAAACAATAATTGGAAGTATTAAACCAAGTAAAAATGAAGATAAATATATTACTTTTTTATTTGGAGCAACCATTTCTCCGTTGCTATAGGCTTTATCAATAATTTTAGCATTGGCAACGGTCACCGCTAATGCTATATTTGTTTCCTCTCTTTTTTGTAATAAATACAAATACAATGATTCTTTAATTTGTTGTTGTCTTTGTATGGTTCTATACTCCCTTTCATATTTAGGGACTGTACTGATTTTTGCGTTAATTTCATTTTCTTTTTTGGAAATTTCCTTAGCCTTTATTTGCAGTGTATTTAATAAATTAGATAAACTTACTTTAATTGACATTTTTAATTCTTTGATTTGTGCATCTAAATTCTCTATTAAAGGGTTACGCTCTCCAGAATTGACAATTAATCTTTTTCTTTCTAATACAAGTTTATTATAATCATTAATTTGAAGTGATAATCCGCCATCATTCAGGCCTAAATTTGAAGGAATTAAGTCACTTGGTGAATCATGTTTTGAAATATAATCATTAACATATTCTGCTATTTTAACCTGCGTTGAGGCTTCAACTAAATTCATTTCGCTATTGCTTCCTGTTTGTAAAAAAAGCTTAGCTTCAGATTCAACATCTGTTAACCTATTTTTCATTTTGAAATCTTCTGCCTCACCTTCAACTTCAGATAATTCTGAGGTGATAAAACGAATTCTTTCATTGATGAAATTAGCAGTGTTTTGACTTACCTGATTTTTGTCCGATATAGCGTCCAAATTGTGTTGTTTTATAAGATTATCAACTATATCTGCTGCCTTTTCTGCAATCGCATCACGTAATGAAATAGTGATTGCATTTGAAGTCTTATTAACCGGATTAACTTTAATTGAGCCTAAATAATTATTAACTACTTCATCAATTTTAGAAATTACAACTCTGAAACTTAAATTGAGGTAATCATTTGTAAACCAATTTGTGGTAGAAAATATTAGCTTTCCAAATTGAGTTTTGACTTCTTCATTAAAATTATAAGTACCGATTACTTCATTATTGTCACCATTTTTAAGAATGAAAGAATTTATAGATTCAGGTATCAGAACCCAGTTTCCGGTAGGTTCAGTTTTAATTGAATCTGAGCAGGTATAACTCACTTTAATTGGTGTGTCATTATATCTCTCATGTTCAATTGGGCGACCAAATGAATAGTAAGCAACATTTAAATTTAATTCTTTAACAACACGGGTCATTAAGGAACGGGATTTTAATATTTCTATTTCATTATCAATGTTCTTATTATTCTTTAGAATACCTAAATCTTCAAAAGCTGAAAGTTCATCACTCATTCCGCCTTTTTTATCATCTTTAATAAGTATTGTTGCATTTACTTCGTATTGAGGAGTATGGTATCTTAAATAGATAAAACCTAAAGTGAAACCTAATATTAAGCTCAATAGAAACCACTTCCAATTAAATAAATATTTTATTAAAATATCTTTTAAATTGTTTTCCTGAACTTCTTCAACTGAATAGTTATACTGTTCTAACTCCATTTATTTTGTAAATAAAACTGCAATTGTAACAAAAAGAGAAATAATTGAAATTATTAAGCTAACGTTAGCCGGATTTATTACAGAAGAATTAATTTTAGCCCTATTCGGTTCTACATATACAATGTCATTTTGCTGCAAATAATATACCGGTGATGAAAAAATATTTTTATTAGTAAGGTCAACAATAAACTCAGTTTTAACCCCTTCATTATCTCTTATTACCATTACGTTTTTTCTAATTCCTGTAATTTGAAGATCTCCGGCTATACCTAATGCCTCAGGAATAGTAATTCTTTCATTGGGAATGGTAAAGGTGCCTGGATTTTTCACTTCACCGAGAACAGTAACTTTATAATTCAAAATTTTAATTAAAACCGTAGGGTTGTTTAAATATGGCTTAAGCTGGCTTTTGATTAGTTCAATTGCCATACTTCTTGATAATCCACCCACTTTAATTTTCCCTACTATCGGAAAATCAATATTACCCGTTTCATCAATTAAATATCCCGGTGCTGTTGGAGCACCTTGTGCGTAGCCACCAATATTTTGATTTAAAGTAGTTAGAGGTAAATTAAATGGCTTCACGGACTGTTCGTCTAATCCAAATACTATTATAGACAATAGGTCATCAGATTTGAGTATGGGTGAATAATTTTTGTTTGTTTCATTATTTGAAAGACTACCTTGAAAATAAATAAGTTCTTTTTTATTTCGACAAGAACTAAATAAAATCAATAGAACAATAACTAATTTTAATCGATTTATATGTAAATAATAATTCAGGCTAAGTAATTAAAAATTAGGTGGATAAAGGTAGTTATTTTAAGTGATAAATACAAATTTAATACATGGAATAATTGCATTTGAAATATATTTATTTGCTGCGCGCTCCTTTAAATATAATATTATAAATTGCCATAAAAAAGTATTTGAAATCGGTTCGAAAAGGATGTTTTTCGTATTCACTTAAGTATTTCATCTCTGACTTTACTAAATCATCAAACGAATTAGGTAAATCATAATAAAATGGTGGTATCAAGCCAGGTTTAAATTGACATCTTTTTTCTTGGGCATATTTAGGGTACATATTGAATTTGGGTACACTTAAGGGCCTGGGACCTATCAATTTAATTTCACCCTTAATCAAATTTATTAACATTGGAACTTCATCAATCCAACATTTGCGAATAAATTTTCCAAAAGTGGAAACCCGAAAGTCATCATTTGCCTTATCACCATTGGTTGAGCCATTTTTTTCATAAATATATTTTTGTAAATATTCAGCGAAGGCATACATTGTGCGTACTTTATAAACACCAATTATTTTACCATGTTTTCCAACACGGGACATCTTAAAAACCGGGCCATAACTAGGCTTCATATTAAATTCCGTTGATTTTATTTTTTTTACAACAAAATAGGTATATCCTTTAATATTTACATATTCTATAATCTCAAAGCCACAACTAACTAACCTGCCTAACACTTCCGCCTTTGAAAGAAGTCTGTTCTTGCCTCGGGTAATGAAAAAGTAAATTTTTTTTAATCCCCAAATTTTCGGAAAAACACGCAAGAAAATATATTCCATCCCGAAATAAAATAGGCTAATTATGGGTATTTTATTGATTGGCTTTCTTTTTCTTCTAGCAGAAAATGTTTCAAAGCAACCAATATAAATATTTTCGTTGTTTAATTTTAAGTTAACTGCTTCAAACATTTTATTTATATACCTGAAGTCGTTTACTCTTTGTATATTTATTATTGCAGTAATATTTGGTGTGGCCTTTTGAATGTTGAATATTGTTGAAGTTGATAATAATAAGGTATTTCCCGAATCAATATTCACATATTTAATGAATAATAAATATGCCTCTTCTCCACAAGTTTCTATAACAAACTCATTCATTAAAGTTAATAAAGTAGGGTTTTGTTTTTTTAGTTGCCACTAAAAAAATTATATGAACTATAATTCCAAAAAGACTACCGAATAAATTCGCCAATACATCTAATTTATTAAATGATCGATAAGGCAATAAAATGTGGATAAACTCGATTGAAAACGAAATTAGTAAAGTTATTACAATAACCTGGGATGATTTAAGCGCGGTATATTTATAAATCAATAATGGCAGAGGTATTAAAAAAATAACATGTAATATATAGTCAATTCTTAAGCCTAAAATATTACTATTGTTAATTATAGAAAAAACATTGTTAGGCGAAATGTATAAAATAAGTATAAAACTTAAGTATATAACTATAGGAAGTAATTTGGGTTTAATCACTTATATAATTTTTCAATATCATTAATCACAGTTATTACTTCTCTGAAATCTAAATTCAGTATTTCTAAATACCATCTTAGTGTTTCATATCTCACGTAGTTTTCTTCATAAATTTTTGTCAAGGCTTCCTCTCGTGTTATAAGTCCTTCTCTAATTTGGTTACTTCGAAAGGTGTCATTTTCAGTGAATCCTGCCACGGTGTTATATACGTAATTGTAAAAGCTTGCTGTTCCGTCTCCAATTCTCCACGTTGACTTGGTGTCAATTGCAGTTTCCCATTTGTATTCTTCTTTAATTATTTTATTTAGTTCAATTTCATCCCATTTATAAAAATCAAATAAATGAAAGTAATGCGTTTTGGGTGACCAGTACCTCACTGCAAATGAACCCAATGTATCTAAAACGGATTGATTTATGTAAGCCGGATTAAGCAGCATATTTTTACCCACATAGCCAAAAAGTTTAAGTTGTTTTAAACCGCTTATTGAATAAATTCTTTTCTTATTGTAAGTAGGTGGCACATTTGCAAAACCTATTTTGAAGTTGGTGTTTTCTAAATGATTTATACCCCAAATGTTCAATTTAATTCCAGTTTGTTTTTTAACTCGGGCGCAATAATAAAAAAAGTATTTATCACCAGCCATAAACAAAGGTATCATCCCCAATTGAGGTTTTTTTAGCCACGCTATGATATTTTTTCTAATATTATCTCGTTTCCAATTAATATTTGCAGAAACAATAATATTTTCAACTCCTAATTTGCCACAAACTCTTGCTATGTTTCTTCTTGCTAAATCAGTTACCATTCCCCAATCGTATGTAAAAGCAATTGGATTCAAGCCTAATTCTTTTTTGATGATATGCAATGAATAGGTGCTATCTCTGCCTCCACTGAAGGGGACAATGCAATCAGCTTCGCCGGTTTTACTTTTATAGGGCAGTATTAACTCCTTTAATTTATCAAAAGATTGAATTTGGACTTTTGACTTGTAATTATTGCAATAATTGCAAATCCCATTTGTGTCATATTCAATATATGGAAATGTTTCCGGTAGGATGCATTTTGTACAGCGCTTAAGTTTTTTAATCTTTAATTCATTATTTTCTAAGTATTGTAATAAATGCGATTCTTTATTTTTATTGATAAAAATAGTTGGATCAATAACCACCTCTTTATCAAATTGGCCTTTTAGATTTATTTTGGAAACTGAGTATTCGGAATGTAATTTATTTTCTAATGTTGTTTTAATTTTTTTATTTAATTCGAAATATTCATACGTTAATTTTTCAGGGTTTACAACTATTCCCTGATTCGCATCTAAATGTTTAATCGAATCATTTAATTTAGCATGTTTACATAATTGTTTAAGAAAATATTCTTCTGATGCGAAAATGAAATAGTTTGAGTTGTGGATATAATACAGAGAGCCATTATTGGTTATTAAGACTATTTCAGGTCGATTAAGAAACATTAATGCGGTTGAAACGGTGCCTTCCATTTTGTTTGTTGCGCTACAAATGGATTCAATTAAAGAGTTATTAATTAATAAATTATATTCAATCAGCGCCAAAAGTACTTCAGTGTCTATTTCATATTCACGTTTTATCTTTTTGTTTTCATTCCATAATTCCTTATCATTTACTATAATTCCGTTATGTATTCCAATAATATTACCTTTCAAAATCGGCTGATTGTTTTGTTCAAGCAATTGTGATCCGTTTGTTACTAACCTTGCATGACCAATAGCCTGAAACGCTGAACCGGAAGTATATTCTTTTAGCGATTTACTTATCAATTTTAAATACTCTTGAGATTTTAAAAGATTGTAAACCGGAATATCACCTTTAATAATGTCTATTGTATTGGAATAGTTATTTTTAAAGCAAATACCGGAAGAATCTTTTCCGCGAGCAATTGATAGCTTAGCAATTTTTTCTAAAATCAATTGAATGTGCTTTGTGTCAATTTTTGTATTTTCTTTAACTATTAATCCAAATATTCCGCACATATTTATTTTACTTCCTTTTTAGTAGTTACCGATTTTATCATATATTTCGGTAATTTGATTAATATGTAAAAAAGCCTTGATGTATATCTTTTTGGTTGAACAAACAATTGATATAACCACCGCAACCCAATTTTTTTTAAAAATTCAGGACCCATATGAGCGGTTTCTGCAAAATAGTCGAACACGGCACCTACTCCAATCATGATGGTACCTTCTTTTTGATTTGAATAATAATGCATTAAATAATCTTGTTTTGGACTACCAATGCCTATCCATATGATGTCCGGGTTTAAATCCTGAATTTCTTTTATTTCTTTAGAAAGTTGATTATGATTTAATAATTCATCAATTTGGACTAATGGAGGTGACTTAAAACCAATGATATTGGCTTTTGGAAACATTTTCTTTATTTTTTCTTCCATTAATTTAATATTATTATCAGTTGTGCCGTAAAAAAAATGAGAAAGATTGGTGTTCAGCAATTTTTGGCATAACCAATAACCGCTAATAGTTGTCATATTTTGATACCCCTTTTTTTTAATAAAGTACTGCGATGGTTTTCCATCCGGTAATGTTAAAGTGCTCGCATTGTAAATTTTCATCAGCTCCAGTGTTTCATTTGCACGAAGCACATTATATAGATCAGGAAAACAAACATATCCTTTTCTATTATTTTTATGCATTAGAAAATCAACAGTTTCTTCATAATTAGTGGGGTTAAAGCCAACGTTTAAAAAGAGGACCTTTCCTTTCATATTAATTTACTTGAACCTTCCATTTACAATCCATTTCCCAGGCATCTTCGGGAATTTTTTCAAATTCACCATCTTTTAATACTCCCCATCCTTGAGATACTAGTTTGTAATTAGGGGATAATAATAAATTGAAATCACTTAAGGCATTAGATGGTAAATCAGCGTATATGTTTTCCTTCCCATCTTTAGTTACTTCCGACATTATTGTGCCTATTTGTTTTTTATCAAGCATGGGTTTCATTGTTTTTAGCACTTCGAGATCCATACCTTGTATATCACTGATATAATCATCTATATAACTGACATTATTATTGACACAAAAATCATAAAGGTTTATGCATGGGACGGTGATTGATTTAATCATTTTAATGGGTTCATCAAGATATTTTTCCGTCCACTCTTCTTTAAATTTTCCAATAGAAGAGGATGCGCCATTATTATTATTGCTAATGTTAAAGGTGATTTCACCATTATACTGCGCAACGGCCACGTTATAAAGTTTTATATGTGAATATTTTGAGTATTTTTTTTCAAGTTTTTTAAATCTTTCAGGGTTGGCTTCAAAGCAATAACATCTCTCGTATCCCTTATAAATTAAACTAAATATTCCATCGCTTTCTAGGCCGATTATTAAAAGTGTCCCTCTTTTTTTTCTGAAATTATGTTCAAGCATAAATTTTATAAACTTTAATGCTTTTTTAGGATTTTTGATGCTTTTGAATAATTTATTAACAAACATAATTTATTTACTTCTGATTAAATTGCGTAGTTTTTCAATTATTGGAAAACTAATTTTAATCAATATTTGCGGAGTGTATTTGATGGGAATAATTTTAAATTTGTAAGCGGGCAATTCTCCAAATTGTTCTTTGAGTATTTTTTCTACTTTTTTTAATGGATAAGTTTGTAAACCTGAATCCATTTTTCCTTTCGCTTTCAGAAAGAAGTAACGTTTTACTAAAATGTGTTTTAATACTGCATTGTTGATATGACTAACAACATCTTTTTCGTATCCTATTTCCAGCATATATTTTAGAATTTTAGATAGATCAAAAACAAATGCGTCAAAAATGTTATATCCGGAGATACTTGCCATTCTGCATTGCATAAGATATCCTGTTAGTACTGTACCACTTTTTTTATAGCGAATAACATCCACCAATAAAGCATAACCAATTAAATTGGAACCTTTAAACACATTATAAATGACATTGTCGTTATCTTTTTTATTATAAAAAATTACCGATGAAGCTAAAGTTAAGTTGTAATGGTATTGCTTGAAGAGAGAATTGATTTTTATACTTCTATTCTTAATAAACTTGCCTTTTTCTTGTCGTTCATTATTATCTAAATAAAGTATACCTAAATCTGCTTGGTCAATTTTAAGGATTTGTATTATTTCTTGAATTACCCCATCTTGAATAAAATCATCATCCGAAAGTATCCAAACAAATTGGCCGTTTGCTAATTCTTTACATTTTTTGAAATTTCCAAAAAAGCCCGTATTTTCTTTTTGAAAATACGTGATAAAATTTATAGATTGGTATTTTTCTATGGAAGAATTAATGACTTTAGCTGTGTCATCTGATGAATGATTGTCAGATATTATTATTTCAATAATATCCTTAAATTCCAATACCTGTGGTAGTAAAATTGATAATGATTTTTCTAGTGTTTTTGATCTATTCCAAGTTGGAATAGTAATGCTCAATAATATGTTTGGTGAGTTAGCAATCATATTATTTTTCTGAGAAGTAATTAATGGCATTTAACACTCCATTTACCATATTATCAACTTTTGCTTCTGTTTTGACAACTTCTAAAGCCGCTTTTTTAAAATTAACATGCTTGTTAGAATCAATTAAGTAATTGTATAAGGTATTTGCTATTTCTTCGCTTTTATGATTTCCTAAAATAAAGCCATTAATCTCATTTTTAAGATAACAAATTTCAGGAGGGTGATAAGTACTTTCAAATGTTAGGAGCGGACATTCAAAGGCAAATGAATGAATGATTGATAAACCTACCCACCTGGGAATAATCATCATATCTGAACAATAGATCATCTTGCCGGTTATCTCATCGTTATAAATACTTCCATAAAACTTTATTCTTTCTAATTTTTCTTTTTTTACATATTCTTTCATTGGAGTTTCTAATGGTCCACTTCCAATGATATGTAACATTACGTCTGGGCATTTTGTTGAAATTATCGCAAAAACTTCAAGCATTTGCATAGGTTTTTTTGATTCTTCCAGTCGACCCGAAAAAATTAAGTTATATCTGCTTGTGAAATTTATCTCATTCTTAAGACTTGCTCGTCCGATTAATTCAAAGCTGGTTCTTAATTTCTCAAAATGATTAGTGTCAAGCGTGTTATTAGCGACAAATATTTTTTCTTCTTCTTTGTAATTTTTTAGGACTTCTTTGGCCTCATTGGAATACAAAATAATGCCATCAGCCTTCTTAAGCATGAAGTGTCTAAGTTTATCATCAAAGGATCCTGAAGGACGAAAGCCCTTTTCCCTATTCCAACCATGGTACCAGCCGATGAGTTTAAATTTAAAGATTGGACGGAGTAAGTAAAGAATAAAAATATTCAAATTGCCCGGACTATATTGAGTAATGATTATTTTAGGTTTAAATTTAATTAGCATTAAATAAAAACTTGTGATAAAATAGTTTCGTTTACCGGGGAGTATCCAATTTGTTTTTTTAATATAATTTTTATTAGATGGAATTTTACCATTTTTAAGCGAACTTCCTTTTTTAGAATTTCCATAAATGATGTAACATTGTTTGCATCCTTCTAAAATTGCATTAAAAATGGGGATTCTATATTCTGGAATGATTTGTTGGTGAATAAAAACAGAATTAAATTTCATTTAATTTTTTATTAAAAAAATGAGCTTTAAAGGAAGCTAAAATGAATATCAAGAATGTAATGGGAATTAATATTTTGTTACCATGCCTACTTATGAAACGAATATGGTCTAGAATAAAGATTCTGGAATTTCGTTGAAAAAAGCTTTTTATAAATGAATTAAGAGAACTTTTCAAGTAAGAAGTGGAAGCAGAGGTTTGGGCAGCGTAACTATAATTTATAGCCTCCCATGAAATTACGGTACAATATCCTTTTTTACGAGCCCTTAGGCAAAAATCATAGTCTGAGTGATATTGTAAAAATTGCGCATCGAACATTTTAAGTTCTTTTATAATTGAAAAAGGTATCAAGGTTCCACGTCCGGGTAATGCTATTGATTTATAAATTCCAGCTTGTTGTTTTATATCAATTTGCTCGAAAAGTTCATGGTATCTCACAAGTTTCATCCTCCACCATTTTATTTTTTTTATACCTGAAAATAATAATTTGTGTGGATTATTTTCAGTAAGTGAAACCGAACCAATGATACTATTTGAAGGGGATTGATGAATAGCTTTAATCATCTTTTGCAAGTAATCGGATTCAAGTTTAATATCATCATTTAGCGTTAATACAAAATGCGGATTTAATTTATCTGCGTATTTGAAACCTTCATTCATGCTTTTGGTATACCACCAATTGCCATTACCTTTAACAACGTGTATTTGTTTAAATTCTTTTTCTAAAGTTTCCAAAGTTCCGTCTTGTGAACCGTCAACTACCACCACAATCTCAAAAGTATATTGACCATAGTATCCTTTTACCAATAGTTGTTTCAAAAGCTGAATCAACTGTTCTTTTCTATTATAAGTTGGTATTAGTACTACAATTTTTTTCACTAGTTCAGTTAATTATATTTTTCATTCCAAAGTTCAAAACTTAGTAAGACCCATAATCTATGACCATGATTCATTTTGCCGGACCAATGTTCATCTAACAATTTTTTAATTTCTTTTGAATCGAAATATCCTTCTTTATCAATCTTTTCTTTGGAAAAATAGTGTAAGGCAAGTTCTTTTAAATCTTTTTGATTCCAGTCCATTGGTACATCAAATCCTTTTTTGGGTCGGTCGGTTAAATACTTTGGGATATATCTATTGAGTAATTGTCTTAATAAGAATTTATTCTGACCATTTTTTATTTTTTCATTAACGGGTATTGTTCCTGCATATTCAATTAATCGATGATCTAAAAAGGGAACCCTTGCTTCGAGAGAACTAGCCATGGTTGCTCGGTCTGTTTTATTAAGTACAGTTTCGGGTAAATAAAGTTTGGATAGAAGATAATAGGTATAATCAAGCGAATCCATTTTATTTTGTTTGTATTTAGATACTTCACTCGCATAACCAAGTAGTTTGTCAATACTTATTTTTCTTAAATCAAACTCCGAAATATGCCCCATCATATAGGTATAAGATTTTTCCAGAACTTTGGATTCGAACACCTGGGCCATCTTTTTGTACTTGCCGGTCAAGAATCGCGCAGACATTTTAGATAGTAATGAGATTGAATTTAAACTTAACCACTTTTCCTTACTGTACATTTTCCCAATTTTAATAAAGCGGGGATACCCGGCAAAAAATTCATCTGCACCATCGCCGGAAAGCGCTACCGTAATATCTTTTTTAGCGAATTTCGCAAGTAACAATGTAGGTAAAAGTGAGAGGTCCCCAAATGGTTCATCATAATGTTCAGCAACCGTAGAGATGGTATCACTAATATCTTTTTGTTCAAGATAAAGCGTGTGATGATTCAAACCTAAATGTTCAGCTATACTTTTGGCATGTGCCGCTTCGTTCACCTTTTTATCGTCAAACCCAATGGTAAAAGAATTTACCTTAGTTGGTGAAATTTTGGACATAATAGACACAATAAGAGAAGAATCAATGCCTCCGCTAAGAAATGTTCCAACGGGAACGTCAGCAATTAGCATTTGCCGTACGGATTCAGTTAATAAATTATCAATTTCATCTAAATATTCATGGGTTGACTTTAATTGTTTGTTTTGAATATTAACATTTAGTAAATCCCAATAGCTGCTTATTTTGAATGCCCCTTTGTGGTATTCTAAAATAGTTCCGGGTTCTAATTTAAAGGTATTAGTAAAGATTGTTTTAGGGGCAGGTATATTGTGAAGTGAAATGTAAGTGTAAACCGATTCCACATTAATTTCTTTTCTAAATAGTGGAAATTTTAACAAGGGTTTTAATTCAGAAGCAAAAGCCATATTACCATTGTTGTAATAATAATAGAGGGGTTTAATTCCAACTCGATCTCGGGCTAAAATAATTTTTTCTAATTTACTGTCCCAAATTGCTATGGCAAACATCCCATTAAATTTGCTAAAACAATCAATACCCCACTTTTCATATGAATGAACAATAACTTCTGTGTCACCGCTTGTTTTAAAGTGATGTCCATCTCGTATTAATATTTGCCGTAACTCATTGAAGTTATAAATTGCCCCATTAAAAACTACTTGAACAGAATTATCTTCATTGGATAATGGCATATTGGCTCCATCGCTAAGGTCTTTAATTTTTAGTCTTCTCGATGCCAAACCAAGTTTGCCATTCATATAATAGTAACCTTCCGCGTCCGGGCCTCTGTTAATCATTGTTCTATTCATGATTTGCAATTCATCTAAAGAAATAGTTGAATTATCACAAACAATAAACCCGCTTAGTCCACACATTTATTTAATACTTTTTATTAAAGCAGTAAGCCTTTAAATTTCCAAGCAAAATAATACTGCAGGTTAAAGGGAAAAGTAATTTTATACCATAACGCCAGGCTATCCGAAATGAATCTGGTAAATAATTCATGCTGTATGGATTAAATTGACTTTTAATAAAATCAAAAAATGATGATTTGATAAATGAAGCTCCTTTTCCGGTGGTATTTACTATGCTGAATATTTGTGCGTCCCAACTCACAAACATTTTTATGCTATTTGCACTTGCCCTAAATCCTAATTCAATATCAGAGCCATATTGTTTAAAGCCTTCATCATATAAATTAAGAGTGAAAAGTAAATTTGTAGGAATTAATGTCCCTCTTCCGGTAATGGCCAAGGTTGGATAAAGTCCTGTATAATCTTTTGGATTAGCCGTGCCTAATTGCTTTAGATACTTAATGAATTTAAATCGCCACCACTTTATTTCTTTCACTCCGGCATCAAATAACAAATGGGGAGTTTCGTGAGAGAAGCAGATGGAAGAGACGATGGAATCATTTTTTGATTCAGCTGCTTTCACAATATTTTCAATATAGTTTAAACCGAGTATAACATCATCATTTAATAATAGTGTGTACTTTGAGTTAAACCGTTTAGAATAATTAAATCCCTCATTCATACTTTTAGTATACCACCAATTTCCATCACCTTCAACAATATGGACAAAATCAAATTCTTTTTTAAGCAGTTCAAGAGTCCCATCAGTAGAACCGTCAACTACAACGATAATTTCTAAACAATAATTTTGACCGGAAATTTCATTAAGTTGAATTAAAAGTTGTTTTAAGTGTTCTCTTCGATTAAAAGTTGGTATAACGACTGAAATTTTTATCACCTATTTTACTTTTGTGCAATAAAAAAGATATTTATCGCTTTCAGAATGTGGTGTTTTTATTTTTTTATCAAAATAATCACCAACAATATTTTCTGTTGAAATTACGGTTACTTCGAATCCTTCATCTTCTAATTTTCGGGTAATGTCTAAACCGTTCAATCGCATATGCTCATCAATTCCGTATTGTACCTCACGTTCTTTAGCAGTTAAATTTGGAATTTCAAAGGTAACATCCCCGTAAATGGGTAATACCAACAGCAACCATCCTCCCGGCTTTAAAACTTTATTTAATTGTTGAATAGCTATTAAATCTTCATAAATGTGTTCTAATACATGTATACATATTATCCCATCTATACTATTTAAAGGCAAAGTAATGTTTGTAATATCCTGTTTAATTGCATTTTTAAATTTGGTAGGATCAATATCAGCTTGAATATATTCAATATTGCTATAGTGATTAAAAAAATTGGTAATATATTTTTCTGGTGCGAAATGTAAAATTTTTCTTCTTCCTGAAAGCAATTTATCATGATTTTGCTTTAAAAATGCCATGATTAATCGATGACGTATTCCACTTCCGCATTTTGGGCATGAATAATTAGGAGTTGTGTGATCTATATTTTGCCCCTTAATTGAATAACTACCCCCATAAGTTTTAAATTTTTTTAATTTGATAACGCATACAGGACAAGAGTAGTTATTACCTAAATAGAATAAATACTCAATTGATTTAATTTTCTTAAACGTTTTTTTAAAGAGTCTGTATGATTTTAATATTATTTCTTTAATTCCCATTTATTTTTATTGGCATGTTAGCCTTAGCATTCAAATATCTGTTAAATACTTCCGGTAAAAATAAGAAGGCATTAAAAATTGGCTTTAGAAAGAGGGCTTGAGAAAAGGCAAGAATGAGAATAATTAAGATTGAAAAAATTGAATAAGCAGAAGAAAAACCACATAACTTTCCAATTTTCAAAAAAGTGAAATAAATAAAGAAAATGTAGAAAAGTGTAAATGGTAAGCCATAGTTTGCTAGTAGCACGAAAATTCCATTATTACGATGGTCATCATGAGTAAAATCATCTTTAAAGTTGTTTTTAGCACCAGCTCTTCCCATACCAAAAAACGGACTTTTACTGAAGTAAACTAAATCAGCTTGTGCACTCCCAAAACGAGAAGAAGTTGATTCATCTGCTATATCTATATTATTTTCAATTTTTTCTTTTAAAAATGGTATATGTTCATATAAAAATAACGTAGAAGTAATTAAGCCAAATAATAAAAACGAATATAAAACATTTCTCTTAATTAGGTCATAGTTCAAAAATATTAAGAAAATAAAAAATGCTAAATAGCCTGCTGTTGAAAATGTTGTTATGAGACAAATAGTAAAAACAATATTTTTTTTCTTTAATAATTTTTTTTCTTCAATTTGATTAAAAAGTAACGCAATAATTAAAAATACTGCAAATGCTCCAGGCTCCCAAAATGGACCGGGGTTACGTGAATCTATAAATAAAGAATCTTCAAAGTTAAATATCACAATATTAGGGATTGGTAAATAGAAGTCTCCTTCCGCTTTGAAAATTGGCGGAACCAAATTCCCAAGTATGTTTTTATAAAACACACTCATCCCGGGCAAAAAAGACACAGAGTAAAATAAAAGAGATACTATGGAGAAAAAGTAAAGGACTTTTACATATAGTTTTGGGAAATTTTTGCCGGTAATTTGAACTACAAAATAAGCGAGGAGAAGACGAATATAAGACCCTGAAAATGTCCATAAATTAAAACCTCCAAAAGTTGCATATTGAAACGATTCAACTATTAAAAAAATTGCAATAATTAGAGTGAGAGAAGATTCGAATTTTAGGTTAGCTTTAATGAAAAAGAATCCGGAAATTATAAATGCGACAATTATATAATATTGAGATCTATAAAAGTATTCTATTCCGGATACAGCAAGTAACATAAAAACCAAAAAAAGTCCAATTTTCTCATTTTTATTAGATAGTTTCGTTGCTAATCTTGTATTTATTAGCTGATTTTTACTATAATTTAATGTTGTGTTCAACTTTCTTCTCGAACGAATATGCCATCTAATTGCATTAATTCCCCATTTGATTCATTTGTAAAACCACGCTCAACATTATATAATTTGTAATCTTCTTTTATTAACATGGAATAAAGATCGTGAAATAATAATTGTCCATCATAAAGTGGCTTTAACGACATCTCTAGTTGTATAAAATTAATTTTACTCAAGGATTTTTTGGCCCCCTCTAAAACAAAGGACTCATAACCTTGTGTATCAATTTTTAAATAAATATTGCTATTATTTCTATTTATTCGCTCAAAAATATTATCAAGCATTTCCACCTCAATGTTTTCTTGATTTATATATGAAGATGTGGGTTGAGTATTTTTGTGCAAATCTAACATTCCAAGTATTGAATTACTATGCAAGTTTTTTGAAATATTAATAATTGTATTTCTTTTATTATCACCTAATGCAAAATTAAAGGATTCCCAATTACAGTCTAAAGAAGATTTTTTCTCTAATTTTTCATATAATACTTTTATAGGTTCAAAAGAACAAATTTTCCCACGGTAACCACCTTTTCTTGCTTCGTCTCCAAAAGACCCAACATTGGCGCCAACATCAATGATTAAATCAATCTTTTTTTCTTTAAAAAAATTGGACCTTCTCAATAATTCGTTATTGTTGAGATTGTATTTTTTTAACTCTACACCAAAGGGATTAAGCAATTTGTTTATGGTATATAATTTACGCATTAGATATAATTCTTTTTGTAATTTTTTTTATTATTTTCTTTTTATAATAAATTATTTTCAATCCATTCTTTGATAATCGAAATAACGGTTGTAACACTTTTTTATAATTTTCATATTCTTCGAATCCTTGTTTTAATAGGCTTTCAATTTGGTCTTTATCAGTTACACCTTCTCCAAAAATTTTTCCATTTAACCTGTACGCTATGTAATGATTTGCTGTTAAATCTTTTATTGAATTGTTAATCACGGAATTCTCAATTGCTTTTGATATTAGTTTTTTGCCAACAGCATATTTTAAACATTTTTTTAATTCTACCGAAAACGCGTAGAACACATTGAAACTAATATCGGCATAGTTTGTGAGTAATCCTTTGCCGTAAATAATAATTGCATTACCTTTATTAATTAAACTAGTCATGAAAAAAATATAACCAATAAAAGCATTCCCTCTAAATTCTTCTAAGTAATTTGAATCATGCTGTTTGAAATTTAGGAATATAACTGCACTCGTTAAAGTTAATTTGTAATTGTATTTCACAAGCGCCTCGTTAATTGACATAGGTTTGTGAAAATGAATGTATTTAAATTTTTCTTCTTTGACGTATTCACCCCAATCAGACAAAAAAACGAAAGTTGGATGGTCACTAATTAGCCTATTAACAACTTCTCTTACTATACCGTCAACAACATAATCATTATCAGATAGTAACCAAAAATATTTTCCGTTTGCTAATTCTCTACATTTGGTAAAATTACCATAATACCCTGTATTCGTGAGATGTTTAAAATGAATAAAATTAATTTCTGAATAATTTCTTTTATTCTCTTCTATGACTTGAGCTGTTTCATCAGTTGAGCCGTTATCAGAGATGATAAATTGTATCTTATCTTTAAAGGGTAAAATTTGTGGCAATAAATTGTTTAAAGCCAATTTTAAAATTTTAGCCCGATTCCATGTCGGAATTGCAATAGATAGTAAAGGGAGATTGTATTCGAGTTTCAAATTAATATAATATTGTTCTCATTTCATCAGTCATTGTCTGGAGTGGTTTTAATTCTTTTAATTTCGTTACAAAATCAGGATTTGCCAGAATCGCTCTCCCCCAAGTCACCAAATCTAAGTAACCGTCTCTTATTTCTGAATTCGCAGATGCAACACTCAAAGATGCTCCTCCAATAATAGTGTGTTTCCATAACTTTCTAATTTTCCTTATTGATTTGCCGGATGTTTGATGATAGTCAGCATTGGCACAACTTATATCTATTAATCTTAGGCCTAACTTTTCTAGTTCTGAGAATAAATAGTTAATCATATCATCAAGTTCCGGCCATTCGTATAAGCCACCCATCATTCTTGAAGGCGAAAGTCTTAATAATATTTTATTAGGCCCGAATTTCTTTAGAAGCTGTTCTGTTAATTCAAGAGCAATACGACATCTGTTTTCAATACTTCCTCCATATTTATCATTTCTATCATTAATTCTTGAATCTAGAAATTGATCAATTAAATATCCATGTCCCATATGAATTTCAACTCCATCAAAACCTGCGTCAAATGCTTTATCTGCAGAATTCATAAACATATCGTAAATCATTGGAATCTCATCCGTTTTAAGTGCTCTTGGTGTACCGAATGGTTTATTGTTTTGTCTATTTATTCCTTCTGCTGGTTTGTTGGTAGAGCTTACTATGGTTTCTCCATTTGTGAAATCTGAGTGTGAAATTCTACCACAATGCCATAGTTGTGCGAAAATTTTCGTGTTATGGTTGTGCACAGCATCTGTTACTTTTTTCCATTCTTTAGCTTGTTCATTCGTATATAAATGGGGGACTCGATTGTAACCGTCTGCTGATGGATGAATAATAATTCCTTCAGTTATTATTAAGCCAATTCCATCTTTGGCACGTCGTTCATAATACTCCAAAATATCATGAGTGCATAAGTGTTTTTCGCTGGCAAATCCTCTTGTCATTGCTGACATTACTATTCTGTTTTTTAATTGTCCAAGAAAAGGAGAATGATAGTTGTCTAATATTGTATTCATACAAATAAGTTTTTAAAATAAGGGTCATTAATATATTCCGTTAAGGCCTCCTTCCAACAGCGTTGAAATTCCATATTTTCATTTATAAGACGTTCATTGCTAATGATTGCAATGTCAGGTCGAATTGCTTTTTCATTTAGGCCAAGACTTTCTGTTTTTGTAAAAGTCAATTTTATTTTATCTTCAATTTCGAGTTTATTAATTATTATACTTGTTAGTTCGTAAAACGATGCTTTTCCATGTGAAGCCATTCCATAGACTCCATTTTTATTTTGAGCAAGTAACACTAGCGAATTTAACGCTAAATCATTTGTAAATGTTGGTTGCCAAATTCTGTCTCCAATTGAAATCGTACTTTTACCTTCTTTGATGTATTTTGAAATTTCCGGAATAATTTTCCCGACAAAATTCTTATCAACTTTTCGGCCCCCGAAAAACCCTGCCATTCTAATTACAATAGAATCATTTACTTGCTCTCTTATCAGTATTTCAGCTTCCAATTTAAATCTACCATATGCAGAAAGTGGGTTTGGTTTAGTATCTTCATTAATTGGCGTAACTTTACCGTCAAAAATCAGGAAAGATTGAGGATAAATTATTTTTGAATTACATTTATTAGCCAGTTCAATAATATTTTGTGTCCCCCCAACAATGACTTTTTTTGCAAAATCTTGTTCAACTTCACAGTAATCTGCGTTTACTATTGCAGCACAATGAATAATTGAATCCGGTTTTAATTTTTCACAAGATAAAACGGATTTCCTACATGTAACGTCTAATTGTGATTTCTTGTAAGCAAAAACTGTAGTATCAACGCAGTATTTATGAATCATTTCTTGAAAAGCTATACCTAACATACCACCGCTTCCAGTAATGAGAATACTTTTACCTTTTAAGGGAAGTAAAAGTTCAGTTATTTGATTCATGTTCATACTCTTTTCCCTTTAAGTGTTCAATAGTTATTCTCAATGCTTGTTCAAGACTTATGGTTGACCTCCAGCCTAAGGAATTAATTTCATTTATTTGAAAATCAGGATTCATAATTTCATTCTGTCTATATTCTAATTTACCATAATTTAGTTTGGTAGTTGAGTTTGTTAATTTGTGTATTAAGTCAATATAATCTTTTATACTTGTTGATACCCCTGTTCCAATGTTAAAACTATTAAATCCATAAGGAATTTCATTTGTTTTTTCAACGATAATTTCATAAATCTCCGCCGCCTCTCTAATAAAAAGAAAATTCCTTTTTTGTTCACCAGGGCTTAAGTCCAGTTCATTTTCATTTCTTAAAAGTCGTTTTATTATTGAAGGGGTAAATTTACCATTATGGTCATTGGGGCCAAAGATAATGCCAATAATAAGATTAACTATTTTAATCTTTTCGCTGTAATATTTAGCCCATTGTAAGAATTGTTTTTTTGAAATTACATAATCCTGCATTACCCCATAATCTAATGTATAAAACGTATCAGTATTGATGAATACGCTAACTTTATTTTTTAATGCTAGACGTAATAATTTTAGAGGAAAAATTAGATTTGAATCCAGAATTGAAATAGTGTCATCAGATGAATATGATGTAGCCGTATGGATAATCAAATCTATTTCATTTTCCAGAAAAGGAATTTCTAAGGCTATTTCGTCAACGTTATAAAGTATCAATTTCTCCTTAAATGAATTTATCTTATGCAAATTAGATTTGCTCCTTATTAGCCCAATAATTTGATATTTATCACTCAAGGTTTCAGCAATGTGGCTGCCTAAAAAACCGTTAATGCCTGTTATTAAAATTGTTTTTATTTTTTTTGTTTGCAATGGTATTTTATTAAGTGTGAAATTATTTTGACCAAATGCCTTTATCAACTTTAGTAATAATCATATTATATTGTATATGAAATATAATTATTTGAATTAATGCAAAAAATATTGTTGAAAACATAATACCGTTAACGCCAAATTGCTTACCAAAGTAAAGTGCAAGTGGAATATGTACTATTGCAAAAATTACAGATGAATACAATTGTAAGTTTAAACGGCCAACACCATTTAAAAAATAACTATAAATAGCATTCAATGCATTTACAATAATGTAAATGGCCATTGTTAAATAAAGTTCTTTGTTAATGTTAACTTCTTTTCCAATCCAAATTTTTATTATAAAATCTGAGGCAAAATATAGTATAACAGTTAATAGTAACATAATTCCCCAAATTAATTTCAAATTTCTCATCACTTTTTTAATCCAGTCAAAATCATTTCGAGTGAAAGCATCTGTAAAAGCACTCCAATACGGTGTAAGAATAGTTAAGAAAATAATTGTTATTATGCTAAACAATTGAAAAGCTATACTGTAGTCGGTTACAGCTTCAGGCCCAACGATTTGTGTAATAATTAGATTATTGGTTTGATAAAATATGATAGCCGCAATTTGAATTATAAAATATTTAATACCGAGGTTTAGGATTTTTTTAATTTCTATAAATCGTATAAACTTAAAACCCGGTTGAATATTTTTATATTTACTTTTAAATGAAATGAAACTTGCAATTAAAGTTGTAAGTACAGGTAATGCTGTTAAAATAATACCCATATAAAGTAAACTTTCTTTTTTATATTTTGTAAGTAAATAAATTCCGAATACTGCTATAATCCTTCCAATTACATCTAAGAATTGCGCAAATGCAGGCTCTTGATTAGCTAAGGCGATTACAGAAATGAGCTGCGTTACAAATCTTATACAGAAAAAAAGAAATACAAATTGAGCAAGCATTTTTAATTCTTCCTCCATACTTATGGAGGTATTGAGTATTGAGTGCCATTCGATGTATTGATTTGCAATGGTGAATAAAATAAATAATATTCCAAATATTATGGATAGAGCAGCATAAGTAGTACTAATGTATATTTTTGCTTGTGTTTTATTTTCATTAGCCAATGATTCTGCAAGTTTAAATCTTAAACCATTTCCAAGTCCTATATCAAATAAGCTAAACCAATTAAAAATTCCACTTAATGTTATCCATAATCCGTATCGTACGGGGTCTAAATACCCTAAAGTTATTGGCACTAGAAGAAAGCTGATTAATACATTAATTCCTTTCAAACCAAATAAACCAAGTATGTTTAAGAAGGCCTTTGAGGTTCGTTTGGAAAGTTTTAAGGACAATGATTTATTCAATTAATTCGATTTTTAATTAATAAATGCCCTTGGCTAAAAAGCTCTTTTGTCTTAGTTCTCATAAAATATTTTTATTCGCAATCACTTTAAAACATGTCTATTTCTTTTGCGTTCTCCAAATAATTAATCAACACCGCTTTATGTGGTCCTTGATAAACAAACATGGAGCCGGCGGCCAGGGCATGGGCTCCCGCCTGATGTGCGGCTTTTAAATCATCTAATTTACCGGCGCCTCCGCAGGCTATAACCGGTATACTAACGTGCTCGGATATGTGTTTAATTAATTCTAAATCATAACCGGTCATTAGGCCATCATTGGCAATGCTGTTGATCATGATTTCACCGGCGCCTTTTTCAGCGGCTAATTGAGCCAAGGCTAAAATATCGGTATTTACTTTTTTTGTCCCGCTATGGGTGTAAGCAAAAGTTTTGCCCAGCCAGTTTTTATTTACGTCGATAGATACCACTACACTTTGGTTGCCTAGTTCATTGGCTATTTCTGAAATTAAATCCGGATTGGTAGCAAAGGCCGAATTGATAATTACTTTTTCGGCTCCGGCGTTAATTAATGCTTTGGCTGTTTTCACATCTTTTATTCCACCTCCAACGGCAAAGGGCATATAAGCTTCGTCGGCAATATCTTTTACTGTTTTTAAATCTATGCTTCTGTTTTCTTTAGATGCGGTGATGTCTAAAAAAATTAATTCATCACATTCCTTATCATTAAATATTTTAACGGCGTTAATCGGATCACCTATATAATTTGGTTTTTTAAATTGCACGGTTTTTACCAAACCCTGTCCTTTTAATAATAATACGGGTATAACGCGTGGACGAAACATGTTTAAGCGGCAATAAAATTTTGCATGAGTTGTAAACCGGCTCTGTGACTTTTTTCAGGATGAAACTGCACCCCGTAAATATTTTCTTTTTGAAATCCGGAAACAAAATCGTGTCCGTATTGTGTTTCAAACAAAATATCCTGTGTTACATTACAACTTACGTAGTAAGAATGCACAAAATAAAAAGAAGCTTCGTTATTAAGTTCCTTCGCTAAAACAGAATCTTTTTTGTGCGTTACATTATTCCAACCCATGTGCGGAACTTTGAAAGGTTTTTGCAAATCAAATTTTTTGGTTTGCGCATCTATCCATCCCAGTCCGTTAATATTTCCTTCTTCGCTATGTTTGGTCATGAGTTGCATACCCAAGCAAATTGAATGGCGTTTTATCTGTAAAACTTTTGGTAATGTTTCAATAAGTTCAATCCTTTAGGATTTTCCATGCCCTTGAAGTAACGGAGACCGATGCATTCCAATCCATAATTCAAACCAAACACATGTGCATATAATTCGTTCACGTTTTTGGTAACGGCTAATTTTTTGACAATGGTATTTTTTTCATTAGTAGGAACATTCTCGATATCATACCCCTTTTCAACTTCATGCCATAGCTTACAATTTATCTCTGCTAATTGTGATATCACATCCCCAATATTACCTTTAATCTCGGCTACACTGTTGCCTTCTTTCTTATAGATCTTATTTGACGCAAACACAAGTCGCTCCAAAGGAATATTTCCATGCGTCGCGTTAAAAAACAAATTCATCAATTTCTTCTTGCAATTGTTTAGCCTGCGTACCTAAACTTTTTAACCGTTCTTCCGATTCTGTGTGGTATTGTTTAAGTTTTAAAATTGTTAGCTTATCACAAAGCATTCCTAAAGTTTCTGCCATATTTACTAATTTTATTTAATCATTAATTCAGCTAGTTTACTTATATCAACTTTCGGTTTCCAACCTAACTCTTTAATAAGTGAAGGGTCGCTTATAAGATTTTTATACTCAGCCTTAAACGACTCTTTCAGAACTACAAAATTTTTCCAATCCTTTTTCATCAGTCCAAAACAACAATCTAACCAATCCTCTATGCTATAAGATACGCCTGATCCAATTACCGCCTCATACACCTTTGTTTGGTTGACTAATAGCCATATAGCGTCCATCATGTCACCCGCAAAATTAAATTCCTTTTTTACGCTAATGTCCCCTAACTCAATTTTCTCATCACTTCCTTTGGCTATTCGCTGAACCGCTAATGCAATCTTTTGATTTACATGCCTTTCAGTCCTTAAAGGACTGTCATGATTAAAAAAATATCCAACATATGCTTTAAGACCGAAAGTGTTTTTATAATATCTTGCCGCCATTACTGAATGGATTCTGCTAACCGCGTATGGATTTATGGGGGCAAATGGTGTTTTCTCACTAATTGAAACTCCGCTATTCTCAAATTGAACAGCACTTCCAGAAATAAAGACTCTCGTATTCAAAGAATATAACCTAGTTGTTTCTAAAATATTCAATGTGCCAGTTGAAATTGCTGCGTGGTTTTGCCATAACGCATCATGGTGCGTTGTAGAGTTAGCCGCTAAATGAAAAACATACGATGGTTTATTGAGTTTTATAAGATTTTCCACAAAACCATAATCAGACACATCTCCTTGAACCCAATCACCTTTGCTACGTGAGACGCCGATTACATTCAAATCCATTGAATTTAGCAAAGTCTTTAAATAATAACCGTCTTGACCATTAATTCCAAAAATTATTACATTTTCCATAGCGCCTAAGAATTTAAAAACTTCCCGATTTTCTATACAATTTCAATTTCCGGTAATGGAAAAATAAATTTACCCCCATTTGCCAAAAAATCTTGTTCTCTCTCAAGTATATTATGTTTAAAATGCCATGGAAGAACTAAAAAATAATCGGGCTTCATTGTTTTTGCTTCAGTTTCAGAAATTATTGGAATATGTGTGCCTGGTGTAAAGCTTCCAAATTTATCCTTATTTACTTCGGCAATATAAGGTATTTGCTTTGGTGTGAAATTACAAAACTGTAAAAGTACATTCCCCTTTGTAGATGCGCCATAGCCAAACACTTTCTTTCCGTCAGATACTAACGCGTCAATTAACTCTATGAGATTTTTACGATGCTTAAAAACCCTTTCTTCAAAATCTCTATATGGCTTAGGTGTATCTAAGCCCATATCATCCTCTTGTTTGATCATCCAATTTATAATTGGGTTATTAGATTTAAATTCGGCATTTTTTTTACAAGCAGTCACAGAAAAACTTCCACCATTAATTGCATTCATTTGAACATCTACCACACGTAACCCACATCTTTCAACCAAATTCTTTACAACTTTAAAGGAATAAAACTCTAAGTGCTCGTGACATATCGTATCGTATGAGTTTGTTCGAAGCATAGAAGGCATGTAGCTCTGTTCAAAATGCCAAATTCCATCATCTGTCAAACAATCTGCAATGTTTTCAATAAAATTCATTGGATCCTCTAGATCATAGAACATTGCTATTGAAGTGATAATTTTAGCTTTCTTATTTGGATATTCCTTTTGAAAGGATTCTGCAGAAAAAAAGTAGGTATTAGTTTTATGTTATCTTTATAATATTCTTTGAATTTTAATCCGGTTGGATCAATTCCTACTTTTAGATGTTTGCCAGAATAAGCCTTAAGTGTTGTTGCATCGTTACTACCTATGTCTATAACTAAGTCACTTTCACTTAACTTAACCATCTTTTCTAATGTATTTACCTTATGTGTCAAATGTTTTACCATTGATGAATTTAGACCTGATCTATAACCATAATTATCGCCATACATCTCATCTAAACTATATGTTTGCTTCATTTGAAGCAGACCACTATCAGGACACCAAACAAGTTCTAATGGTCCCTTAGTAATTGTTTCTTCCTTAGTTTTAGGAAAAACCCCAGTGAGGTATTGTTCTCCTAACGACAAGACTTTAATCAAGTTTTTACTTTCGGAAATTCTACATTGTTTTATTTCTGTATACATTTTTTAAATCTATGCTTCTGTTTTCTTTAGATGCGGTGATGTCTAAAAAAATTAATTCATCACATTCCTTATCATTAAATATTTTAACGGCGTTAATGGGGTCGCCAATGTAATTTGGTTTTTTAAATTGCACGGTTTTTACCAAACCCTGTCCTTTTAATAATAATACGGGTATAACGCGTGGACGAAACATGTTTAAGCGGCAATAAAATTTTGCATGAGTTGTAAACCGGCTCTGTGACTTTTTCAGGATGAAACTGCACCCCGTAAATATTTTTCTTTGAAATCCGGAAACAAAATCGTGTCCGTATTGTGTTTCAAACAAAATATCCTGTGTTACATTACAACTTACGTAGTAAGAATGCACAAAATAAAAAGAAGCTTCGTTATTAAGTTCCTTCGCTAAAACAGAATTTTTTTTGTGCGTTACATTATTCCAACCCATGTGCGGAACTTTGAAAGGTTTTTGCAAATCAAATTTTTTGGTTTGCGCATCTATCCATCCCAGTCCGTTAATATTTCCTTCTTCGCTATGTTTGGTCATGAGTTGCATACCCAAGCAAATACCGAGTATAGGCGTTTTATCTTGTAAAACTTTTTGGTTTAATGTTTCAATTAAATTCAATTCCTTTAATTTTTCCATGCCCTTGGCAAAATGTCCAACGCCGGGCAGGATGAGTTTTTCGGCTTGTGCAATTTTATCAATGTCGGATGTAATGCATACCTCTTGGTTCAGGCGTAAAAATATTTTTTCTACCGATCTTAAATTGCCTAAGCCGTAATTGATGAGGGTGATCATTTATAAAGTATGGTTGAAGAAATAGATCACAAGTGATTTAAATATTCACTAGTAGTTTTAATAATGCTTTGTTTTATATCAGTCCAGTTTTGTTTGATAATCCAGTTGATTTCAGGTTCAAGGTCGGCATCATCAAACCAAGTGAGGCTTTTAAGAACTAAAAATTCGGATGCTTCCGGATATTTTTCTTTATAAAATTTAATCATTTCTGCTAAAGTAAATTCATTCAGTAAAAAGTAAAGGTCAGCAAAATCTTTTTTACTCCCTCTACCGGCAATGGCATTCAATTTCATGGCAGCAATATCTTTTTTACCGGCTAATCGAATGCCTTCAATATTCAAAGTTGTGTCAATCCATTTATACGGATAGTTTACTATATCAACTTTTATTCCGTTAATGGTATAAATTTTAATATTTTTACTTTTATTGAGGAGGGTAACTGAACCCAAGTTTTGGATTACATCATTTAATTCAAATTCTGATAATTCTGTTTTTCCGAACAAGTCTATATCAACCGAAATGCGGTGACCCAATTGTAAGGCAAGAGATGTTCCACCAACCAAATAAAGTTCCTCAAAGCCCGGAATCTTCATTAGATTTTTTAGTAATTCAAATAATTGTGTGCTGACCGTTTGTTTTTGTAACACGCAAATTTTTCTTTTTCAATTTCAAATATGGTTGAGAGAAATATAGCACTCAACAAACTGAGGTTATTAAGTTGCAAAGCTGTATCAATTATTTTTTGTTTCCCATAATAGGATAACAGCCATTTCCAATCGTTGATTAAGCCATAATCCAATACTCGTTCAATAATAACATGTTCTGATTTGTCCGCTGAAAGTGAATTTATGTCGTAATCCCAGAACAAATGCGGCGATAAATCACTTAATTTATTTTGCTTTTTATTTGACATTACCCTAAATTCAAATCTAAAGAATTGTGTATGGAGTATTTGTAGATTTTATTCACCACGCGTAAAAATATTTTTTCTACCGATCTTAAATTGCCTAAGCCGTAATTGATGAGGGTGATCATTTCAAATTTTTAAATGCACCTTGATGGTGGCTCGATAGTTGTTTAAATGCTTGGTTCAATTAGTTTTTTTGAATTTTTTCTTCCCATTGTATAGCTTCGCTATCCTCAGTCCCATCAAGGTCTGCGTATCTGTTTCTTTTTCAGGGAAATAACAGTAAAAACCAATTAAAAATCAGGCTCCGGACGGAGCAAAAAGTAAGTTATTAAATAGAATGAAGTCTTTAAAGTAAATTAAAGTTCTGTAATTCAGACCTTTGTGTTTTTTTCCGGACTCAAAATAATCCGTTTTCATGGCGTTCATTTTACCCTGCGAAGATAACTAAAATAATTGCTAAAATCAAGGGTTTTCAACAGCTTATTAACACCGTTTGTAACAAAATTGTCGTTCTTTTTTTGTCTGATTTACATCAATTTTCCCAATGTCTTTTCTTTCTTGCCAATTTATTATTGTAATTTGTAACTATGCACATGCGGGTAATTTTTTTTCTTTTGCTTTCATCTTCCTTTTTTGCTCAACCTCATGAAATAGATTCTTTAAAAGCCGTAATACAAAAGCAAAAAGCGGATAGTAATTTGGTTAATCAATATCATGTACTTGCGTCTAAATATTTTTTTGTTGAACGGGATTCGGCCATGCACTATATCTTAAAATCAAAACTTCTCGCTGAAAAATTAAATTATAAGCGAGGCCTGTCAAACGCGTTTTTTCAATTGGGATATGCCGATTATCAAAATGGAAATTTTTTTA
Organism: Sphingobacteriaceae bacterium; assembly: GCA_016715905.1. NCBI lineage: Bacteria > Pseudomonadati > Bacteroidota > Sphingobacteriia > Sphingobacteriales > Sphingobacteriaceae > Sphingobacteriaceae bacterium. The sequence goes on along the minus strand of JADJXI010000007.1, from coordinate 267,332 downwards.
AAACCATTGAGCATTGGAATGCCAGTTTAGCATTAAAAAATCAAATGAATGATAAGTCTGGGGTAGCCAAAGTGCTGGGAAGTTTAGGTGCCGTATACATTTCACAGAGTAATTTTCCGAAGGCCTTGGAACTTTGTAATAAAGCATTATTTATTTATGATTCCATTCAGGATCAAGCGGGCAGTGTTTACCAATTGGGCAATATTGCAATTATACATCAATACAATAAAGATTATAATAAGGCCATTGAAACCTATAAACGAGTAGTGGATATATGCCTTAAACTGAATGATGAGAGAGGATTGGCATTGCAATACGGTAATTTGGGCTCAGCTTATCATGCAATGAAAGAATTTACAACGGCCATCGAATACGTAGAGCAAGCTTTAAGCTTATTTGATAAAATGTCAGATATGGAGCATCAGGCCCTTATGCTAACCACCCTTGGCGCCTGTTATGAAAATCTGGGTGAACTCGATAAGGCCATGGATTACCATTTTAAAAGCATAGCCATTGCCGAAAAAAACAATTATCAAATGGCTTTAGGATTGGCTTATTTTAATATGGGAAATATTGAATTGAAACAAAAAAAATATAAGGACGCGCAAAACCATTTGGCCAAATGTTTAAGTTTTGCAAAAAGCGGTGGTAATTTAGAACAGCAAAGCAATGTACATAAAAGCCTGAGTTTTTTAGATTCTTTACAAGGAAACTTCAAAGGGGCGTTTTTAAATCACCGACTTTATAAAATATTAGAAGATTCAATTTACAACGAAAACAAACGGAAAGATTTGACCCGAATAGAATTGAATTATGAGTTTCAGAAAAAGGAAATGGCAAATAAAGCGGAACAAGACCTCAAAGACGCGGTTTACGTTGCAGAACATAAAAAGCAAAAAATGATTCTTGCTTTGGTGAGCGGGATTTTATTCATTCTGGGTTTATTTGCAATTTTCATTTTTCGATCTTTAAAAACAACGCGCAAACAAAAAATGGCTATTGAAGTAAAAAACAAAGAAACAGAGCTCCAGAAAAAAATTATCGAAGAAAAAAACAAAGATATAACCGATAGCATTATTTATGCCAAACGTATACAAAAAGCCATGATGCCCAATGATGTATTGATTCAAAAAAATCTAATAAAACTCAAAAAGAATGGATAATAAATGATATTGCGCATTGCAAGTGTGCTTATGATTGTATAAATTCGCTATTGTAAAATGGAGTTTTTTTATCAATATCACAGCGAATTCGCTGTACTAACCGCCCGGGTATTTTTAGGCTTGTTATTTTTCTTTCAAGGGTATGATGCCGTTATAAAAATTGGAATGAAGCAAGCCGTTGATGCGATTCGTCAACCTTTATACGGCAAAGGTATTCCCGATTTTTTTATTGTAGCCGGTACCTGGTTTAATGCACTAACGGTTTTCATTTGTGGGTTTTTACTTATTTTCGGACTTTTTACTATTCCCTGTTTATTTTTATTGGGTGCCAGTTTAATTGTTGCATCTATTGGATTTGGATTACACACCGCATTGTGGGACATGAAACATGTTTTTCCACGTTTAATTCTTTTAATTTTCTTATTGTGCGTTCCGGTTGAATGGCATTTATTTTCAATAGATACCTTGTTGTTTGGGTTTTAGTATTTCTTTAGTCTAATTAGTTCATAAATTTTTTCTTTAGCCTGTTTTGAGATAGAAGCAAAAGGAAAACCAACGCTGATTTGTGCTTCACTTTTTTGCTGTCTAATCAACAGGTTGCTTAGCGCAAATCACTGTTTATCTCTTCAAAAGATTTAATAAAACTAGTTCGTATTTACTGATTTTATTTTTTTATTTACTTTTTCTTTAATAGAAAAAGTAACAAAAAGAATCGCGATTCGCGAAGGCAATTCCTTCGGACCGGTGACGGATTTCGCAGCGCATTACATCTGCGCTTAAGCTCATCCGCACCTATTGCTGACGCGAATCGCAAATAAGAATAGAGAAATCTATAGTTTAAATTTAATTTGAGTACAGAACCTTCTCCGCCTCAGGTGGATCAGGATGACAATTAGAATTTTTAATATAGCGTTTTTAGCCTTCTTGGTAAATTTTAGTAATAGTTGAAGATACTGGTTTCGGCCTCAAGGAAATTATTTGCAGCCTTGATTTCCTGACTGCCTGTCAGGCGGGTTTGGTTCTCCGCCGCGGCGGATTTATCAAGAAAAAAGAACGTAGAAGAATCTAAAGTTTAATATTAATATTGGGTATTGAATCTGAGACCTCCGCTGCCGTAAATAATAACAAGGCAAAATTAAAAACTCAATATTTACTATTTCTTTTCTTTCTTGATAAAGAAAAGAAACAAAAGAAATCAAGCCTTCAAGGGAATTCTTAAATTTTGAAATAAATTTTTTATTGTCGCCACGAAGGCGTCGATTTGAGTTAATACATATTCGACGCTGACGTGGCTCCGTAATTTTAGTTTTGCTAAATGATTTAATGCTTAAATAAAATCTAAAATTACACGAAGAAAAATTTATATCAAAATTCTTAACAGAATTCCCTTGAGGGCGACAATAATCATTATCAACCTTTTTTGGTTCGCCGTGGCGGAGAAGCCACATAATTAATAATTACAAAATCAGGACGAGTAGAGCATATACATTCGATGTGCCCGATGAAACCCAAATAATAATCATTAACCTTTATTCTTATTCAGATACTTGCTCAAAAGTTTCTCATTAGGCAAAAGTGAACGCTGTATTCGGCTGGCGTAAGCTATACTATCCAATATATCTTTTTGTTTAGCCTCAATAATTTCTTTTTGTACCTGTACTTCTTGTTTTTGTTTTTCTATAAGTACATTTTGTTGTTTAGTAATTTTAAAACGATTATATAAAACACGCGAAAAAGCAGCCATCACCACAAGAATAATTAAAACAAATGCCAGGATAATATTTTTTTGTTTGTTTTTAGCCGCTGCCTGTGCTTCCTGATTCTCTTTTTCTTTTTTAAATTCAATTTCTCTTTGCGCCTTTAATTTTTCATTTTTAAACCTTTCTTCAATTTCACCCATTTCCCTGCTGTTACTTATTGCACCAATAGAATCTTTCATGCTGTGATATAATTTGTTGTATTTTAAAGCCACGTCAAATTCTTTTTTAGCTTCAAATAATTCTCTTAATCGATCCAACATGTCAACCATACCTACTGCATTGTGGGTGCTTTTGTAAATATTCAGCGATTTTAGCAGGTATTCTTCTGCTTCTTTATATTTTTTCATTTCCAGATAAGTTGAACCGATATTGATATAACTTCCGGAAATACCCGATAAATGATTTAATTTTAAATAATAAGTCAAGGCTCTTTTTTGATTTGAAAGCATGGAATCAATTTTGTTTTGATAATAATAATGTCCGCCAATATTATTATATTCATTGGCTAATAAATTGGGTTCATTCGCTTCTTTTAATATTTCAAGGGCTTTGCTATGATATAGATATGCGGTTTTAAAATCTCTGGCTTGATCGTATCCGGAAGCAATATTACTATACAATTCTGCCACACCTAAACTATCGCCATTTTTTCTTTTAATTTTCAGACATTTAAACAAATACTCATTTGCTTTTTCTTGTTCATTTCTTCCTAAATAAATAAAACCAATATTATTATATGTAGAAATTAATGCAGCTTCATGTTTTAATATTTCTCTTAATTTTAAAGCTTTGAAATGATAATTCAGTCCTTCTGCTTCATTACCTAATCGCACATGCACGTTAGCTATTGTTCCATAAGCTTCAGAGATTAGTAAGGTGTCACCAATTAGTTCACTAAATGTAAGCATGGCCTCCGCAAAAACTTTTGATTTATCGTATTCACCTTTTGTTCGGTAAATGATGGCCAACTGATGTGTGCTGTACGCTAAATTTTTATAGTTATATAATTTCGCATATTGCTGAAAAGCCGTTAATCCGAATTTTGAAGCCTCATCTAAGTCATACTTTCTCATCGATTTGGCCAATAACAGATCAAGTTGCGCTAAAGTGGTATCTCTTTCAAAACTGGCGGGTTTAACTTTTAATTCATTTCTTTTATTTTTTAATGAATCAACTACCTTATCCTGTGAGAGCGTTTGGTAGGTAAATCCAAATAATAGAATGCTGATAAATATTTTCCCCTTCATTGAAGAATCGAAATTAGTTAATTTTTTCGGATTAAAGGAATAACTACAATTCATAGCAACAGGGTAAACTAAAATCAATTAATTTTAAGGGTGTTTGCAATTATAGATATTGAAACCTGCGGAAGTAAATTTGAATTTCAACGAGGAAGAATTACCGAAATTTGTATTTTGAAGCATGATGGTTTACAAGTGATCGATAAATTTACTACACTGATAAATCCCGAATGTTATATCAGTCCTTATTTTACCAAACTCACTAATATTACCAATGAAATGGTAGCCGACGCACCTCGTTTTCACGAAGTGGCTAAGAAAATTGTGGAGATGACCGAAGGTTGCGTGTTTGTGGCCCACAATGTTGGATTCGATTATAGTTTCATAAAATCTGAATTTGAATCTTTAGGTTATCAATACCGGAGAGAAACACTTTGTACCGTACGCTTGAGTCGTAAATTAATTCCCGGAAAAATTTCGTATAGTTTGGGTCATTTATGCGCAGCGTTAGGGATAGAAATTTTTGACCGACATAGGGCAGAGGGTGACGCAGTGGCTACTGGGCAATTATTTGATTTATTATTACGATTAAAAGCTGATCATCCGCAGTATAAAAATAAAGGCGTAACGGAAATTATGACACGCCGAATTGATAACATTAAAAGTTACATTCTTAAAAAATTACCGGAAACCTGCGGTGTATATTATTTTTTGAATAAAGAACAGCAAATTATTTACATCGGTAAAAGTTTGAATATGTATCAAAGGGCTCAAAGTCATTTTAATTCCAAAGAAAAGAAAGGCAAACAAATGTTGAATGATTTGTATAACGTAGATTTTGTGTTAACGGGAAGTGAGTTAATTGCTTTATTGCTGGAGTCGGAAGAAATAAAAAAACACAAGCCTAAATACAACAGAGCCCGCAAATCAGATGATTTTTCACATGGCATAGAATATTTTTACGATGAAAAGGGGATTCTGAATTTCAGAATCAGCGAAACGGAAGAAGTAGAGCAGGTGTTGATGAATTTTGTTTCCTACTCTTCAGCGCGTGAGAAATTGGACCGAATGATAGAAGAATATACTTTATGTTTGCGGTATTGCGGGTTAACCGGAGCCGAAGCGGTGTGTTTTAATCATCAAATAAAATCCTGCAATGGTATTTGCGCGGAGCAAGAATCTGCTGAAGACTATAATGACAGGGCAAAAAAAATAATTGAAGCAAATGCCTATCACCAAAATAATTTTGTATTAATTGATAGGGGTAGAGTGCCGGAAGAAAGATCCTTAATTTTGATAGAAAATGGTAAGTACAAAGGCTATGGTTATTTTGATCAAAGTCATCAGTTGAGTAGTCCGGAAGATTTTATGCAGGTAGCTGAGTCTAAAAAGTATTACCCCGATTGTGATGTTTTGGTAAAAGGTTGGATGCGGAATAATAAGAAGTATAAATTATTAAATATTGAATAATTTTTTTATTTCAGCATAGCCATCTTCTTCTTATTCGCCGGCATTTTTTCAATGGCATAACGTAAAGCTGTGCGTGGCATTTTGGATTTGTGTTTCATGACAAAATCAAAAACTATTTGTGTATGCGTCTCCGATTGGTTTTTAAGTAACCAACCGTAACCTTTTTGCACCATGTCATCTTCATCCGTTAACAGTAATTCGGCAATGGCTAAACTTTCTTTTATATAAATTCCTTTTCTGGCGGCTAGGATTAACGAAACTGCTGCTGCTCTTCTCATCCATCTGTTTTTGCTTTTACTCCATTTCTTCAATATTCCAATTTGATGAGGATACATCAAAAAATAAGTGCCCACCGCTTTACAACAAAACGTATCACAAGTAGCCCAATTGCTCACGTATTTATCAATCCACTTTTCAAATAATGCAAGATCTTGCTCTTCCATTTTTTTTCGTATTCCAAACGACCAAGCACAGGCCATTAAAGCTTCTTCCATATAACCCGACTTCCACAATTCCTCACATAAATTATAAATATCTTTTTTTGGACAAGTTTTTATTTCCTTAAAATATTTGGAGGCTATTTTATTCACATCGCCGTTTCTTAAACCGTAATGTTTCACATCTTCCTTAAAAAAGCGCTTTGCCGATTCGCGAACGGTTTCACTTGCATTTTTAGTTAATTCCTCTCTGAGAATATTGAGTGTTTCTGAATTATTCATATTAAAAAAACCCGGATAAACCGGGTTCAAACTATTTTATTAACGCTTTTTTTTCTTAAGCACTTTTTTTACTTTTTTTGGTGCAACTTTTTTAAGCTGCTTTTTTGGTGTGCTTTTTTTAATTATTTTCTTAATTGGTTTTTTAACGGCTTTTTTCACTATTTTCTTCGCTACTTTTTTCACCGTCTTCTTAACCTTTTTTGCAGGCTTTTTAGTGGCCTTTTTTGTAATCACCTTTTTATTAGCTTTGGTTTTTGGAGCACTCTTTTTAATTTTTTCTTTTACCGGCACATTTTTTTCTTTAACAGATTGGCGTTTTAATGCTTTGGCCTCCTGTATTTCTTCTGCTTCTGCTCTCTTTATGGCATCAATTTCCAATAATAATTCAGGCGCAATATCCTGTGCTACTTCAAAATCCTGAATTGTTAAATCCAAATGTTCAATATCTGTTTCCAATGCAGTTAATTCCATTTCAACATTAATAAAAGCTATTCGCTCTACTATGGAATTAAATATTTCATCAATAGTTCCAATACCGTGAATGCTGTGGAATTTGCCTTGTTCGCTGTAATAATTTTTTAGTGGAAGCGTTTTGTTATTGTACTCCTGAATTCTTCTTCTAATAATAGATTCGTTGGCATCATCGGGTCTGCCACTCTCTAATCCTCTTTTTAAAAGTCTTGCGGTTAATTCCTCATCATTTACTTCAAGTGCAATCATGGCGCTTATACCGGTACCCTTTTTTTGCAATAAATCATCCAAAGCAACTGCTTGTGCTGTGGTTCTTGGAAATCCATCAAAAATAAAACCCTTCGCATTTGGATTGGCGTCTAATTTGGAGTCAATCATACCAATTACAATTTCATCACTCACTAATTCACCTCTGTCCATAATGCCTTTGGCTTTTAATCCTAAATCTGTACCTCTTGCAATTTCACTTCTTAAAATATCGCCGGTACTTAGGTGTACCAAATTATACTTTGCAATTAGATTTTCTGATTGCGTTCCTTTACCGGCTCCGGGAGGGCCAAACAAAACAAGATTAAGCATTTTTTCCATATTCACTTTACTTTAAACAATTACATATATTTCTTTTAAATTTCTTCCAAATCCATCATAGTCCAATCCATATCCAACCACAAACTCATTTTTTATTTTCATGCCGGCGTAATGTACCGGATAATTTTTTTTGTAGGCATCGGGTTTAAATAATAAGGTGGCTACTTTAATTTGTTTTACTTTTTTTTGATTTAAAATCAGAGTCAGTTTTTCCAATGTGTTTCCTGTATCCACAATATCCTCAATAATCACAACGGTTTTATCGGTTAAATCTTCGGTAAGTCCAACTAATTCATTTACTGTTCCGCTGCTGCTTGTGCCGTGATAGCTGGCTAGTTTAATGAAAGAAATGGTACATGGCAATTGTATTTGTTTCATTAAATCGGATGCAAACATGAAACTGCCGTTCAATACGGCTAAAAATACAACATCTTCGTTTTTTAATTCTTGGTTTATTTGTTCGGCAACAGCTGCAACGGCTAAAGAAATGTTGCTGGTTGAAATATAAGGTTTAAACTCCTTATCTTTTATGCGAATGATTTGAGACACAGGATAACAAATATAGCTTTTTTCCGATATTTGCATATCGAACAAATTGGAAAAAATATAGATTTAGCAGCTAAATTCTTAAAAGAAGGGGATTTAGTAGCCATACCCTCCGAAACGGTGTATGGTTTGGCGGCTAATGCGCTGAATGAAAAAGCTGTATTTTCTATTTTCACGGCTAAAAATCGTCCGCATTTTGATCCCTTAATAGTGCATATAAAAAATGCAGAGCAGATTGATTTATATGCTGAGTGGGAAGATGATCGATTAAAAAAATTAGCTGATAAATTTTGGCCGGGACCTTTAACTCTATTGCTTCAAAAAAAAGAAATCATTCCCGATATCGTTACTTCGGGATTGAGTAGGGTAGCGCTTAGGGTTCCTAATCACGAATTAGCATTAGACTTATTAAATAAATTAGAATTTCCATTAGCTGCACCCAGCGCAAATCCATTTGGATATATCAGTCCAACTACCGCTCAGCATGTGCAAGATCAATTAGCTGATCGGGTGGCTTATATTTTAGATGGTGGAGCCTGTAGGGTAGGTTTAGAGTCTACCATTGTGGGTGTTGAGGATGGAAAGATTTTAATTTATCGGTTAGGAGGATTAAGTGTTGAGGAAATAAAAAATGCAATTGGCGATGTCACGCTAAGTTTAATTGAATCTTCTGATCCTAAAGCGCCGGGACAATTAAAAAGTCATTACGCACCTAAGAAACCCTTGTATTTTGGAGATGCCGAAAAATTAATGCAGCAACACAGCAATAAAAAAATTGCGCTGCTTTTATTTGGAAAAACTAATTTAAAATCTGATTTCAACTTTAACCTTTCCGAAAAAGCAGATGTGTTGGAAGCCGCTAAAAATTTATTCGACATGTTACGTCAGGCGGATAATAGTGAGGCCGAAATTGTAATTGCGCAACTAGTTCCCGACGAAAATTTGGGCAAAGCCATTAATGATCGATTAAAACGAGCAGCCGTTTAGTTTATTCCACCATTAATTTTTTGGTGAGCTGCCTGTTTTCTGATTCTATCTTCAGTAAATAAGTTCCGGCCGCTAAACTTTCAATATTTAACTGATAATCTTTGTCGTTAAAAAATTCTGAAATTAATTCTTTCCCTAACAAATCCAGTACGCTGATTTTATAGTTTTTACAATCACTTACAGAAATGCTAAGCATTTTAGAAGCCGGATTCGGGAAGAAATTAAAATGAATTTGTAAGTCATTTTCTTTAATCCCTGCAGGCAAGGTGTTGGTGTACCATATCGGTGAAGTAATAATCCATTGCCCGTCGGTTTGTTTTATTTCAGCAAAATAAAAATACTCATAACCGTTTAACATGGTATTATCGGTATAATTGGATGTGTTATTGGCTTTGGTGATACTCACAACTTGTGCCGGAGCCGCGTTATTGCTAATTCCTCTCCAAATTTTAATGGAGTCGGCTAATTCTGAATCACCATCATTATGAATTACGGTAAAACTTGGATTGATTGTTCCGCTAAGTATCGAGCCCATCCAATTGTTATTCATTTTAAATTCTACTTGGGCGTTCCAATCATCACTGGCATAAAAGCGCATGGCATGAATTGCTTCAAAGAAATTAGCTTTGGTTAATGATGGCATTAAAACCACCATACGCCCGGCATTGTTTCTTCCGAAGGTGGTATTGTGATTATCATGATCATAATTAATACCTAAGTGGTATCCTTTGGAGAGTATGCCTTTGTAATACCACAAAAAATTACTGGCCGGATAAGCGGTATAATCGGTAGTGGCGGTATTGTACAAACCGTTACGTAGCGGAACCGCAACAATGGCAGAGTCGTAGGTGGCATTGTATGCCCCATAGAGTAAAGAAGTAGAAGAAGTGCCATCTGTAGTAAAATCGCTGCCACCCGGATGTGCCAAAGTACAAAAGGCACCGGGTTGATTTTTTATTTTCCGAAATAAGCCATCGTAATCATCTTTGGAGTTATATACATCGTAGTTGTTTGCTTCCCATCCGATTAATTGCGGGAAATTATAAATTAAAACATGTCCGTGATAATTGCTGGACACTCCCCATTCCATACCAAAGAGGCAAACAAAATTTCCATCATCATTGGCAGCGTTTGCTTGAGAAATTCCAAGTGGCCAGCTTTGAATTTGAAAACCGGGGTTATTGTTATTGGAATAGTGATTGTGTTCTGAAATACCTAAGAAATCAAAATTCTGTGAGGCTTTCGCAAAAGTGTAAGCTCCGGCGGGTGTGCTTATTCCTGAAACCAGGGAATCCTGACTTCCATCTGAAAATCCGGTATGCGAGTGTATATTGCCAAAATAGTAATTATAAGTTTGAGCCTTTGTAGAAAAAAAAGCCACTGCGAAAAAAAGTAAAAAAATTCTCATCCTTTAAAAGTAAAGAAAAAATGAATGTGAATACGCAAGATTCGGCGAATTAAAATGAAGTATAGGTTAGTTTAAGGTTAAGCCTTATAAATGAGTGCAACCGCATAGGCATTTACGCCTTCGCCTTTGCCCACATATCCCAGTTTTTCGTTGGTGGTGGCTTTGATGGATATTTGATCTGCTTCAATTTCTAAAGTAGCAGCGATTACTTTTTGCATTGCTGCGATATGCGGATTTATTTTTGGGGCTTCTAAACTTAGGGTTGCATCAATATTTCCGATATTATAATTATTTTTTTTGAGTAAAGCATTTACTTCTTTCAATAGCAGTTTGCTGTCGGCACCTTTGTATTTGGGGTCGGTATTTGGAAAATGAAATCCTATATCGCGTAAGTTAGCGGCGCCCAGTAAAGCATCACAAATGGCATGTAGCAATACATCGGCATCACTATGACCCACGCAGCCCAATTCAAATTCAAGTTTTATGCCCCCGAGCCATAATTCTCTGTCTTTTCCGAGTGGGTGAACATCATAACCGAAACCTATTCTAAAATTCATCATAACAAACAATAAGTATCAAAGTTAAGAAATAATAGTAATTCAGAATCTTGTACTATATTGATTTTTTATAATTCAAAGATTAGGTTAAATTCGTGTTATGTTGTTCAGGTGCTTAAAAGTACTTTTTAAAATAGCCAATCGTTTATATTTTAGATCGTATAAAATTGAAGGCTTGGAAAATATTCCGGAAACCGGGCCCGTACTTTTAACGGCCAATCATCCCAGTGCATTTATGGATCCTATTGTGATTGCATCCCTAACTAAGCGTCCGGTTTATTTTTTAGCGCGCAGTGTTTATTTTCAAAATGGATTTATTAAATGGCTTTTCAGTAAACTACACATGATACCTATTTACCGAGCGCATGAAGCACCGCAGGAAACACATAAAAATAAAGATAGTTTTAAATTTTGTATCCAACATTTTGAAAAGGGTGGTGTAATACTGATTTTTCCGGAAGGAATTTCATTAACCGAACGAAAAATAAAAAAAATACAATCGGGAGCTGCCAGAATTTGTTTTGGTGCAGAGGCGCAAAATAATTTTAATCTGAATTTGAAGATTGTGAGTATTGGATTGAATTTTTCCAATCCCCACAAATTTCAAAGCGTTTTGTTTGTGAAAATAGAAAAACCAATTGTAATAAAAGATTACGAAACCTTATACCGGGAAGATTCCTTTAAAGCTGCCCGAAAACTTACTGAAGATATTCGGGTGAATTTAGAAAAAGCAGTTGTTCATATTGAAGACGAAGCGGTAGATAAACTGGTGGCGAGTATTGAATTAATTTATAAAGCCAAATTATTTGCCGATAACGGCTATCCGCATCAACAAACGAACTGGGATTTTAATACCAGTAAAATGATTAGCGATTGTGTACATGATTATTTGCAATCTGATTCGGAACGTGTGCAGTCTGTTCAAAATAAGATTAATACTTACCTGGATGATTTGGAACGTTTAAAATTGAAAGATGAAAATATACGCCATGTTGAACAGCAAAATGTGTGGACCAAAACCTTAACATCTTTTCTTTATACGATTTTTGGATTCCCGGTTTTTCTCTATGGATTTTTGCATCATTATATTCCATTTAGAATCCCCAATATCATTGGAAAAAAAATGAGTAGTCGGGCTGAATTTTATGGTTCCTTGGCGCTTTCTTTGGGTACATTTATGTTCCTGATTTTCTATAGTGTTTATTTTTATATTTTTTATTTAATATTTGAAAACTGGATGATGAGTATTATTTATTTGGTTACATTACCGGTAACCGGATTATTTTCTTTTTACTATTATCAACGGTTAACTAATATTAAAAAGAGTTGGGATATTTTATCCATGTTTTATCGCAAAACCAATTTAATTACCGGATTAATACAGCAACGAAGTGAAATTATTTCGGAATTGGAACAAGCTAAGGAAATGTACTTTAAAAAAATAAACTTTAAACGTTCTGTTTAGCGTTTACGCTATTGATGCAGGTGTTTGTGATAGCTGATTACACCTTTATAATACATAAACAAGCCAATGAGAAGTAAAACATGACTGGCATCATTTCGATCAAACCAAGGGTGTAAATTGATTTTTAAGTTTTGCAAAAAAGCAGTTGGGATGAGAATGAAAATGCTGATTGTGAAAAAGAGAAAACCGGAATGAATTTTTTGGCTATAATAAAACCCTAATACTCCTAAACTTATTAAAAGCCCTATAACAGAATTAAGTGTAGGAACAAGCAAACCAATTTTTTGATCCAGATTTAAATCGAAATTTGCATAAATGTAGGTGGCCACGATACAAGATAGAAGGAGTTTTGTTTGAATGAGTTTATTAAAAAGCGGAATTTTATGCTGAATAGGAAAAATGGATATCATGGCCATTTCAATAAAATATGAATTGAGTAATCCTAAATACCAGGGAATATATTTACCGTTAACTCCTAAATAGTAATAAAAAAGATGACTGATGCCTCCGGCTAAAAAACCAATGCCAAAAGAAATGAAAAACCAGTACCAGTTTTTAAAAAAGGGCGAATGTTCATTTGTTTTTTTTATTTGAAAGGCAAAATAAATAGCACAGCAAAATAAAATTAAATCACCAAGCATGGCATTGGGTTCCAATAAAATTAAATCAAAGACTTCTATTTTTATTTTTTCAAAATCGCTACCTATCAGCATATCATTTATTTAATGCCTTCGTCAAACTTTTTAATGTTTTTCAGAATTAGTTTTTCGACGAGGAGCGGAAAGCGGGGTTGGAGAAATGAATTGAGTTTACCTATTCCGGTTAATACGGAAATAAATTTTCTGCTTGAAATATTTTTCAATACTATATTCGCAACATATTCCGGTGATTGAACATTTTTATTTTTACGGGATTGCAAAATTACCTTAGAACCGTCGGCGCCTATTGCTTCTTTATTATGTTCTATATCCGTTATGCCTACAAATATTAAACCTACGTGGATATTATTTTTTGCTTCTTCTAAACGAATAGTTTCAGCGATGGCTCTTAACGCCATTTTGGAAGAACAATAAGCCGACATATAAGGAATACCGCGAATACCGGCTAAACTCGAAATGAAAATCAAACTACCTTTAGTTTGGCGAAGATAAGGAATGGCAGGTATGGTAGGATAAACTGTTCCGTAAACATTACTTTCAAAAACTGTTTTAAAAACTTCCGGATTCATGTCGGCAACTTCGCCTCGACTAGAAATACCAACATTATTAACTAAAATATCAATTTGTTTAAACCGTTCTATAGTTTTATCAATAAGTTGAGCGGCTTGCTTCATGTCTGAAACATCCAAACACAAACTGAGTACATCATTGGTTATTATTCGGATTTCCTTTTCGGTTTCGTTTAACCTTTCCTGATTTCTACCATTTAAAACAACCTTCATTCCCTTCTTAGCGCAGGCTATAGCGATGGCTTTGCCAATACCTCTGCTTGAACCGGTGATAATAACAACTTTCCCTTCTGTTTTTTTAATGCCCATTGTTTAAGCTTGATATTTTATATCCGGGTGATATTTAAAAGCAGTAAGACAATTGGTGATGGCCATAAATAAATGTACAAAAAAGGCAATCCAGATTGTACCGGAGTATAATGTTAATAGGCAAAGCACTAATCCCAATGGAATTGCGCCAAGTGTTTCATCAAGTCCTTTAGGAATATGCGTAGCTGAATACATTCCTATATTTACAGCAATGGCGGGCCAAACGCCAAGAGCATCCACTAAAGGAAATAACAGAGTTCCTCTAAATAATAATTCATAACCGAAAAGGTAAAGCGACCAACCTAAAATGGTAATGAAAATTGTTTTTTTTGTCCAGGTTTTACTTCGGATTTGCGGATAGTTCACTAAATTTTTTTCTTTTTTGGCACTTAAAAAAGCAATAGGAACAACTACAATGCCTAAACCCAATGTCCAAATCAGACTATAAAGACTTGTTTCGGGAATAAAAGTTAAACCGTAATCCGAAAAATTGGATTTGGGTAAAAACAGCATACAGATCACTAAGGGAATAATTCCCATGGAAATAAAGCCGAAGTATTTTGTGAAAAATATATGTTTACGTGCCGCATCATCAAATGAATATTTGTTGTAAAATTTGTTTTTTATGTGCGAAGAAGCGGCGGTAAACCAATACAATACAAAACAACAAAGTGAAAGTATAATGGGTAAGAACGAAACTAAATCATTCTCTTTCCATTCTAAATCTACATCAAGTTTCGTAAACATGGATATGTTGTATTAATTGATTTTTATTTATAAGAATCGGTAATTGAACAAGTGGTGTTATCAGTATTTAAATCCTTACAACTTTTTTTGGCACTGGCTTTTGTACTGTTTTCAATAATTCCGGCCACATACGTGTTATTGCTATTTGTGCATTGACACACGTGATTTTTTTTGCACGCCCCTAAATATAGGCTTAACAAGAGGATTAAAATTTTATTCATCTTTAATTTTTTTCTATGGCATCAACGCCGGGTAAGGAGCCCTGTTCAATATATTCTAATAATGCACCTCCGCCGGTACTCACGTAACTTACCTGATCGGATAAATGATATTTATTAATCGCTGCAACACTATCGCCTCCGCCAATTAATGAAAATGCTCCTTTTTTTGTGGCTTCTACAATATCAAAAGCAATTTGTTTTGTTCCTTTTTCAAAGTGACTCATTTCAAAAACACCCATGGGCCCATTCCACAATATCGTTTTTGAGTTTTTTATTATTTCACCAAACGTTTTAATACTTTCTTCTCCAATGTCAAGTCCCATCCATCCTTCCGGAATAGAATCAATGGAACAACTTTTGTGATTAGCATCATTCGAAAATTGATCCGCAATCACGGCATCAACCGGTATGAAAATTTGAACACCTAATTTTTTAGCTTTATCCAAAATCTCTTTCGCTGTTTCAAGTCTGTCTTCTTCACACAAAGATTTGCCAATTTGTCCGCCCAATGCTTTTACAAATGTAAAGGCCATACCTCCGCCAATAATAATATTGTTGGCTTTATTCATTAGTTGCTCAATAATTAATATTTTATCACTCACCTTGGCTCCACCAATAATTGCGGTAAATGGTTTTTCAGACTGATTCATTACTTTGTTAATACTGGCAATTTCGCCTGCCATTACAAATCCAAAACATTTGGCTTCCGTTTTAAAATATTTTGCAATTACCGCAGTTGAGGCATGTGCGCGATGCGCAGTACCAAATGCATCATTCACATAAACATCACCGTGTTTGCTCAATTTTTCGGCAAACGTCTCATTGCCTTTTTCTTCTTCTTTGTAAAAACGCAAATTCTCAAGTAATAATACTTCGCCGGGTTTTAAATTATTCGATAATCGAAATGATTCTTCGCTAATGCAATCGTTTGTAAATTTTACTTCGCTCCCTAATTGTTGACATACTTCATTCACAATATGTGCTAATGAATATTTATGAGCAGGTCCTTCTTTTGGTCTTCCTAAATGACTCATTAATACAATACTTCCTCCCTCGTTCAGAATTTTTTTTAAGGTAGGAATTGCGGCTTTAATACGGGTATTGTCAGTAACCTTAAAATTTTCATCTAAGGGAACATTAAAGTCAACACGAACAAGAGCCCGTTTGTTCGCCAAAGAAATTTTATCAACTGTACGCATAAGAGCGCAAAAATAAGATTTTGTTTTATAAACAGGGCTAATTCAAATCACAAATCTGTTTTGTAATTTTGAAAACTTATGAAAAGAGAAGAGTCAGGTAAATTATTTAAAAAAGCTTTACAATATTTTCCGGGTGGAGTTAATTCTCCCGTACGGGCGTTTAGGAGTGTAGGCGGCGACCCCTTGTTTATAGATCGGGGAAAAGGTTCACATATTTGGGATGCAGATGGTAATGAGTTTATTGATTATTGTTGTAGTTGGGGGCCCTTAATATCCGGTCACGCCAATCCTAAAATATTAATTGCGGTGCAGGAAACCATGAACATGGGAACTTCATTTGGTGCACCAACAAAGTTAGAAAATGAACTGGCCAATTTAATTTTAGACAATAATCCTTTTATTGAAAAAATAAGATTTGTAAGTAGCGGAACCGAAGCAGTTATGAGTGCTATTCGATTAGCAAGAGGATTTACCAAAAGAAATAAAATTTTAAAATTTGAAGGATGTTATCACGGACATGCTGATTCATTATTGGTAAAGGCCGGAAGCGGATTGGTAACTTTTGGAAATAGTAGCAGTGCCGGCGTGCCTGAAAGTTTTGCGAATGAAACCATAAGTGTTCAATTGCACAATAAAACAGCGGTGGAAGAGGCTTTTACAACATTTAAAAATCAAATTGCTTGTGTAATTATTGAGCCGGTACCCGCGAATAATGGTTTATTATTACAGGATAAGGAGTTCTTAAATTTTTTAAGGGAGATTTGTACAAAAAATAACACACTTTTATTTTTTGATGAAGTGATAAGCGGATTTAGATTAGGATTTACCGGAGCTGCCGGTTATTATGGAATAAAACCCGATATTATTACTTACGGAAAAATTATTGGCGGTGGTTTTCCGGTAGGAGCTTATGCTTCCTCGGCCGAAATAATGGATCATGTTTCCCCTTTGGGTCCGGTTTATCAAGCGGGAACCTTAAGCGGGAACCCCGTGGCCATGCGTGCCGGAATAGCACAACTTCAACTGTGTTTAGAAAAAGATTTTTATAAAAATTTAGAAGATAAAACCAATTATTTGGTGGAAGGTATACGCAAAGTAAATAGCTTTAAATTGTTTAAAATATTTAATTTGGGTTCCATTTTTTGGATTGCATTTACAGATAAAAACGAAATTCAAAACGCCAATGATATTGATCCGTTGAGTATGAATTATTTCAAACTTTTATATCACGGATTATTGAATGAAGGGATTTATTTGGGACCTAGCGGATATGAAGTTGGATTTGTAAGTAGCGCGCATTCACAAGAAGATTTAGATAAAACAATATTAGCATTTGAAAAAGCCTTGAAATTATTGAATTGAATCAACTAGAAATAATTCAGAAGCAATTTTATCAGCAATAAGCCAGCCTTGTAAATTTAATTGATATTGCTTGTTTGTTACAATGAAATAATTTGAATAGGGTATAATTGATTTAGAAAAATGAGTTTTAAAAGACTCACCAAATAAGTTTTCAATTTCATTTAAATTACAACCGAAATGTGAACGCAATCCGGTCATGATGTATTCATTGTAAAGATTATTTGTACTTAATTCCTCCGTTTCAAAAAAATTGTTCACCCGATTCTATTTTTTGAATATAGATTTCATTATTTGAAATATTCCATTGTCTTTGTTTGCCGTTATAAGAATGAGCAGAAGGACCAAAGCCTAAGTAAGAATTTCTTTTCCAGTAATTGGAATTGTGTACAGCTTCAAAACCGTTTTTGGCAAAATTGGAAATTTCATAATGTTTGAATCCATTTTTACTTAAAATGTCGGATAGCATTAAAAACTGTGATTCTCCCAATTCATCTGAAACTGCCGGTTCAATTTTTTTCTTAAAATTAATACCAAGTGCTGTTTTTTCTTCAATAGTTAAATGATAAGCTGAAATATGTGGTGTATTCAGTTGAATAGCTTTTTGTAATGTTTTTTCCCAACTCAACAGGTCTTGAAATTTGCTACCGTAAATTAAATCAATGGTTAAATTAGTAAAACCCGAATCCTGCGCCAATAATACAGAGGCAATGCCCTGGTTTGCTTGGTGGGTTCTGTTCATCCATTTGAGTTCTTCATCGTTGAAAGATTGCAGTCCGATACTCAATCTGTTTATACCTGATTTTTCCCAAATACTTAGGTTTTTTTTGTGGATATCGTCTGGATTTGCTTCTAAAGTTATTTCCGATGCAGCGTCAATTTTAAAAGTTTGATTTATTGCATTAAAAATTTGATCCAGTTCTGCCTGATTCAATAAACTTGGTGTACCCCCGCCAAAGTAAATACTATGAATGTTGTTATTATTTAAATCTGAACTTCTTTGATTAATTTCTTTACAAATGGCATCCACTAAGCGACTTTTATTTTTGAGTTGAACGCTGAAATGGAAATCGCAATAAGTACATTTTTGTTTGCAATAGGGAATATGTATATAAATCGAATTCAAATTTAAATTATTGATTATCAGTATTTTATTTTAAATCAGGAACAAGTCCTGTGAATACTTCAATATTACTCATTTCATACAAAATTTTGTTTTTTTTTAACTTTCATTTAAAAAATAGCTATATTAGCACCTTATTAACTTTAACCTAAAGTATGAAAAACTTCACTCGCCTTACTTTAATAGCCGCAGCTACTTGTGTTCTAACAACTTCGGCATTTTCACAAAAAGCCTTAAAAAAAGCAGACGCAGCTTTTGAAGCGCATCAGTATTTTAGCGCTGTTACTTTATATAAGCAGGTATATCAATCTGTTCCAAAGGACAAGAAAGCTCTTGTTTTGTACAGAACCGGAATTGCTAGCCAAGAAATTAACGATTATAAAGGTGCAGAAACCTATTTTCAAAAAGCCATTGCAACAAACATTGATGATCCATCGGTTTATTACCGTTTAGCAGAAGTGTTAAAAGTTCAGTTTAAATATGCTGAAGCCATGACTGAATACAAAAACTACAAAGCAAAAGGTGGAGATGCTAAAAAAGCGGACCTAGGTATAAAATCGTGTGAATTAGCTCAACAATGGAAAGACAATCCTTTACGATATAAAGTTGAAAACATGTCTTTAATAAATACAAAAGACAGAGATTATTCTCCATCATATAGTGATAAAAAATACAAAACTATTATTTTCACATCTAATAGAGAAGGTTCGTTAGGCAGCGGTGCTGATAATATAACCGGTGTTAATCATTCAGATATTTATGAATCTAAAGTTGATAAAAACGGAAAATGGTCAACTCCTGTATTATTACCTCCTGCAGTAAGTTCTCCGGTGAACGAAGGACAAGGTTGGGTAAGCAAAAAAGGAGATATGATTTTCTTTACACGTTGTCCTGAGGACAAAGGAAAGCAAAACAAGTGTGGTATTTACATGGCTAAAAAACAAGGAAGTACTTGGGGTGAAGCTGTTCGTTTACCTTTTAGTATTGATACAGTTTCTTTCCGTCATCCTACCTTATCATCTGATGCAAAACATTTATATTTTGCTTCTAGCATGAGCGGTGGATATGGTGGTTTAGATATTTGGAGCTGTACTTTTGATCAAAAGAAAAATATTTGGGGACAACCTGTAAATGCTGGTCCGCTAGTTAATACTTCCGGAAATGAAGCATTCCCAACTATTTCTACAGATGGAAAAAAATTATATTTTTCTTCTGATTATCATCCTGGAATGGGAGGATTAGATATTTTCTCGGCAGACGTATCACCTGATGGAAAATTCACTAAGCCGGTTGAGAATTTAAAATACCCAATCAATTCATCGTATGATGATCACAGTATAGTATTTGAAGGGAAAAAGAATCGTGGATTCTTTACCAGTAACCGTGAAGGAGGAAAAGGAAATGATGATATCTACAGCTTCAACTTACCTCCAATTAACTTTAATTTAAGAGGTATGGTACTTTGCGAAGGTGATCAATTAGGAAAAGGAAAAGGTGAGCCGGTTGAAGGTGTTAAAGTTAAAATTGTTGGTTCAGACGGTAGTATTAATGAATTCACCACTGCAAAAGATGGTGCTTACAGCCTTACTAAATTAAAAGAGAAAACGACTTATACTGTTTCAACAGAAACCGGAAAAGGGGCAAAGTCTTCTACGTTTGGACGTGATGGATACTTATCTAATCAAGATAAGCGTGTTGTAACCACTGTTGGTTTAGATAAATCAAAAGATTTTGTTGCCGATTTTGCTGTAAAGCCGGTTGTTCCAAATTTAAGAATGCCTGAAATTCAGTATGCTTTAGGAAGCGCTGAATTATTGCCTAACTCTAAAGATTCATTAAACTATTTATATAATATCTTAAAAGACAACCCTGGTATTATTGTTGAATTAAATTCACACACCGATACTCGTGGTAAGGCTGCCGCTAACATGACTTTATCTACAGCTCGTGCTAAGTCTTGTGTGGATTATTTAGTAAATGAAAAAGAAATTCCTGCAGCACGTTTAACATTTAAAGGTTTAGGTATGACTCAACCATTAATTTCCGATGCGGTAATTGCTAAGGCAAAAACTAAGGAGGAAAAAGAAGCATTACACCAAAAGAATCGTCGTACAACATTTAAAGTATTAAGTTTTGATTTCGTTGATCCTAATGCTACCAAGTCTGATGGAAAAGGCGGAACAGGTAATACCAAGCCGAAAGATCCGGATGATGAAGAAGAGGATGAAGAATAAGATTTAAAAATCCCCCTGCAAAGGGGGATTTTTTTTATATCATTTTTTGATGAAAAAAATCCCAAACCGGATCAGAAAAGGCCGGTAAACAAGTTAGGTGAATCGGTTCTTTTTTAATGGGGTGCATAAAAGTTAATTCATAGCTATGCAGATGAATAAATCCTCCATCATTTCCTCTTTTAGCGCCATATTTCACATCTCCTTTAATAGGACAGTTTAATGAGGCTAACTGAGCCCTAATCTGGTGATGTCTTCCTGTGTGAAGCGAAATGAGTAATAAATGGTAATGATCGGAGGAATGTAAGTGTTCATAATCCAATTCAGCTCTTAAACCGTCTGTTGTTTCTTTACTGTAAACGATACTTGTATTTGATTTTTCGTTTTTCTTTAACCAATGGATGAGTTTATCACTTTGCAGTGGCGGTTTGTTGGCTGTAACAGCTAAATATTTTTTCTTAATATCCTTATTTCTAAAAATCTCATTAAAACGAGAGAGGGCTTTACTGGTTTTAGCAAAAATAATCAAGCCACTAACGGGTCGGTCTAGTCTGTGTGTCAAACCGCAAAAAACATTACCCGGTTTGTGATCTCGTACTTTAATAAATTCCTTTACTTTTTCAGTGAGTGGGACATCACCGGTTTTATCCCCTTGTACAATTTCAGAAGGTAGTTTATTTATAACCAAAATATGATTGTCTTCGTAAACAATTCGATCTTGTATTGAACTTGAAAATGGAGATTCTTTTTTCACTTATCTTATACCGGTTTTAATATTTTTTTTTACGGGTTTGAAAATCGAATTTAATTTGTACTCTATTCCTTCACTGGGAGAAAGAGCAGGCGATTGTGCTAAGTAGCCTGCATTATTTATTAGGTAATAGGCCTCATGACCTACTAAATGGTATAACTCTTTGGCGTTTTTTTGTAATCTTTTATCTTGGTAATACCAGATATTCCAATCCAGTTTTGCATTGTTTTTCATGAAGGATGTGTATGTTGATAAACTATCGTCAACACAAACACTTACAAAAATAATTTTGTCACCCAATTTCTTTTTTAGGGCAGCGATTTTATAAAGTTCTTTAGTACTTTCTGTTTTTTTTGTTGAGAAAAAATTTAAATAAATCCATTTGCCTTTGATCTCGTTTAAGTCAGCCATATTGCCTTTTTTATCTCTGGCGCTAAAGAAAGGAGCTGGCGAGCCGTTTTGTAACTGATTAAAATTACTGAGCATATGGGCAGAAATTTGCCTGTGCTTTTCAATTTTAGTTGACTGGTTTATTTCGGAAACAATTTTATTTATTGCCGGAGCGTTAAAAGAAGTATTGAAATATAATTCCCAAAGATTTTTTAAAATGACTAATTCACGCAAGGAATCATTAATCATAAATTTCTCTTGTTTCACAAATTCATCTAACAATTCATAACTGGCTTTAGTATTAATTATGTTATAAAGTGTTTCGCCTTTTCGGGTAGAAGCTATACTGTTTAAATATCCAGTAAAGCAGGCGTTAAAAAAACTCATGTATTCAGCATGGTGGTATTGGATGGGGCTATTAAGAATATATTTGGAAATAAGAAAATTTTCTCCTCTGGAAACAGAAGCGTTTAAAGATGCGATGGAATAGTTATAAAAAGATTGAAAGTACTTGTTTTTAATATTTTTATAACTTTTTTCGCAAATGAACTGAAGTGAGTCAGCTTTCTGAAAAATGACAGGGCGAGATAAAAATTGCTTTTTATCCGTTAAAAACTGCGCGTTATACTTGTTTTGAAAATCAAAAATTAAAGCGTTTAATTCTGTGCTGTCAGCTCCAACAACTCCTAAGTTTATTTCTAATTCCGCATCGTTTTTAAAATCGGCACTTTCATCCGTTTCGGGAATCCGCACTTCATACACAAAATCCGGACTAACATAAAGCTTTGCTTTTACATTTTTGATTATTAAAAACACGGGTTGAGTGTGATTTGAATACATTTGGAGGTCAAAGGAACCGTCTTTATCGATAGTGTCAAGGGATTCTCTAAATCGCGCCCCTGTAATAAAATCCTGAATTGAAATTAATTCAATTAATTTTCCTGCATAACTGGTGTGAGCTTTTCCATGCACCCAGATATTTTGCGAGTTGCAAAAGAAAGGTAGTAAAAACAGCAGTATGATTCGCGTATAGCCTTGCATTAATATATAATACGAAAAAATAGAAAAGTAACAATATTGTTTCTCGTATACACTCAAAAATACAATAAAAATCCCGATACGTTTCGGTAACGGGATTTAAAGTATGTTAAGTGAATTTTATCTGAACAAACTCACATTGCCCTTTTGTTCATATTCTTTATCGTCTTTGCCGGTTGCTTTAATGGTATAAAAGTAAACTCCACTTGAACATTCAGCGCCGGCAAAATTTTTACCATCCCAGGCAATATTTCCGGTTGTGCTAGTAGTTTCATATACTTTATTTCCCCAACGATCATGAATAATAGCTGTTACTTCTTTTAAATTTGCCACTTTCAAAAAGAAAACATCATTACTTCCATCTCCATTCGGAGTGAATACATTCGGAACTTCCATTTTAGATGGAATATCTACTTTAATAACTTGAAAAGCGGTATCCACACAAGAACCCTTAGTGGCAATTATCATAGCGGTGTATGAGCCCGGTGCTAAATAGGTTTCGCTGGTTTGAGCGGTTGTTGTAACTGTTTTTACATTTCCATTACCATAACTCCAAACCGTTGTGATACTGGTTGTGCCAAAAGAACTACTGGTATTATTAAAGAAATTAACGGTTAAAGGTGCGTAGCCTGTTGATGGGTTTGCTTCAAATGATGCATTTAATCCTCCTGCACCAACAACAACAGTGCCCGTTGCATTACATCCCGTTAAGGTGTTTGTAGCTACGAAAATATAAGTTCCTAATAAGGAAACTGCAACGCTAGGCGATGTAGTTCCGCTTAAGTCGGGATTTAAAGTTATTGTAATAGCATTTGTTGGACTAAATGAAGATCCTATTGGATAATTCGTAATTAAATATCGCATTCCGCCTGTATTGGTTCCTGTGATAGCCATACTTAATGTGGCTTGATTGGCAGCGCAATCTAAAGTACTTGTTGAAACGGGATTCGTTAAAACCGGTGGCTGTGTTCGGTCTAATACATTAACAGTTCCTGAGCCCGGACAGCCATTGTAATTATCAATCACGCTTAAGGTATACACGCCAGGAACATAACAACTGTAGTTAGATGTACCGCATATTGTAGTCTGTGGCGAAGGTCCATCCCAACATGGATTCGCAACGAAAGCGCTTGGTCCGCCTCCAGAAGTTGTGGTGCTGCTTCCAGTTGTTAAAATTACCGGAGCCGTAGAAACTTTACAATAAATTGCAGTAGGGGTAGCTATGGAAATTGTTGGACTTGAAATAGGTGGTTTAAAGTTTTGATTAATGGTCATGACAGAAGTCGATTGACAAGCATTATTCGTGTTTGTTGCTACAACTGTAAAGTTTGCGTAGGTTAATGAAGTAGTGCTGGTATTTGGACCATTTGCAGGATCACCAACAATAACCGTAGGAGTAGAAAGTGTTGGTGGAGTAGAAGGTACATTCCATGTTACTTGAGTGAATTGTGTGGTTGAGCTACCTGTTGCAAGTAAGGTCGGATTATAACATGTTAGCGTTTGAGTTAGAATATTAGCTACTACATGAGGAGCAACCGTATTTTGCAGAATTGGAATGCTTAGGTATGATCGACAAAAATTAGAATTATCTTGAACAATGACGGTCCATGTTCCGGGAATAGTTGTAACCGTTGAATTATTATTTCCTAATACTACACTTGGCGTTACCACTCCGGTAAAACTTGGTGCTAAAAATGTATAACTGCAAGTAGCAGGTGGAGTTTGAGTAGAAAGTGCATTTATAATTGATATAGTTGTGCTGTTTAAGGGCACGCAACCAATTGAAAAGTCGGTTGTACTACCAACGGCAAAAGTAGGAAATGCAGATAGGGAAGTTACCGTTACAGTTTTTGATGTTTTACATCCGGTAACCAAATTTGTTGTTTGTAATGTATATACTCCCGGAGGTACAGCTCCTGAAAGTATAGAGAGTGTGTTATTAGAAGTGGCAATAGGAGGTCCGAATGGGGGAGGGTTGATAGGACTAAACCAATCGTGTTGCATATTTATGGTTGGGTTGCTGCATGTACCGCTAAAAGTTACGGCTGAAGTGGAATTACAAGTAATAGCTTGCGAATTCGGACTTACCGTAGTGGTAGGCGCGATGGTATTCATTACGATAGCAAAGGTTTGACTATTGGATGTACATCCTGTGCCGGAAGCAGACACAGTATAGCTGCCGGTGTTGGTAAATGTAACAGTTGTTCCGTTCTGTGGTGGATCTGATAAACTAGTCCATGTATAACTGAGCGAAGCCGGTGCAACGTTTAAAATCACCATGGTATTAGTACAGGTAATGGAATAAGGTCCGTTTGGTGGGGTTAAGGTAAAATCACAAGGGGGCTGAGCTTTTAATTGAAATGCAATTAAAAAAAACAGTGCAAATAAAATCGAATTAAATTTTGACATAAAAATGTTTACTTATTGTGTGTAGTACAAAAGTAATCATTCTCCTCATTTTTTAGCTCAGTAGTTATTAGTTTTTAATAAGTAAATAAATTTTTAGATGAATGCTTATTAGCAATTGATAAATGTTAATTTTTATTGGATTGGAGGACCAAGCTGTTAACAAAAAAGGGAGTTAACAAACTCCCTTTTCTATTGTTTAAAAAGTGCTTATTCAATGACTAATTTTTTTGTTGTACTGCCTGTTTGATCACTTATTTTAAGGAGGTAGAGGCCCGGGGTAACACCATTAAGTGATATTTTTTCAGATTTATTTAATGTTTCGGATTCGTAAATCAAGCGTCCGTCATAACTAATTAATTCAACCTTACATTTTTGGCAATCCGGTGACTCTACGAAAATACTTGAGCTTGCCGGATTAGGATATAATTTAATTATTTTATTTTCGCTCATCCTGTCTTCCAATCCAATTACTGTAATATTCACGATTTTCTCAATAGTATCCGAATCGCAATTGCTGTAGGCAATTAATTTTACGGTGTAAGTTCCGTTCGCTGTATAAGAATAAACCGGGGTATTTACTGTACTGGTTGCTCCGGCCTCAAGTGTCCAGGAGTAAACAGATGCATTCGCCGTTTGATTAATGAAAGTTACGGTATTGCTGTTGGCTGAAGGTAAAAAATTGGCGTAAACAATTTGTGATGCAGGGTTTAAAGCTGTATCTGCTATACCTTGACTTAAGTTATAATAAGTACCGCTTGGTGTGTTTTCCAGTTTCAAAGTTCTAACCATGTATTTATAAGTGCCTTGGTACATCAAACAATTGTCAGTATAAGTTAAGCCTGTAAGAGGGGAAGGATTCAATTTTACGTAAACATCATTACTGTCATTTTTCATGTAAATATTATATCCGATAATATTTGTTTCTGTACTTGCAGACCACGAAATATTGCAGTTATTTCCAATGCGAGTAGCTACCACATTGGAAACCGGAGCAATTACATCATTCCGCAAACTTGGATCTCCCATTAATCCATTATGAATCCAGTTTGCAGTAATTCCATAATAATTAGGATAGTAAAGTGCGGCTTGTAAATTCATGGTTTGTTTCATGCAATATCCAGCGGTTTCTCCTAGTGCCATCCAGTGATATTGATGATGAGGTCGACCTGACCACGAATTAATTAGCATTTTACCTTGTGCCAATGGAGCTCGTAAAAAATTGTTCTGTGAATCCCAGTCACCAAAATAACTGCCAAATAACATCGTAAATACACCTTGTAAATTTGCCGCAGCAAAATTAGCTGTGTTGCCAACTCCGCTACAACTGGAGAAACTTCCACCACCGCATCCATACGACCATTGATAACTTGTTGTGCCTGTCATAGCTGTAAAATAATCAGCGTTTATTACATTGGTACTTCCTACTAAAGCAGCCATGTTATTATATCCGCTTGCACCAAAAGCTTCACCATTCATAAATCCAAAATTTATATCTGCAACTCCACGTTTTTCTACCGTAAAATTCTTCATGCGGTAATCGTGATCTTTATCTAAATAATTTTTCATTAATTGCAACTCAGTTAAAGTAAAAGTAGGCATGTTGTATAAATCTACTCGTCCCACTTCTAATTCTAAAGATGTTGGTAAAATACTTTGATCAAATTTTCCGTCACCCGGCACGTTTTGTGTTCTTGCCGGAGAAGCTGTTGTAGAGTTTACAGAAACATCAGTCCAGGTTCCGTTTAATTCTCCATAATAAGAATCAGTTGGCCATGCTCCTAAATGGTCTGGATGTCCATCAGGATTCATGTTTCCGCTATAAGGCACAGGCACGTGTCCGAAAATAAATAATGCTTTTGTGTTTGGTTGATCTTGATTATATACGCCTAATATTTTATTTTTTACATTGGTTACTTTCCCGGTACGCAATACATCAATGCGCTTCACTCTCCAGCCATCTCCATCTAAATCATTTTCTAATCTTTTTAATTCAGGTGCTAAAGATGTTATAAAAGTACTATCCACCACCAAAATCATAATTCCTCTGTTTTCTGTTACCGGAATTTGAATTCCTGAATTGATAAATCCGTAGGCGGTATAATTTGTTCCTGTTCTCACGATTTTATATTCATATGAAGTACCAACAGCAACAGCATTATCTACATATTGCGTAACCGAAGATGCTAATGTGGCTAAAATAGAGCCCCATGAAACATCGGTTTTTAATTTTCGGTACAAAGTATACTGCGTTGTTGTAGCATTGGTAGACCAAGTTAAAGTAATAGATGGAGGCGCAACTTGTACCGCTGCATTAAGGGGAACAGCAGCATCAGTTACACTTTGAGCTGACAAGACTTGAACTCCGAAAGATAAAAGCAGTAAAAAGTAAATTTTTCTCATAGTAATTTTCAAATTTTAACGAAATTAGGTAAAATACATCCAATCTATTTTCCGCTTATGTAAAATTGAAAATTCATCTAAATCCATTAAGGTTTATTTTTTTAGCAATTCAAATTTGCATGTAGCTGTTTCACCTAAATTATCTGTAATACTCAAAGTGTGTTTGCCTTTTACGGGCTGTGTGGCTATTTGATGGAATTTTTCTGTGGCAGCTATGTAATTTCCATCCAAATACCAATATAAAATTGCTTTCGGATCCTTATGTGCAGCTTTAAAAATACACTGACTTAGTTCTCCTTTTTCGTTAATGGGAATGTATATTTTAAATTCATTTCTGGGATAAATAATTTCCAGTTGTTGTTGATTATTTTGATTACAGTTCGGTAAAAAAGTCGGTAGAGGTTTATAGTAAATATTGTGCTGTTTGTAAAAATATTCCTGCATTGGGCTTGCAATAAACCAAGGCTTTTCAATCATTTCAGTTACATCATAACAATCAGCATTTACACGGTAGCTTTCTGTTTTATCTAAATAAATAGTTTTGTGAAACGAACAAGCTTCAGTTTTGGAAGAACCTTTAGGAAAAAAAGAATAGGCAGGGTTCGGACAAATACTCGATGCTTTAAATCCGCTTTGTTTGCACACTTTTATTTTCTCCAAATCACTAACAGGTTCGGTAAACCAATTTGATTTTGGAAGTATATTGAAGGTAGCAAAGAGAAGGGGAGCTGCGCAACCGGTACCAGTTAAATCAGGTCGGCCTTCTCCACTCGCATTACCAACCCAAACGGCAACCGTATACTTTGGATTTAAACCAACAGCCCAGGCATCGCGGAAACCAAAGCTTGTTCCTGTTTTCCAGGCAATTTTAGTTTTGGAAGAAAATTGCATCCATCCGGTATAATCCTGTGGTTTTACCAGTTCGGTCATCGCATTAAAAGTATACCAAATAGAAGATGCGCTAAGCAAATCATTTTTTTGAAATTTATTTTTTGATTTGTTTTCTATATGATTTACTGCAGTTAAAGGTTTGTAATTGTTGGATTGATAAGTGCTTTTTGAATTTGAATAATTCAATAATGATCTGCCCATAGAAGCATAAGCAGAAGAAATTTCCCATAAACTGGCTTCTCCTCCTCCTAAAATAATAGACAGTCCGTAATGAGCAGTTGGTTTTGTAAAGGAAGTAAAACCCAATTGTTTTAACCGTTGATGAAATTTAGCCGTACCATATAACTTCAGCATATTCACTGCGGGAACATTTAATGATCTGGATATGGCTTTACCTGCAGGCACTAAACCATCGTATTTTAAATCAAAATTTTTGGGCCCGTATGAGCCGATTTGTATTGGGACATCCTCTATAAGTGCATTTGGGAGCAGCAAATTGTCATTAAGTAAAAATGCGTATAAAAAAGGTTTGAGAATACTGCCTGTACTTCTGGGTCGATTAATAATATCTACATAATTTTCATGCGCATTAGTTGATGAATAGGCATTGCCGATATACGCAATTATTTTCCCGGAATGTGTTTCGCTGATTAATAAAGCAGCGTTGTGAATTTGATTGGCGCTTAACACGCTCATGTGTTTATTAAGTATTTCATTGGCTCGGATTTGAATATTTTTTATCAAAGTGCTTCGGTAAATCTTTCCTTCGCCATTTTCTTCTATAAGTCTGCTTAATAAATGAGGAGCCAATTGCGGAAGGGGTTCAGGTTTTTCCGGTAACTCTTCCAGCAAAGCCAGGGAATATGTATTGCTGTCAATAATTTTTTTATTCAATAATTTTTTTAATAAACGATTTCGCTTTTCCATTAAACGTTTATGATTTTTACCGGGATAAATTAATGAAGGGGCATTTGGTAAAACCGCCAGCAGCGCTGCTTCTGCCCAACTGAGTTTGTCCGAACTTCTTCCAAAATAACGCCAGGAAGCTGCTTCCAATCCTATAACGTTACTGCCAAAGGGCGCGTTACTGCAATATAAATTTAATATTGAATTTTTTTTGTACGAAAGTTCAATACGAATAGCAAGCAGTATTTCTATGCATTTTTGAAGATAAGTTCGAGATTGATTCCCTCTGATTATTCTCGCCAATTGCATGGTAATGGTACTTCCACCACTTTTAATTTTTCCGGCGCCGGCATTTCTCTTTAAAGATTTAAAAATAGAAACAGGATTTATCCCCGGATGCGTGTAAAAATATTCGTCTTCAAATTGTAAAATACAATGTTTAAACTTGAACGGAATGCTATCGCTGGTTGGAAATCTCCATTGTTCGTCGGTTGCAATTTTTGCAGATAATAATTCACCCTTTTGATCCAATAAAACCGTGCTTATAGGCTGTTTTATCAGTTGTTTGGGTAACCAGGCCCAATAAATAATAAGCAATATAGCTGTGAAGGCTAATTTTATTTTATGATTCAGGAAATATTTTGACAATCTGCTCTCAGACTTTATTCTTTCCAATGGCATAAATAAAAGTAGTGCAGTAAATTATTTTCCGGCAACGTCTTCATTCTTCATCCTTTTTACCACTTGTGTCCATTCTCCTTTATTTCGGGCGTACACACTATTATCATACATGGCCTCTACATTTACGGCCGGTAAATAATATTTCCCTTCATAGGCGGCATTTAATCGGATTTGAAATATTTTACTTTCCGTTGTTCTTAAATCAAAATAAGTTAAAACTCTGTCGTCTTTGATGTCCTGATAAGTGAAGTTGTAATTACTCACAGCACCTTCGTCCATTCTGCTATTGTGTATTTCCCATCCTGATGGTATATAAGTTGAAAGAGCCAGATTCTGAATTTCGCCAACAAGCCCTAAATTTCTAACATTCACTTCCATAATAAGATCTTTTCCCTGTGGAATTTCACTTACACTTATCGGGGAGCCATTAATGTCTTTATAAATAACATTTAAACTGATGTTTTCATTCCCTTCAGCTTCTGTACCTATAGCAGGTTTACCTCTTTGAACCAAACGAACATACAATAAACCTTTACCTTTATTTTCGATATTAAATTGTCCTTTTTCACTTGATTTGAAATCAATTGGTATTTGGGTGATGGCTGAATTCCCTTTAATTTTTACCTCTTTACCATTTAGTTCAACTTCCACTTGCATTGCTGAAGCGTCTCCGTATTTTTTAATGAACTCGGCAACTGCTACTAAACCGTACGCTGTAGATTGGGTGCTCATCCAACTTTTTGAAGACAATGAAGCGGATATTTTTTTAAGCTGAGTAAATGCTTGTGTTTTTTTATTCATTAAGCAAAGTACTTGCAGTATCATAGCTTCGTCGCGTTCAGATGATCCATAAGTATAATAATTTATTCTGTATGGGTTAACAGCGGTTGTTTCATTTGCAATTAATTTTTCTGCTTCATCCAGTTGACCAATTGTTGCATACGATGCGGCCAACATCCAGCGAGCTTGCTGGGTGAGTAATGAATATTCTCTTAATCTGTTCATCGCACTTTTGGATGGTTGTCCGGCTAATGCTAAAACGAAAAGGCGGTAAGCTTGATTGAAATCATTATTGTAGGTCGAATTTTTATTCAGCTGAAAATTGAGTGCTTTTTTATTTTGATAGTCCGTCCATTTTTTCTTGAGTCCATTTGGTAATGAATATCCTTTCTTTTCAGCAAGTATTAAAAAGTGGCCGGCGTAGGTGGTGCCCCAATCATTAGATTCATTCATGCCTTGCCAATAACTCATTCCTCCATCTGCTATTTGAAACTTGTGTAGTTCAGCAATTCCCTTTTTAATATTTGCATCAATTTCTGTTTTTCTTTCAGGGGATAAGTTTAATATATCTGTTAAATATAATTGAGCAAAACTTTGAGAGGTAGTTTGTTCAACACAACCATGCGGATAGGTAATCAAATAATGTAATCTATCGTCGAGGTTGATGGGTGGAATAGTGGATAATTCTATTACGCCGGAATTACTTCCTGCTACACCGGAAGCTGAATAATTTTCCTTTAATTCTTTACCTGCATCAACAAAAAAATCCTTTGTTGATGTTTGATATGGATTTGGATTTCTCACATCCAACTCAATTTCATACGTAGCCGTATGGCCGCCACCGGTAGCTGTAATTTTTACTTTTCCGATACCGGGTTTACTTTTTACTTTCAAATTATAAACAACAATTTGCTCATCATTGGCTTTTACGTTGATGGTTTTGGAATTTCCTCCTACAACTTGCAGTAAATCATTGCTCTCAATTTTTACGGTTGTGCTTCCTACATTTTTTTCACCTCCAAAAATACTAACCGGTAATTTAACTTCTTCTGTTATGCTTAAAACTCGTGGTAATGTTCCTAAAATCATAAGCGGTGCTTTTACCGGTGTGGTTTTTTCCGCCATGCCATACGCGCCATTATTTCCTGCAATGACCATGGTGCGAACAGAGCCAACATAGGAAGGCATTTGAAAAGTTATTTTCTTTTTATCTCCTTTTTTCAAATGAAAAGGACCAAAGAATCTTACCATGGGTTTAAATCGATTAGCCTTGGCGCCATCATCATTACCGGATTCGTTTCCGTCACCTCCAACACTTAATACACGTTCGAGTTCGGTACCAAATGCGCCAATCACTTTATCATATAAATCCCAGGTTTTTACGCCTAGTGCTTCTTTAGAATAAAAGTTATTCCAAGGATCGGGGGTTTTAAATCTGGTAATATCCAACAATCCTTCATCTACCATGGCCAGTGTGAATGCCATTTCGTGTCCGTTTTCTTCTTGTATTTCAATTTCGGCTGTTTTTTCCGGAACAAGCGTTGCAGCCATTTTGATTACGGGACGTAAATGTGTTTCCGGATTATCAATATTAATTGGAACTACTCCATATAATCTTATAGGTAAATCATTTTCTCTTTGATGAGGTTGAAGTAATGAAACATGTACATAAACGTTAGGAGCCATTTCGGGCGTTACATTAAATTTAAAAACCGTACTTCCTTTTTCAGTTTGTAACCAATGTGCTTCTAAAACCCTGCTGCCACTTTCAATCGTAACTAAAGCCCGGCCCTGTTGTGGAGAAGGAATACTCACCGAAACTTCTTCTCCGGTTTTATAGGAAGATTTATCCGTTGTGAATTTTAGCATGTTTGCAACAATTTTGTTAGACGAGCCGCCATCTCTTTCCATCCAATTAGCCCAATCGAAATACGTGATTATTGAACTTACATGTCCACCTTCTGTATCTGTAACGCGAATTAAATATCTTCCCCATTTAGTTTCATCTAAATTTATTTTCACTTTGGCTTTTCCGTTTGAGGTTGAAACTACTTCGGAGTGTACCGGTTTGTGATATTCATCATTCACATAAGAAGCCGCATCGGAGCGGTATTGATCCCACCACCAACGCCATTCTAGTTTGTACATTTCAAACTTTAAATTATTTCTGTTAACCTGGTTTCCTTTATGATCAACGCTTGCTATTTCGATAACGTGATCTTTGCCGGTATAAAGTATTCCGCTATTTTTTTCGCCTTCCGGAAGTTTTATTCCGCAATAATAATTGTATGGAGAGTAATCGATACTGAAGCGATCAATACTAAATGCACCACCGGTTTCAAACACACGTGTAGTAAATGATGCGCGAAGCATTCCCGGTGCATTATCATTTATATCTACATTTAAATTTGTACTTAAATCACCATTGTCATTTACATTTCCATCAAAGATATTGATGTTTTGTGCTTCAAATCTTTTGGTATTATCATCAAAATGGTAATCTTTAAAATTGTGGAATTTGGTATGTATTGAATTAAAATTGGCAGTGATATTTGTAGCCAGACCTCTGGCAATAGCGCCTGTTAACCATTGCGTATGTAAATTTAATTTTACCGGTTTTGTTCCGAGTATAAGTTTATTGTCGCCCATATTCACTTCAATTTTCAGTCGATTAGGCATGATGGTTTCAATCCGTAAATTTTTATAAAAACTCACAGAACCTACTTTTACCGTAGCACTCCAGTTTCCGGTTGGTACATTTTTATCTGTTACAGTAGAAAAATTATAGAAGCCATTAACCGGCTTACTGCTGATTAATCGTTTGTAAATTTGCCCTTGTGGGTTGGTTAATTCAAAAACTACAGGATGATTATCAGGAATGTTTTGCAGTTTATCTTCCAATATAAAACTTAGAAAAAGACTATCACCTGGTCGCCAAACTCCTCTTTCTCCATAAATAAATCCTTTAATTCCCTTGCGAATTGATTCACCGCCCACTTCATACATACTCAATGCAAGCGTAGTGCCATCATCCAGCCGCAAATAAGAACGTTCTTTATCTTTAGATGCTATAACAAAATAAGGTTTGTTGGGTGGATTTAGATAAACTTGGCCGTCTTTATTGGTTTTTCCTTCGGTTATTAATTGTTGTTGGTAGTCGAATAACTGCACATTAACATCGGCTATAGGATCTGTAGTTACAATATTATTTGTTACCGCCAAAAAAGATCCGTCATTTCCTTTTTTGAATGTTAAACCAATATCGGTTGCTAATATGCTTTTTGAAATTGTTCTTTCGTATTGTTTGTAATAGTAGGCTTTACAAGGGTTATCTCTATCTCTCCAATTGTAATCTTCATATTCACCATCTCCATACTCACCATAATAATCAGAATAACCTTCGTCATAATAATATCCATAAAAAGAAACTTCCTCTTCTTTGGGTTCTTTTATTTCTTCCATTTCAAATCGCTCATGATCGCTATTGCCCAGGCAAGGGTAAGTGGAATAAGCTTTTTGCATACTTAGATATACTTTGTAAATCGCTCCGGGTTCTGCTTTAATTAAATCTTCCAGGTTCAAGGAGAATTTTTTCCAGGTTCCAAATTCGCCGGGATTTGTGATGCCCAAGTTTATTCTTTTTTCAACAACTTTTTTTCCGACTTGGGCCAATTGTCCATTTCCATCTAAATCATTATTTTGTAAAAACTGAAGTACATTATTTTCATAAATGCGAATCACTTTTACATCTACTGCTCGTAAATTAACGGTTTCAAACGGCATGGATAATCCATTGGAAGAAGGTAAAATATTGCCTTCACCCACAAAACGGATGGCCGGTTTCACCTCACTGAAAACTATATTGTGTTTAGATTCTTCACCTAATCGATTTCCTTTTGAATCGCGAATGGATTCACCGATCGTTAATAGATACGAACCGGATTTAATATTGTTTGGGTAAATTAAAACCTGATTGTTGGAAATAATATACTTTAAATCGTTTTGATTGTTTTCGTTATCGTAACTATTTAATTGCTGACGATTATCCGGTTTAGTTAAGGTGATTAAACCTTCCATGCTTTGGTTTTGATCCAATGGATTGGAGAAGCAGACTACAATAAACTGCTCATTATCTTGTGCAATTTTTGCATTTAATAATTTAAATTCGGACTCTGAAGGGATAGGGTATATGCTGGATGATTTTACCGATAGATTAATATTAGAGGCATCGCATTTTATTTCCAGTTTCTGACTTCCGGAATTTCTTGCTAAACTATCAATCAAAAATTTATGTATGGTTCCTTTTTCATTATGACTCCATTTTAGGGTTACATTTTTACTGTTTAATACTCCTGAAATTATTTTTTCTGCTTCAGTGGGTTCAATAAAATCGGCTGAAGAAAGTGCACCACTTAAGCTGTAATAACTATAGTCATTACTGTGATAGGATTTTAATTCGCCGCAATCAAATTGAACGGATTGCTTGATAACCTGAAAATTGAATTCGAATTCTTCGAGTTCATCTTTTACTTCTGTGATTTTGTCAAGATGGAAAGTGGCCTTGTATAATTGTCCGGCCTCTAATCTTTCTTTTGGTTTAAATTCCAAGGTCTGCGCGTCTTTCCAGTATATTTCACCATCAATGCTTGGGCTAAAGGATATGTATATTTCTTCTAATGCCTTGTTAAGTTGTGTATTACCGGCAAATTCATTAGCGAATTTTATTTTAATGGTTGAACCGGAAGAGATGTAACCGGTTGTGAATGCAGATATGTAAGACGCAAACTCGGGATTTATTTTATTTACCAGTGCCGAATTTTTATTGGAGCCTGTGAGTTCTTTGATGGAATCTCGATTATTATAAATAAAAACACCTGTTGCTGTCATGGCCACACCAACAGCCATCCATTTTAATTTTTGTAAAATCATTGATAAAGAATTTACATTAAATATACCATTTTGAAGTTTTAATGCAAGAAAACTTTCTTCACAATTTTTTAGAAAACAGATGGATTAATTTAATGTGAATTAAATTCTTGGTTTTTTATATTTCAATGGGTGAGAGCCCGATTTCAACCCTGCGCTGATTTATATTTATTTTATCGACTACAGTAGAAATAGTACGTGCTTTATTAATCAAATCAACGGATGAGAGTGTTCCGAATATTTGTACTCCATGTTCAATAATGGACTTTCTATCTACTAAAATAGCATAAAGTTCAGCGTTTAAATTCCCCTTTTTAACTGCATCTTCCATGATGCTTAAGTATTTGTTTTGCGTTGTTAAATCAGAATTCTGGATAGTAGTAAATAAAGTGTAATTATTTTGCGCCCCAATTCTGTCGGGGCCTAACCAGCCATGTTGATCAATTAATTGACAGACTACTTCCAGATTTTTATTTTCTAATTCTAAAAATTGATCAAAATAGGATTTAGCCTCAATAGAGTTTGGGCCATTTTCAGTAATTATGGTACTCAATATGTTTCTTGAATTTTGTCTGGAGCGTTCAATTTCTTGTAAAATAATTGAGGCTTTATTGTTTACGTCTAATTGATGATGTTGAAGTATTTCTTCTTTATATTTTTGATTTTCTGCTAAAGTATACCCGGGTTGATTAATTAATGTGTTTTGTTCTTTTTCATGCAATGCTATGATGCTGAAAAATAAAATTAATGCCAGGATGGAAAAAATGAATATGAATTTTTTATGCATGCTTATATTCATGTGAAATTAAGCAATGGTGAGAATTGCAGTAAAAAGAATTAATGATTTTTAGAAAGTTTAACAGGGTTAATCAAAGATTTTACCCGGATTTAAAATTTGATTGGGGTCAAATGCAGTTTTAATATTTTTGAAAAGTGCTAAGTGCCCCGGACTAAACATGATGTTCATATAATCTTTTTGTACAAGGCCAATTCCATGCTCTCCACTTATTGTTCCGCCCAAGGATTTACATAATTCAAAAATTTCGCGTATGCCTTTTGGCACTTCCTCGCTCCAGGCCTTATCACTTAATGATCCTTTAATAATATTTACGTGCAAGTTTCCATCTCCTGCATGTCCGTAGCAAACAGATTGAAAACCGTATTTTTCACCAATTGATTTTACGCCACGTAATAGTTTGGGTAATTCAGCACGTCTAACCACGGTATCTTCTTCTTTATAAATACTGTTGCTTTTAACCGCTTCGCCTACTTTTCTTCTGATTTTCCAAAGCGCGGCTTTTTGTTCGGCTGACTCGGCAAATAATATTTCATCTGAATGATGTAATTGGGTAACAGTTCCAATTGTTTCGCAATCTTTCATCAAAATATCCATATCATTTCCATCTACTTCTACCAACAGGAGAGCTTTCCATTCCGGATGAATACTAAAATTCACTTCACCGGCAAACTTAATGCTCCAGTCGATTGCATCTTTTTCCATAAATTCCATTGCACTTGGAGTAATTCCGGCTTTAAAAACAGAAGCCACGGCAGCGCAGGCATCTTCCGGGTTTTTAAATGGAATCAACATAAGCAAATCATGTTTAGGAAGTGGAATTAATTTAAAAACGATTTTGGTAACTATACCTAAGGTACCTTCGCTTCCAATCATTAAATGGGTGAGGTTATATCCGGTACTGTATTTAAGTGTATCCGCCCCGGTCCAAATAATATCACCGTTAGCTAATACTACTTCCAGATTTAAAACATAATCCCGGGTTGTTCCGTATTTAACTGCTTTGGGCCCACCACTACTATGCGCAATATTGCCACCTAAGCTACAACTACCCCAACTGGCAGGATCGGGTGGATAAAACAAGCCCAGCTTTTTTACTTCTTCCTGAAAGACATAATTAATTACACCCGGTTCAACAGTAGCCTGCAAATTTCTCTCGTCAATATTCAATATTTTATTGAATTTCTCCATGCTCAGCAATACGCCACCAAATACCGGAAGCGCAGCTCCGCTTAATCCGGTGCCGGCACCACGAGTGGTTAATGGTATGCGGTTTGTGTTACAATAAGAGGCTATCGCCGAAACTTGAGCGGTAGTTTGTGGTTTTACTACAATTTCTGCATGATAAATTAAATCTTCTGTTTCATCTTGTCCGTATTTCTCCAGTTGATCCAAATCATTGCTTATATATTCAGCACCGCAAATTTTTTTTAAATCGGCAAAGGTTATTGACGTTGCTTTGTTATAATTATGGTTTAACATCTCAGGATTAATTGTATAAATGTAATAATTTTGATTTGATAGAAGTCGAGAAATTTGTTTATAAATTCACATACGCACGAGCAATTGTATGATGCAACGATAGAATTAGTAAATGTTTCCGTTTATGAAAAGAATTTACCCAAATATTTTTCATACGGCATTCATCCCTGGAATATTAAAACTGACACTTACAAAGATGAATTATTTGAATTAGAGAGAAAAGTAAATGAGGCTAGATGTATTGCAATTGGCGAATGTGGATTAGATAAGTTGAGCGATGTTGATTTTAAATTACAAACTTTGGTATTTAATGAGCAAATTAGGATAGCTAATAAAGTAAAAAAACCGATGATTATTCATTGTGTT
Source organism: Sphingobacteriaceae bacterium (assembly GCA_016715905.1). NCBI lineage: Bacteria > Pseudomonadati > Bacteroidota > Sphingobacteriia > Sphingobacteriales > Sphingobacteriaceae > Sphingobacteriaceae bacterium. Next base: position 228,724 of record JADJXI010000007.1, on the reverse strand, counting down.
AAAGCATTTAATGAATTAATAAACTGCCTTAACTTAAGTGATAACAGTGTGCCTATTATTGTTCACGGCTTTAATAATAACGAAAATATTGCCCGTGTACTTCAAACACATGGTTTGTTATTTTCCTTTGGTAAAGCACTCTTAGGATATGAATCCAATGCTTCAAAAATTATAAAAAAAGTAGGACGAAAGAATTTTTTATTAGAAACAGATAATGATGATATATCAATAAAATATATTTATAAAAAAGCCGCTGAAATATTATGCATTGAAGAGGAAATTCTAAAAATGCAGATACAAAGTAATTTTGAAACAATTTTTAAAGTAAAAAAGTAATATGGATAATAAATGGATGGAGAGAACTGCTCTTTTGGTTGGTCAAAAAGGATTGGATAAATTAATGAAGGCGCATGTTTTGATTGTTGGTTTAGGAGGAGTTGGTTCTTATGCCGCCGAAGCCATTGCCAGAACAGGTATAGGTAAAATTACAATTGTTGACGGGGATGTAGTAGATCCAACAAACAGAAATAGGCAGTTACAGGCGCTGGCTACAACGCACGGAATGAGCAAAGCCAAATTAATTCATGATAGAATTAAAGCAATTAATCCGGAGGTTGAAATAAATTCGATAGATACATTTATGACACCGGAAGCAATGAAAGAATTGCTTGAACAAAAATTCAGTTACATCATTGATGCGATAGATAGCATAACACCAAAACTTTATTTAATATCAACCGCGTATTGGAATAATCAGAAATTAATTTCTTGTATGGGAGCAGGTGGAAAGATGGATCCAACTCGAATTGAGGTAACTGATATTTCCAAAACCCACACCGATCCATTAGCGCAGTATGTTAGAAAACGATTGCGATATATGAATATATACAAGGGTGTTAAATGTGTTTATAGTAATGAGTTACCTGCAAAATATTCAATTATGCATACCGATGGCAGTAAGTTTAAAAAGTCAGCATATGGTACCATATCTTATTTACCGGCCGCTTTTGGTTTAACTTGCGCATCAGTTGTAATACGCGAAATTTCGGGTTGGAAAGAGGTAAAGTACTAAGAGTGAAGGATGTTCAGAAGAAATAGAAGCATAAACATCAACAGAATTTGATAAGACAAATGCTTATCGAAGAAGGCAATACTCAGTAACTGTGTAAATTTACTCATGCTATTAGGGTTTTTGCTCAACTAAGTTAATATCACAAAAAGCCTTTGTCAATACCGCTCAGCCTTAATTTTTAATTATTCGATGAATGAAGCATATTTTATCATGAATAAACAAGATGAACAGTCCTATTTGAAATGAATCCTAAAAATTCAGCGTATTCAGATTTTTGAAGCCAGCAAAGTTAAAGTTTATAGAACTTTATAAGTCGGATTTGATCTTGCGTTTCAATTTTCAGAAAGTAAATGCCGGGTGGCCAGTTTTGAATATTAATTTCCTTATTTCTTTCTTTTGAATTATGTTGTTCTTTCCAGGTGTTTTTAGAATAAATACTTTTTCCTAAAAGATCTAACACAGAAATACTTTTTACCTCGTCTGCATCAATATATAAATATTCCGAAGCCGGATTTGGATAAACGCTTATCACATTGTTTTCATTATTATTTAATGGTAGAAATGTACATGGCGACACGGATTGTGTAATGGTAACGGTTTTCACACATCCTCCATTGGAACCAAATGCTGTATATGTGGTGCTTACGCCCGGAGAAACAGCAACAGCGGTTCCGGTTAAATTTCCAGGGCTCCAAGTGCAATTGGTAATACCACTTGCATATAAGGTGGCGGTTTCACCGGCACAAATTAAAGCGATACTTGTTGATACACTAAAAGCGGGTAGGGGAGTTACCGAAACTCCAATAACGGTTCGCGTTGGACTCTTAGCGCAAGTGAAAGCTTCGGCGTAAAAATTATACGTCCCTAAACTTAGTGTGGGCGTTATGAACGTGGTGCCTGTTCCAATACTTATAGTTCCGTTTGGCGATGAATACCAGTTAATCATCCCGCTTCCGATAACACTTAATGTTGCAGATTGTCCATTGCAAACATTTTGAAAAGCAGGTGAAGTGGTGTTAATGGGTGTTGCCGGAATTGCACAGAGTTTTTGAATAAAATAATCGTTGTATCCTCCGGCTATAACGGTAAATGTACCCGGGCCCGGATTAAAGTTTGCAGTGCCACCAAAGTAGCCACTGCTGATAATATTATTTAAAGTATCAACTGTTAAACTTTTGCCTATATCCGAATCCGTTCCGCCAAATTTAAGCGACCAAATATAATCTCCGGTTGAATTTAGCTTCAAGATAAAAACATCATTACTTCCCGAAGCAACTAAATTGGAAACCGGCGGACCCGGATCAAAATCAACACTACTTTGAAACGAACCAATGGTAATTACATTTTCACTTGTGTCCAGATAAATTGTATTTCCTATATCATCGTTAGTATTGCCAACTTTTTTTGCCCAAGCATAAGTACCGTTGGCATTTAATTTTGAAATAAAAACATCATTAATACCTAATGAAGTTAAATTAGCAATGCCGGGACCCGGATCAAAATCAGAGGTAGATTGAAAAGCTCCTGTGGAATATACATTACTAAATTGGTCAACTACTAAAGAATTACAATAATCTGAAAATGTACCACCCATTTTATTCGCCCATATAAAAGACCCCGATGCACTTAATTTGGTAATAAAAATATCTGTACTTCCATCTGAAGTCAAGTTATATACTCCAGCGTTAGGGTCCATATCAATATTCCCTGAAAAAAATCCTCCGATAAAAATATTATTTGATGCATCGTAACTAATTGTTTTGCCTGAACCGGTATTATCACCCCCAAATTGTTTGGCCCAAACAAAATTTCCGTTATTATCCAGTTTATTGATGAAAACATCAGCACTTCCAATAGGATTGATAATAAAAGTACCTGGCCCGGGATCATAATCTCCGGCACCCTGCGTAAAGCCGGTTGTATATACGTTACCTAAGTTGTCAACAGTTAATCCCTGGCCTACTTCATCTGCAGGTCCGCCTAGTTGTCTGGCCCAAACTAAATTTCCGGTACTATTAAATTTACACACAAAAACATCTTGGTTGCCTAATGCTGTTAAGTTAGTTGTGCCAGGCCCCGGATCAAAATCTGCTGTGCCCGTAAAATATCCACAAACGTAAACATTAGAAGAGTGATCTGTTTGAACGCAGTTGCCTTCACCGGTTCCGTTGCCTTCCAATTTGATTGCCCAATTTAAATTTCCATTAGCATCTAATTTATGCACGTAAATAGCATTGGTTGAAAGCGTGCTAAGGGTGTATGTTCCTATTCCCGGATCAAAATCAACTGTTCCTGAAAAAGATCCGGTGGTGATTAAATTACCGAATGAATCGTGCGTGATTGAGTTACTTACGTTAGTTCCGCCTGCACCAAAACCATGTGCCCAATTAAAACTTGGCGGTTGACTAAAAGAAAAAAGATTTATTATTAGTAAACTTAGTGAGAGTGAAAAATTATGAATTTTTTTTGGCAAGCGTTTCAAAACTAAAACAAAAATAGGTATAAAAAAACCTTTCACTACATAGGAAAGGTTTTTTTTATCAGCTAAAATTTTTATTTTAAAAGACTTACGTGTCCAACGTATTCTTTACGACCTTCTCCGTTTGAAGACTGAGCCTTTATTTTATACACGTAAACTCCATTTTCTGCGAATAAACCTTTTACGGTACCATCCCAACCCTTAGTTATTTCTTTTGTTGAATATATCAAACTTCCCCAACGATCATATATTTCCATACTATATCCTTCTGCCTTCATACCTACACCTTTCACGTTAAAGATGTCGTTTAGATTATCACCATTTGGAGTAAAGGTATTAGGAATGAAAATTGCGAACTCATCACGAACTTCGATTACTTTAAATAAAGTGTCTATACAACCTTTATCTGTAGTAGAAATCAATAAGAGCGGATAATCTCCAATCACATCATAAATTCGAGTTGGATTTTTCATCGAAGAAGTGTCATTTCCGGCATTGCCTCCTTTAACTCCGTCAAAATGCCATTGATATTGAACTACATTTCCTTTTGTTGAAGAAGGATAAAAAGTTACGTTATTGTTTGTAGTTGTAACTTGTACCGGATCGGATTCCAAAATTGTATTGGGTGTAGGATAAACATGTATAGGAGTTGGATACTCCCATAAATAGGTACATCCGTTCTTGCCTGTTGTTTTTATTTTTAAGCTGTATGTTCCTGCTTCATTAAAGCAATAATTAAAATCATCGGCTTGTAAAACAGTTCCTCCGCCAAAATCATAACTTATTTGCGAAGCTAGGGCTTGTGTTTTAGAATTAAAATTTAAACATAAGGGTTCGCAACCTTCGTGTTTGGTAAGATCCAATTGTGGCTCAGGAGCTTTATTCACATTCACTGTAAAAGACGCGCCAATGGTATAAAACGGACAAGCAATATCATATGCGGTTAAATTATAAATGGTTGTTCCTTGTGGGTGTCCATATTGTACACTTCCTGTTGGAGAACCTAACCATTGTTGTGGATTCCATACATAAGCGTAATTATGACTTCCGCCGGAAGCTCCGGCAATTAAAGCAATACTATCACCCTGACAAATTGTTTTATTGCCCGGTGTTTGAGTGAATGAAATAGGAGTTAACACATCAACTTGAGTTGTTCCCTTTGTTTTACATGGACCTAACATTACTTCTAAAGTATAGGTTCCTGCATAAGGCATTTGTATGGAAGGGATAACTAATAATTGATTGGTATTGGTATAATTATTTGGCCCTAACCATAAATAAGATGTTGCACCGGCAGGTGCGCTGATTGAATAGGTAGAATTAAAACAAAGTTGTTTGTATGGAATTAAATCTACCGGTATAATAGGATTCACTGTTACTTGTGTGGTATTTGAATTGTAACAAATTAAAGCTCCATTAGTATATGCTGTAAATACGGTATAAATTCCGGTTGCAGTTGTACCCGGCGCACCTAATATTGGGCTTGGGATATTAGAAGTAAATCCTGTTGTTGCACCCCAGCTATATGAAATCGCGCCTTGTGAACTGGATGTTAGATGCACATTATCCGGATAACAAACCATGGTAGGTGCATTAATTGCAATTGGTGCAACCGGAACTACATTCATTTGATTAAAACTGTTAATGGTACAACTTTTTGTTCCGATAGCCCATGTGGCCACAACGTTATAAACACCGGTATGAGAAGGAAGAACTCCTGGAATTGAAACGTTGTTACCTGAAGCGTTGAAGTTGTTTGGTCCTGTCCAATCAAATTGCAACGGCATTGGATTAGCAGTAGCTGACAAATTAGCCGTAAAACCTTCGCATATATTCGCGGGCATAGTTAGGGTAAGTGGAGATGTGGCAACTACCGAAACGTTAGATACTGCACTACTTGTACAAACTAATGGTATCCCCGGTGTTGAAAAAGTTGCCGTTGCTGTATAATCTCCATTTAAAACCGGAGTTGCATTTGGTAAAGTAGGATTTTGAAGAGTAGAGGTAAAACTGTTTGGCCCGGCCCAACTATATGACATTGGAGGAATTAAATTGTTTGCGTTTAAATTTAAAGCGTCACCCTGGCATAATGTATAATTAGGAGTTACTGTAACTTGATCTACAGGTACAACACTCACCTGCGTGGTGCCGCTGCTTGCGCAGCTTGGTCCGGCTGTAAAATTATTTGTAGCAACTAAACTATAAGTTCCTGTCATACTAGGTTGCGCATTAGCGATAACCGGATTTTGGAAACTTGATGTATAGGAATTCGGGCCGGTCCAGGCATAAGTTGTGTTTGTTCCGCCACCGCCTGCTAATAAATTAATTGCAGTACCTTGACAAATTGGGCTATTATTTGTTGGTGTAATAACCGGAGGTGTGTTCACTACTACCTGTACTGTGCCCGGAGGACATCCGGGGATAACATATGCAGAATACGTTGTAGTTACAGTTGGATTAACGGTTACTGATGTTGTACCTGTGGCCACTGTTCCTGTCGGGCTCGTCCAAGTCCAAGATGGTACAGCAGGCATTGGAGAAAATCGCCAAGATTCATTGGTAGTTGACCAGGCACCCGGGAAATTACGGGCAGGAGGTATAACGCCCACCGGAGTGGCGTTTTGAATTCCAACAATCCCCGCGCCACTATTCCAAGGACAACTTTGAGAAGTTTGAATATGAATTTCAATTACACTAGTTGATTCCATCAATTGTATTTGCATGGTTTCTCCTTGTCCGCCAATCATCCCGCAACTATAATAAGGAACATTTCCCCAATAAATTACAGCGGTTCTTGTTGGGGCCGTACCTGTTACATACCATCTGGCACTTGATCCACCCGCCATATTGATGTCTCTCCAAGGAGCTCCTATGTCATTAATTCTGTTTATTTGTATAATATTAGGCCATGGTGCACTAATCGGCCAAGGACAATAACCAACCGCGGTCGGATCAAAAGTTAATACACCATTAGAACCTGCAATAAAATTAGTAAACGTGTTACCGTAAAAACAAAAGTTGAAAGGTAAAGTTTGCTGAGCTCCCCAACAATCATCACAGTTTGAAACGGCAACGTTGCCACCGGTGAACGGTAATGGATTGTAAGGAATAGAAGAAACAGTATAACTGCTGGTATTAGCACCTAAAATGGGTGTATTACTGGCTGATAAGTTCGCCGATTGTCCCAAACAAATATTCACTTGTGGTCCGGTATTAAACTGGGCATCTACAGTAGGACAGCCAGCGCACTGTGCATTTAATTTATAGCTAAATGTTAGTGAGAGTATAAATAAAATATTTAATATTTTCTTCATGTTTTTTATTTTATTCAATGCGTATTATTTAAGATTTCCTAATTCAATTTCGTGAAACTTTTGTGGATTTAATAAATCCAATTCATCAATTAATTTAATTTGATCAGCATTTAAAATATTAAAATTAAAATCACCGGACACGTATTTAGCCGGATCGCAATAAACCTTTTCTTCATCATTTAAATTATACCATGTGCCTTCAGAAATATTCATGTCCTTACAAATTTCCATACTTAATGATCTCGACTTATAAGAATATCCTACGGCGTCGGAATACTTATTCTCTTTATAAAGTTTTACGGCAGTAAGTTGATATTTAATGGCCTTTTTTAATTGGGACTCAAATTGTGTGTTTTTTGAATAATACATTTCCTTCTCAATTTTTGCTAAAGCAATATGACTCCTACTTACAAATGTTCGAGCTTGCTCTCTGGTTTGAGATAAAGCTATAAATCCGCAAAATAAAAATGCGATAATTAATGCTTTCTTGGATGGAATTATAGATGATTTCATATTCTGAAAATTTTACAATTAGCTTCTTTTTTTCTAAAGTAAAATTACCAACTAATTCAAAATGTAGCCAATTTTTCACTCATTATTAAGTCATTTTCAGTAACTTAAAGTATAAGGCATTAGATAAAGCTTTGTGTTTTGGTTACTTAAAAACCAATGTTTGTCGATTTTAATCTTAATTCAGACGAAGAAAATATACATTTTGTTTATAACCGGTTTATTTTAAATGTTTACAATGCTTAAAACTTAAAAACTCACTCATTTAGTTTTAGTATTCACTTTTTTCTGTTTATAAACACCCGCAAAATATGATAATAGTCAATTTAAATCCGCGCAAGCCGATATAACTTGTTAGAATAATATACTAAATAATTAAAGATGAAATCAAAATTTGAAATTATTACCGGTAAAAATGAACAGTTTTATTTTCATTTAAAAGCGGAAAACGGAGAAATTATTTTAGCCAGTGAAGCTTACACAAGCAAACAAAGTTGTCAAAACGGAATTGAATCAGTTCGCCATAATGCATCAATCAGAAGTCAGTTTAAAGAACTTGTTTCAAAAGCAGGCGAGCCTTACTTTAATTTAGTAGCCTTAAACGGTGAGGTAATAGGTGTTAGCGAAATGTATTCTTCCGTGCAATCGAGAGATAAAGGTATAGAAGCAGTAATGCATTGTGCTCCGCTTGCAGAAGTACCGTGATTTTTTATTCCTTTTAAATTGATTAATTTTAAATGAATCAAATTTATAGGGATGAAAGCAGATGCATTTATAGGCAACAACGAAATTGTTCAAATTATTCAGAACTTAAAGCAAGAAGGAATACATCAAAAAGAATTTTCGGATGTCACGGATGGCATTCATCAGTACGTTGATTTAGTGATGGAAGGTGGTGGTGTTTTGGGTATTGCTTTAGCCGGTTATGTACATGTGTTGGAAGAAATGAATATTCGTTTTCTGCAATTGGGCGGCACATCGGCAGGAGCAATTAATACCATGTTGATGGCTGCGTCAGGCCCAATTCATGAAGCTAAAACAGGCTGGATATTAGAACAGATATGTAATAAAAATTTTTACGATTTTGTGGATGGCGATAAGGATGCCAAAAAATTTATTGAAGCTGTTTTGCAGGATGCCGGAAAATTGCAAATGGCTTTGAAAGGTGTTCAGGTAATAGATAATTTAAATAATGATTTAGGCTTGAATCCCGGTAATGAATTCAAAAGTTGGATAAAACAATTATTACACAGCAAAGGTATTGTAAGTTTGAAAGATTTACAGACTTTAAGAAAAACCGGACCACCAACCGGCTTGTATAATAAAATAAATAAGGAGGTGAAATATGGTCCGGAAGCCTATGAGCGCATTGTTATTGTAAGTGCGGATGTGACTACGGAGAGTAAAATTATTTTTCCGGAAATGGCCGAGCTTTTTTGGAGTGAGCCTGAAAATATTAACCCGGCTGAATTTGTAAGAGCAACCATGTCGATACCATTTTTCTTTTTTCCTTATCGTGTAAAAAGTATTCCGCAGGGTACAATAGCTAATGAAAAATGGAAAAAACACACTGGGTTTGAAGGGGTAATTCCTACTGAAGTGGCATTTGTAGATGGAGGAATCATGTCTAATTTTCCAATAGATATTTTTCATGAACACCGAAAGATTCCGGAAAGCCCAACGTTTGGCGTAAAATTAGGAGTAGATAGATCGGAGACAAAAAAAACGGATAAAATATTTTCATTCATCGGTGCCATGTTTGATTCGGCACGCCATGTTCACGATTATAATTATTTATTTAAAAATCCGGATTTTAAAAAACTGATTTGCGTAATTAATATTGGTCATCATAATTGGTTGAATTTTAATATTAATGACCAGGATAAAATTGATTTGTTTGTGCGCGGTGCCAAAGATGCCGCCAAATTTTTAAGAGAATTTAATTGGCCACAATATAAAGAATTGAGAAAAGGTACGGTGATAATGCACAATACCTTAAATAAGGATTCGATAACTTAGCTTTGAATTATTTTATATCGTTCAAAACATTCGTACTCTCGTGTACATAAATATCTTTGGATAAATTTATTGCCCAGCGATTTTCTCTTCCCAAACGGGTTGTATCTACGGCCCATTTATCTTTATCCACTTGCGTTAAAGTAGCATTGAAGCCTTTAATTTCTTTTCTTAAATCCTCATACTTTTTAGCCTGAGCCCTATATTGCTTTTGTTCTTGACGGAATTTATTAATATTTAAACTGTATTTACTATCGTCTTTTTTCAATTTTATTTCTTTGGATTGTTGTTCCAATAAAGCAAATTGTGAACTTTTTTTAATTCTGCTAGCTGAATTTTTCACCAATAACGGATAATTTAAAGTATTAAATTCGGAGTATACGGCTTTATTAATTTCATCCCAAGGCATTGGATTATCCAATTGTCTTTCCCCAACATCAATTAAACTATAAGGGTCAGGCAAATGTACATCGGGCTCTACACCTTTTAACTGAGTAGTGCCTCCATTAATACGATAAAACTTCTGATGCGTAATTTTTACCTGTCCCGCCGGTTTTATGGTATCAAATTGCGAAAATAAGGCATTATCTAAGTCCCAAAAAGATTGTACAGTTCCTTTACCAAAACTTGGTGTTCCAATAATCACGCCGCGTTTATAATCCTGAATGGCAGCCGCTAAAATTTCGCTGGCGCTGGCACTTCCATGATTAATCATGATGGCCAATGGACCTTCCCAGGTTATATCGGGATTTCTATCCGGATAAATAGTCACCATATTATTTTTACTTTTTGCCTGTACTACAGGTCCTAGTGAAAAGAACAATCCGGCCATATCAATTACTTCGGATAATGAACCTCCGCCGTTATCGCGTAAATCGAGTATTAATCCTTTGATGTTGTTGGCTTTTAATTTTTCTATTTCATCTTTCACATCTCTCGCGCAATGGCGGGCACCGTTTCGGGTGAAATCAGTATAGAAAGAAGGTAAATAGATATAACCGTATTTGTTTTTATTTTCAAGTATGGCGCTCTTTGCAAATGTTTCTTCAATAGCAACCACATCTCTAACAATAGGAATCACTTTAATACTGTTATCACTTTTACGAACGGTTAATCGAACTTCAGTGCCTTTTTTTCCTTTAATCAATTCTATGGCATCATCCATATCCATGGTCGTTACATCAACCGGTTCACCTGCGCCTTGTGCAACTTTAATGATATCATCTCCGGCTTTTAATTCGCCTTGTTTAAAACTCGGACTTCCCACAATTATTTCACTTACACGTAAAGCACCATCTTTACTTTGTAAACGGGCTCCAATTCCTTCAAACTGTCCGCTCATCATCTGATCAAATTTCTTTTTTTCGCGGGGCGCAAAATATTCAGTATGCGGATCGTAAACGCCGGTTAGGGCATTGGCGTATTGTGCAAAACGATCTTTAGAAGAAATTTTGCTATAAAATTTAAAATAATCCTGACTCCATTTTTTGGTTTTGCGGCGGGCATCCACTTCAATAGAATCAATGGTTCGAACTTTATAAGCGGTGTCTTTTTTCTCTATCGCTTTTTCCTGTTTTTCAAGCATATCATCCATTCTGGCAATAATCTGATACTTTAACATTTTTCTCCACTCATTTTTTAAATCGGCTTCCGTAGCTGAAAATTCAAGTTTTTTATAATCCGTTTCATATTCTTCATCTACATTTAAATCCATAGGAGCAGAAAGAATTTCTTCGGCCCATTTTTCCTTTTCCTTAATTCTTTTTTCAATCAACTCCACAGATAATTTAAAAAAATCCTGACGCTGATTATTAATCTGATCATCAATTTCTTTTTTAAATTTATTTAAGTTATCCACATCCGATTTCAGTAAGAATTTTTTTTCGCGATCTAAGCTTTTCATATATAAATCGTAAACCTTTTCGCTAAAAGCATCATCTATAGAAATACTACTATAGTGGTGAGTTTCTAAGGCATCCAACAAAACGCTAAAAATGATATCGTTTTTATCAAGAGCATATCGTAGAACAGTAAAAGAGCTTATGGATAAAGTCAGTAATACTAAAAACGACTTGTATTTTATTTTTTTGAGGAACTTAATCATATATACAAATTTAAATTCTATAACGCAATAATCATACTTAATAACCAAGAGTTTTTAAGTTTAAGACTAAAAACATGTTTAAATATTGTTAAATCAAATTTCAAGCCTATCGTTATATTTACCTAAATAATAAGTTAATAAAAAATGATTGAATTTACAAGGGCTGAGCTCACCCATTTTGCGGTACATATCGTTGGTAATAACGGTTTAGGTGAGGAAATGGTGTTAAGTGAAAATTTATTTGAAGCTAAAGATGATTTTATAAAAGAAACGCTATTTAGGTATTTTACTGGTCCGTTTAAAACAGATATTTATTATCAGTTCAAAAAAACGCATGATATTAACTTAAATCCGGTAATGGAAGTTTGTGAAGAAATGTTTTCTTCGCCAAAATCATTTTTAAAACAGTCGCAAAAAGCAGCTAAACATTTGTTTAAACAAAGCACGCATCCTAAAATAAAAGGAGGTGAATTTTATGTAGCTTATTTTAAAGATGTGCTGGTAGATGCAGAGCTATGTGACGCAGTTGGTTTTTTTAAATCAGAAAATAAAGAAACCTTTTTAAAAGTATTTGAACAAAACGGGAATGTTGATATTGCATGCGAAAACGGAATAGATATTAATAAGTTGGACAAAGGTTGTTTAGTTTATAATTTGGATAGCAAAAAAGGATACAAAATGAGTGTTATTGATACCAATAACCGAAATGCCGAAATTGCTATGTATTGGGAATTAGACTTTTTAAATGCAGAACTAAAAGCTAATGCTTATTTCCACACCATGAATTTTATGGAAGCTTCGCGTGGATTTTGCGAGGAAATATTAGTTGAATCAAACAATGTGGCTAAACAAGATCAAATGATGATGTTGAATAAAGCAACAGGATATTTTAAAGAAAGGGATCAGTTTAAAATGAAAGATTTTGAGAAGGAAGTGTTGGAGCAACCGGAATTAATTTCAGCTTTTAGAGATTATAAAAAAGATTTTAATAACCGATTTGATTTAACCGATATTGAAGAATTTGAAGTTTCGCCTACTGCGGTTAAAAAAAATCAAAAGTATATGAAAAGCGTGGTTAAACTAGATAAGAATTTTCATATTTATATTCATGGTCGACATGATTATGTGGAGCGGGGGTATGATGAAGAAAATGGATTGAAGTTTTATAAGTTATATTATGTGAATGAAACCTCTTAAGTTAAAATAAAAATTAACTTTGTAATTAAATTGATACTACTATACATTGAATTTTGATGATTTTAAGCTGGAAGCAAACCTATTAGAAGGTTTATACAGCATGGGTTATAAGCAAGCAACGCCCATTCAACAACAAGCTATACCCATTATACTCGAGCGGAAAGACATTATTGGCTGTGCACAAACCGGCACAGGAAAAACAGCAGCGTATTTATTGCCCATTATTAATCAAATAATTTTGGCGAAACATCGGCATTTAAATGCTTTGATTATTGCACCAACGCGCGAATTAGTTTTACAAATCGATCAACAGATTGATGGTTTAGGCTATTTTTGTGGAGTAGGTAGTATTGCCATTTACGGAGGTAACGATGGAATAACCTGGGAAAAACAAAGACATGCGCTGGAAGAAGGAGCTGATATTATTTGCGCAACTCCCGGTCGTTTGATTGCTTTGTTACAGTCTGGAAAAATAGATTTCAGTAATTTACAGCATTTAGTTTTAGACGAGGCCGATCGGATGATGGATATGGGATTTATTGATGATTTAAAAACAATTATCAATTACCTTCCTAAAAACCGTCAAACCATTATGTTTTCGGCAACCATGCCTCCGAAAATAAGAAAATTAGCCGGTGAAATTTCTAACAACCCTGTTCAAATTAATATTGCTATTAGTAAACCGGCAGAAAGAATAGTTCAGTTGGCTTATGTGGTTTATGACAATCAAAAAGATGATTTGCTAAAGGAAATTCTCAGTAATCCAGATTATACTAGTGTAATAATATTTTCTTCAACAAAAGACAATGTGAAATTGCTTGATAAAAAGTTGAGAGGTTTACCCGGAGGGGTTAGGGCATTTCATTCAGACTTGGAGCAAGCAGAACGGGAAGAAATAATGCGTGAATTTAAATCCAAAAAATTGAGAATACTAATTGGAACAGATATTCTATCGCGCGGTATTGATGTGGAAGATATTAGTTTGGTTATTAATTACGATGCGCCACCTGACCCTGAAGATTATATCCATCGAATCGGAAGAACTGCTCGCGCTTCAAAACCCGGAGTTGCAATAACGTTTGTGAATCAACGCGATCAATTAAAATTCTTTCAAATTGAAAGTTTAATGGGTGTTGACGTAGAAAAACCAACTTTACCAACACAATTGGGAGAAGGACCCAAATATGATCCGGAAGCTTACAAAAACAAAATGAATAGCCATAATAATAAATCTAAATCCGGAGGTAAATCATTTAGTAAGCCATTTCATAAAAAAAAGCGATAAAAACACTTTTTTTACAGACAAATAATACTTTTTTAATGTTAAAATGCTTTTAGAATTTTTATTTTAGAAGGCTGAGTTGTAAATTTATTTTCACTTTGCATTTTAAAATGCCATTTATTCATAAAGAAATAGAAACCGAATTTTTTAAAACAAATGTTTTAGAGGAAGGTATATTAGAAAACTTCATTAAAGAAGGTGTCCATTTTGATGCAAAAAAAGCCTGGGAACTTAAAAAGGCTAATTTGGAGTTGGCAAATGGCGAAAAATATGTGGTATTACTTCAAGCGGGATACTTAGCGGATATAACAAAAGATGCTCGAGAGGCTGTTTCGTCATCGGAATATTTAATGTCTACCAAAGCAAAAGCTTTATTAGTAACATCAATGGGACAAAAAATTATGGGTAATTTTTATTTATCAATCAACAAGCCGGTTATGAAAACAGCCGTATTTTCTGAACGAGAAAAAGCGATTGAGTGGCTGAGAAAACAGCTTTAATTTTTTTCTTTTTGTCCTTCCAAAAATTTCCGAATTAAATAATGGCCTAAATAAATTAAAGGAATTAATGCAATTGCTAAAATTAATTTGAACGAATAACCCCAACCGGCATTCACCATAAATTCATCAAAAGCCCATTTGCCGGGTAATACAAATGCAACATATTGTACAATAAAAGTATCTACCAACTGACTTACCATTGTACTACCGGTTGCTCTAAGCCAAATCATTTTATTACCGGTTTTCTTTCTAAACAACCAAAATATATATACATCTACCAATTGAGAAGTAAGAAATGCCAATACGCTTCCAATCATTATCCATTGACTTTGGCCAAATACGATTCTAAAATGGGTATCACCAACCGGACTAAATCCAACAGCCGGAAGCTCAATGGAAATAGAAACTAAAACAAACATGTAAATTATTAATCCTACTGTTATATACGTAAGTCGGCGAACTCCGACTTTGCCATAATGTTCATTAATAAGATCTGTTAAGATGAAAACAACAGGCCATAAAATAATACCAATACTTTGTGTAAATAATCCAAAAAACTGAACCAGTTTTCCGCCAATCAATTCCGCTACAATGGCATTAGTAATAAAAAAACCAGCCAGTATAATGAATACTAAATCTTTTCTTTTTCTAAAATCCATTATTTTTTAATGATAAAAAATCCGGAAATACAGAGAAATAATGTTACTGCAATGTTTGCGATAATCCAAAAATATTGCTGTTGCTTTAAGAGTAAATAATTTTCATATCCAAAAGTAGAGAAGGTGCTTAAGCCGCCGCAAAATCCTGTTAGTATTAATAGTTTAAGTGTGTTTTCATTGGGTTTTCCAAGTATTGCATTTAACGAAATTGCAAAAATTAAACAGGCTATAACATTGGATACAAGCGTTGCAATTGGAAGTTTTAGGCCTGTAAACTGTACTGTTGTTCCAATAAAATATCTTAACAAAGACCCAAATCCACCCCCGATAAAAACCATTAAATAATTCATATAACACTGGTAAAACTATTTACTAAATACTTTTGTTTCAACTCTTCGGTTTTGCTTGTGCGCTTCTTCGCCGCAATCTTTTCCTTGACAATCGATTACCGGATTATCAGCTCCTTTTCCTTTAGATTGTAAAATTTGATTTGGATTTATATTTTCTTGTATTAAAATTTCTCGTACTATTTTTGCTCTTTTATTAGATAAACGTTTATTATGTTTTTCAGTTCCCTTCGCATCTGTATATCCAATTATTTCAAGGTGTAGCTCCTTGTGTTTTTTAAGAATTACTGCATTGTTTTTTAAAACGGTAATAAACTCATCGCTTAAAGTACTCTTATCAAAATCAAAATAAATCGGACTGGCATTGTATCCCAATGCTTTTAATTGATCGCTACTTAATTCGCCTTTAATTTTGCTTAAATCAGGCATCTCTGTTTTTGTTTCTGTAACAACCGCTTTTTCTAATTCGAATTTATTTTCAATGGATTTACAGGCTACTAAGGGCGCAAAACAAGTATCGCAATACACAATTACTTTGTAATTTATTGCATAACTACCGTCTTTCAGATAATCCTTGGTGAAACTTAATTTTTCGCCTTCTTCTTTTACTTCATTTACTTTCCATTCTGAAGCAATTACGTTATAAGGATTTGAAATGTTGGCTGTAATTGTATTTTTAAAATCAGACTTATCATCATCTTTTATATTTAAACTCAGAATATCTATGCCCGGAGTACATTCTCTGTTTAAATTGGTGAGATAATTTATTTTATAAATATCCATGTCGCCGTATCCACCGTTTCTGGAGGATGAAAAATACCCGTTAATTTCTTTACTGTCAAGAACCATAAAAATGTCATGACCCGGCGAATTAATAGGTTGACCCAGATTTTCTGCAGGTCCCCACTTTCCATTAATTAATTTACTTCGATATAAATCAAAATTGCCATAACCTTCATGACCATTACTTGCAAAATATAGGGTATTGCCATCTTCGGTTACAAAAGGGGAGTCTTCATCAAATTCCGTATTAACATCATAACCCAAATTTTCCGGTTCGCTCCATTCTCCGTTTTCGGCCTTAACAGATTTGAAAATATCTAAACCTCCTTTACTTCCTTTCCCTTCGCTGGTAAAATAAAGGGTTTTATTATCCTTACATAAAAAAGCGTGATTCTGATAAAAATCAAAATTCACCGTTTTACTTTTTCGTGGTTTTTCTGTGGTTCTTTGGTCCATTTTAATTTCATAAATTTTATTATTATGAAAAGTGAAAAGTATGGAGCCATCCGGACTCATAGACACTACTGAAGTATGATCTTTTTGTTTTTTAATCTTTCTAAACTTGTCGGGTAAGGTGTATTGCCTGGGTTCACTCATTCCAAAATCATTAATTTTTGAAATGTACATGCTTTCGAAATATTTTCCATCCAAATAACTTAACTGTTCCTTCTCATGATCTTTTCTTCTTGAAGTAAAAATCAATTCATTTTGAGGAGTGAGAACCGGAACATACTCCGGCATATCGCTGTTAATTTTAGAGCCAATATTTACAATATAAAGTTCTTTAGTCTGTGTTTTTTCGGTGTGTTTTAACGCATAGTTACAATCGTTTATTCTTTTTACTATTTCTTTTTGAATGTCTACTTCGTTATCTGGATCGGTAAAACCATCTAATAAGTTAAAATACGTAATAGCTTTATTAAAATCTCCATTATGCTGATAGCATTTAGCTAAAGCAAATATTAAAGCAGGCACCGTGTCTTGACCTGTAATGCTATTCGCTTTTTCGAGAAAAGGTTGTGCTGATGTATAGTTGGATAGAAATTCAGAAAGCAGTAAACCCATTCCTAAATTAGCTTTAAAACTATTTGGGTTTTTTTCTATCGCTTTCTGATAATTTTTTTTCGCCTCAATTAAATTTCCGTTTTCAATTTGGCGTTGCGCTTTTCTTAGATATTTACTTTCAGGTTTAACAGCCCAAGTTGTAGTTTGGACTAAAAAAAACAAGAGTATTATCAATTTTTTTGCCATTGTTTGAAACGATTCTAAATTAATTAAAAAATCACCCAATTAGGCCTTAATTATACATTTAACATTTGTGAATTTTACATTTTATTTGTGAATGCGAATCCGTATATTCGTAGTTCAACTTTTTGTTAATTTATGACCTCTATTGTACAACGGGCAAAAGTTAATGCCTCCTCGCATCTTTTGGTACTCACCAACAAGTTTAATAATGAATTTGGATTACCTGAAAAGGTAAATGATTATTTCGTAGCCGAATTAAAAAAGGAAGGTGTTAAAAATCTAACGTATAATTATATAGGTAAACACATTACCATATTTATTGTTGATTCTAAAAAGAATGAGCATGAATTAGCTGAGCAAATTAGGAAACAAGGTGCAGCGGTTGCCGATGCCGTTAATGCCTTAAAAGGGTCGGAAATTTATATTTATAACCAAACCAAAAAAGCAGATTTATCTTTATATGCGGCAGAAGGTGCAGCATTAGGTAATTATAGTTTTGACAAGCATAAGACCGGGGATAAAGTTCATAAAGAGTCAGTGCAAACTATTATTATAGCACAAACTAAAATTAATCCTGTTAAGTTGTCTGAACTTAATCATGTTATTGAAGCAACTTGTATCGCGCGTGATTTGGTGAATGAGCCGGTTAATCATTTAAACGCCGGTGAATTAGCTAACGTATTTAAAAAGTTAGGTAAATCGGCTGGGTTTAATGTAGAAGTTTGGAATAAAAAGCAAATTGTTGCAAATAAAATGGGTGGTTTACTGGCTGTTAATGCCGGTAGTGTTGATGAACCTACATTCACCATTATGGAATACAAACCTAGAGGTGCTAAAAATAAAAAGCCTTTAGTATTAGTGGGTAAAGGCGTAGTTTATGATACCGGAGGATTAAGTTTGAAGCCAACCGCCAACAGCATGGATCTAATGAAATGTGATATGGCCGGTGCGGCAACTGTTGGTTGTGCTATTTATGCGATAGCTAAATCAAAATTAAAAATACACGTTATTGCATTGGTTCCTGCAACTGATAATCGTCCCGGATTTAATGCATTTGCACCCGGTGATATTATTACCATGATGGATGGAAGTACGGTAGAAATGTTGAATAGTGATGCAGAAGGAAGAATGATATTGGCTGATGCACTGCATTATGCGAAACGTTATAATCCGGAATTAACAATTGACGTGGCTACATTAACCGGCGCAGCTGCTGCGGCGATTGGAACTCAAGGACTAGTTGGCATGGGAAACGCATCTCAACGTTATTTGAATAAATTGGTTGAAAGCGGAATGCGGGTGAATGAAAAAGTAGCTTTGTTTCCCTTTTGGAATGAATATGCTGATTTGTTGAAAAGTGATATTGCTGATCAGAAAAATTTAGGCGGTCCGCAGGCTGGCTCCATAACAGCCGGAAAGTTTTTGGAAAAATTCACTAACTATCCCTATATTCATTTGGATATAGCAGGCCCTGCGTTTTTAAGTGCAAAAGAGGCTTATCGTACCAAAGGTGGCTCCGGAGTAGGAGTTAGATTATTGTTTGACTTTTTAAAAAATAAGTAAAATGCGCAAAGTTTACGCGATTATTTTTTTAGTATTGGCCAACTTGGTTTTTTCCCAAGATGTTCGCCAGGGTTTAATTGTAGTGCATGTTGACCCCAATGGTCGAAGTGAATTTAAACAGAAAATTTACACCTATCATTTTTTAAATGGTTCTTATGTTGGTCGTGAAGAATTATTGGCAGTAGCCGGAAAAAAAGACGGAAAAGATTATATACGTACTGATTTAGGCACAAATTTATTATACAAAGATCGTTATTTGATTACAGGCATTGGTAATGTTATCGATTTAAAAGAAAAAAAGGTGTTGTGGGATGGACGAGCAAATTTAGTGCGGTTGAGAAATGACAGCGCTGTTTATTACACCAATGACGCCTTTAAAGGAAAATACTATTCCGTATTTAATTTTAAAACTAATCAATACGGTGAAGTAAAAAATTTAGTTTTTAAGGCAAAATTAGGACAAGATGTTGAGTTTGATAAAACAACAACTCCTTTTAAATTGTTTTTATACCCAGCCAATAAACCTAAAATAGAATTGGTGAGTAATGCAGGATACGGTCAGCAAGGCACAAAGGAAAGCAGAACCCCGGATCCTATGATGTGGTGGATAGATAATACAAATTTTGTTTACGCTAATTTTAATAAAGAATGTACCGAGGTAACTTTTTATAAAGTAAATGCAAATACAAAAGCTAGTTCGGTTGTTGGAAAAGTTAGCGTTAAACCCGAGCCAGTACCTGCTACTTTAACAAAAATTGATGAAGGCCGTGCAATAATGAATTATGGTTCTAAACAAATTTATATTGATGTAGATGTGGAAATGGTGAATGACTTAATATTTTCAAACCCAAGTAATGGATTTAGTTTTGAAATTAAAACAAATCCTTACGGACATATCATAAAGTATAATGATAAAGATGTAGCCAAGGCGCATTTTCAGGCTAAAAATTTTAAAACCGAAAAAAATATTGCTGCTGTAGTTAAAGAGTTAGTGATGGGAACCGAAAGTTATCAGCAAGGATTAGGAGTTTGGGATAATAACAAACAAGCCTTAAAAACGGTAGATGCTGAGGAGGTTTTAACTTTAGTGGGATTTGTAAACGAGTAGGATTTTATATACTGATAGCACTTATCCTATATTAACGCAGCTTATTTCATTTATTCTGATCTAAAAAGTACATTCGTTTAACAATTTATTACAAGCATGTTAAACAGTATAAATAAAAAACTTACCTTTTTAAATCTTATTCTTTTCGGAATGATTACGGCCATTCATTTCAACATAAATAAGTATGCAAACAAAAAAGTTCCCATAATTTTAAATGTAATTGCCTTAATACTTTTTACGCTTGTAATATTTATTTTAACCTATGGTTCTTACTTACGCTCTATAAACTAATAATTTGTATTTAAAATTTATTTAGCAATAATAAGTTTTTTAGTTAAAAGCGTGCCGTCATCTAGTTTTAATTCCAATAAATAACTTCCTGCTGATAAACTGCGAATATCAACTTTCTCATACGAGTCAATATTTGTTTTCACGTCCTGCTCAAGGACTTTTCTTCCGCTTATATCATAAATGTTTAAATGACCAATTTGTTTAGCGCCGACGTGTAGTCGAATATAAATATTTTCATTTGCAGGGTTAGGATAAACATCCATTTCAGTTTGCAGTGTTTGCGCTTTGGTTAAATTTGTTGACACTGTATTTACTCTAAAATATTTGGTTACGTTACAACCAAAATCTCCGTTAAAAATTTGGAATGTACCCGGACCGTTAGCATAATCAAAACGTAAAGTTCCAGTTCCCGGATTAGGATTGTAATATTGATAAGCCCACCAGCTAAAACCATCACAACCCGCATCATCAATCGAAAATTTATAACAACCGGGCTGCAGAGTTACAGTGTCTTGAAATAGCGTTAAATTATTCGCATTGCTTCTTGATGCAATTAAAACATTGTTTTCATCATACAACTTCCAGGTAGTTTCATTTTTTAAAGTTCCCGGGTCTGTGGCGTTGTTTGTGGTAAGAATCACAACAAATTTATCAGGAAAAATACTTACTGCTCCTGTTTTAGATTTGTAAGTATTATTAAAAGTATCTTCATCGCCGGCAACGCCATTAACAGCAACCACATTCACTTCAAAATCTCCAATCGTATTTGCTGTAAATACGGATACCGAGGAAGGAAAAACAATATCTTCTTCAGCTAAAAATGGTATAGATCCTGTCCACGTGTAACTCAGGGGAGTTTGACCTTGTAACCCATAACTAAAAACGATTTGAGTTGCTGTGGTGGTTCCGGTATTTTTTACTTTGATGATTGGATGGGAGCAATTGATGTTATTTCTGAAATAGTTTTCATTGGATGTTGGGGCAACAATATCTTCAATAGAAATATCTCTAGAATGATTGGCAACACTATAAGTGATTAATTGTGATTCAAAACTATATCCTGCTGATCCGTTATCGGTATAACTCTCCATATTAATATCAACACTGAAATTGGTATTAGCTGTAGTGATACCGGAAATATCATGGTAAATCGGCCAAACAACGGCACCCGGACACCAATTGGCGCGATCATACAGCCATGTTCCGGTTTGTGGATAAACGTGATTAATACCACAATTGTTTCGCCATAATTGCGTTTGCGCAATTTGATTCCCGTCAATATTCAATTGATAATATTTGCTGCAGAACTCAGCGCAATTATTATTATCAGCACCATGCCCTGAAATGGAATTTTTAATAAAGGCTTTGGTTGCAGGGGCAGCGTATGAAAAAGTTTTGTTGGTTAAGTAATTTTCAATGGAATTTCCCGGATTTCCGTAAGGAAAATACCCATCATATATATTTTTTATTTGTAATGCATCCATTGCCGGAATCCCTTCAATCATTTCTAATTTAACGGTAACATGGAAACCGTAAGAGTAACCCTGATAACCAAATCGTATACCTAAATTGCCTTGTAAAATGGGAGAATAATCGGTCACATCAATAACATAATCATGCTTTTTATTTTGAGACAACCAATTGGTTGCATAAGGAGTTATTACTCGAGCAATTTCTACACTATCGTTCCCCGGAGGTCGAGCAAAAATTTGAGTGGTATAATCCCATGAACCGCAATACTGCGGATTACCCGGACAAGAATAAGTACCCAAAATATAATGCAGTCTTATTTTCCGAAAGCGAAGTCCGGTTGGAAGCGTGGTGGTTGTATCATAATTCCCGTAGTATGTTAGTTTTCTTTGATTGTATATGGTTACCCAGGTTGTATCTCCAGGCGCAGCACTTATTGTTAAGCTACATAGAACTGTTAATAATAGAAAGGCTGCTTTGTGTAAACTCTTCATTTTAAATGTATTTTTGTAAAGATAAAAAAATAAATTAAAACGTTTTAGTAGAATAATTAAAAAGTAAGATATTGAAATTCAAAGATTTAATAATATTTTTATTTCCATTCTTATACATTAGGAAAAACTTTACGTTGCTAAAAAAGGCAAATCTCACTAACTTCATTTCATTAGGTGTTGAACCTGAACTTTTGATATTACCTTTTTTTATTAAGCCTGACGAAATTTTTATAGATATCGGGGCTAATAAAGGTTCTTACATTTTTTCGGCCTTACAGTTTTTAAAACCAAATCACATAGTTGCATTTGAACCTAATCCGATTCTGGCCAAAAGACTTTCTTTTGTTTTCAGAAAAGTTATTGTTTTTCAAAAAGCGCTTGCATCAACTCCAGGCGAAGGATATTTAACCATCCCTTTCACCGAGAATCAAGCTGATGATTGTTTGGCTAATCTTAAATCTCAGCCCGATGAAAATAATGCACACAATTATAAAGTTAAAATAACAACGTTAGACGAAACTGTAAAGCAATTAAAAAATAACAATATTGGTTTGATAAAAATTGATGTAGAAGGTAATGAATTAAATGTGCTGGAAGGAGCTCTTAAAACGGTTACTAAATTACGTCCGGTTTTAATCATTGAAATTGAAAATAGGCAACATGAAAATGGAATTCAAGAAATAATATCAAGAATTGAATCAGATTTAAATTATAAAGCTTTTTATTATTCAATACTACAAAACCGCTTGATTGAATATAATCCCGATTCTTTCCTTGAACAAAAAATGGAAGATTATGGAAGCTTACAATATGTAAATAATTTCATTTTTGTTCCAACTGAAAATGATGCTTTGTTAATAATTGGTCAGGTAAATTCCAAAATTGAAAAAGCACGAAAATAATTTAATTGTCATCCATGGTGGCATTGGCGATGTTTTACTTTGGGTACCTACATTAAAAGATTTAATTGTTAAGCCGGACATTCTTTTAATTAACGATACCCCTGAGTTAGAAATTCTAAAAAAAAACAATCTTGTTCATGAAATTTTGAAAGTAAATTCAAAATTACAATGGATTTTATTCTCCTGGAAAAACCGAAAGAAGTACAACAATATTTTTTTAAATCATTTGTGCGGTGGTAAACTTATTTTATTTTTTTTAAAAAAATGCGGTGATACCGTAATTACAAACTCCAAAAATATTTCTTCAAGAAGTGGGAATCTAATAATAAAAAATCCCGAACCTAACATACACGACGCTTCTCAAAACTATTTACTAGTTTTGGGTAAGACCCCAAAATTAAATCAAAACCATTTTTCACTTGTTCCATCGCAGTCGTCGGAAAAATTGGTTAAAAATTATTTTTGTATTCATCTGTGTGCCGGCAATGCAAAAACACCCTATAAAAATTGGCCTGTTCACCATTGGAAAACTTTTCTTGAGTCTTTACAAATTAAATATCCTGATAAAGATTTTGTGTTTTTGGGCGGAAAGGGAGAGGAGATTGTTTTCAATCAATTAAATCTTAATCCTCAAAAATTTATTTCGCTAATTGGTAAAACATCTTTAAATGAGTTAGATGGAATACTAAAAGGTGCCGAACTTTTTATTGGCCCGGATGGTGGTTTGATGCATTTGGCTTTTGCCTTAGGTTTAAAGAGTTTTGTGATTTGGGGTGCCTCGTCTAGCGTTTACTATAGTTATGAACAAGTTGAAAAAGTGGATTACAAAATTGTTAAACTGAATTTAAACTGTATGCCTTGTAATGCCTGGTTAAACCCAAATAAAAGTAAAGCAAGTAACCCTTTACTTTGCCCCGATTTTAAATGTTTAAACGATTTAAAGCCCGATTTTGTACTTTCTGAACTTGAGAAATTCATGTAATTAAGCAAGGCGGCTTAAATCTCAATTATTTTTCTCACTTTTACATCAAATTATTTTAATGTTATGGAGCAAGAAATGAATACAAATTCTAATAACCCCGTAAATCAGAATTTTGGCGGGACTCAAAATGTACCGAATAGCGTTGGGGTGTTGGTGCTTGGAATTTTATCTATTGTTTTTTGTTGGTGCTACGGTATTGTATCAATTATATTGGGTATTATAGCTATTGTTCTGGCTAATCAAGGCGATAAATTGTATAAAGAGAATCCAACTGCTTACTCAATTGCTTCCTACAAAAATTTAAAAGCCGGTAAAATTTGTGCTATCATCGGCATGAGTTTGTCGGGTTTATATATTCTGTTTTTGGTAGTGTATTTCTTTATTGTTGGCACCCTAGCTTTTGGGGCCCTCAATGCATTATAAGCTTGATTGAATTTATTGAAAATAATTTATTAGCCTGTTCATTTAAGGCTGTTTTGGGAGTTGAATGTCCGGGATGTGGTATGCAAAGGGCTTTTATCGCCTTAATAAAAGGAGATTTTTTTTTAAGTCTTCAATTAAATCCTAGCTTACTACCCTTTATTTTTACGCTTGTTTATTGTTTGTTACATATCCGAATGAATTTTCAAAATGGCGCACGTAATATTGTTATATTGTTTAGTAGCACCGTTTTAGTAATGACTTTAAACTTTGTTATTAAACTGATTTAATTTTTCAGAAAATCCAGACTATTTTTGATGCATGGCACTTGATAAGCACGAAAAGGATCGGATAGATGATGAGCAAATAGAAATTATAGGTGCCCGTTCTCATAATCTTAAAAATATTTCAATAAACATACCTCGGAATAAACTGGTGGTTATTACGGGTTTGAGCGGTAGCGGAAAATCTTCTTTAGCATTTGATACAATATATGCGGAAGGTCAAAGACGTTATATGGAAAGTTTTTCCTCTTATGCCCGGCAATTTCTTGGAAATTTAGAAAGACCCGACGTGGATAAAATTTCCGGATTGAGTCCTGTTATTTCTATTGAACAAAAAACAGTAAATAAAAATCCCCGTTCTACTGTTGGAACAATCACTGAAATTTATGATTTCTTGCGTTTGCTTTTTGCCCGTGCAGGTGAAGCATTTTCTTACGTAACCGGAGAGAAAATGATGCGCTTTACCGATGATCAGATTGTGAGAAGTATTCTGAAAGATTTTGATCAAAAAATAATTGTTGTTTTATCACCGGTAGTTAAGGGGAGGAAAGGACATTACCGAGAGTTATTTGAAGATATTCGAAAAAAAGGCTTTAGTAAAGTTAGAGTGGATGGTGAATTGCAGGAGTTGAAACCAAAAATGCAACTTGATCGTTATAAAGTTCACGATATTGAAATTGTAATTGACAGAATAGAAGTGGAAGGCAGTGTTAAAAGTAGATTATCTCAATCTGTGCAATTGGCAATGAAAATAGGGAAAGGCACTTTAATGATATTGGAGCATGCCGTTGAGCAAAAACCGAAAACAAAATTAAAAAAAAATCCAACAAGTAAAAGTTCAGCCCGACTGTATAGTCGTTTATTAATGTGTCCAACCAGCGGAATTAGTTACGATGAGCCCGCTCCTAATCTTTTTTCATTTAATTCACCTT
The DNA here is from genome assembly GCA_016715905.1 of Sphingobacteriaceae bacterium. Lineage (NCBI taxonomy): Bacteria > Pseudomonadati > Bacteroidota > Sphingobacteriia > Sphingobacteriales > Sphingobacteriaceae > Sphingobacteriaceae bacterium. Next base: position 202,767 of record JADJXI010000007.1, on the reverse strand, counting down.
ATGGCGCTTGTTCGAACTGTAGTGGTTTAGGAAATATTTCTGAAATTGACATAGATAAAATTATTCCTGATAAAAAATTAAGCATTGCAAAAGGCGGAATTGTAGCAATTACAAAAAATAAAAATTCATGGATATTAAAACAATTAGAAGCAATTGGCAAAGTATACGATTTTGATCTCGACACACCATTTACAAATTTCAGTGATGAAGCATTACAAGTGCTTTTAAACGGAAGCGATGAATTATTTAAAGTAAGTACAGAAGCAGGATCTTACGATGTGTCTTTTGAAGGCATCGCAACTTTTATATCTAGGATGTCGGAAGATGATCCAAGTCCGGCTATGCTGCGTTGGGCTCAGGCTTTCACCAACAAAAAAACTTGTCCGGTTTGCAACGGAACCCGTTTGAAAAAAGAAGCCTTGTTTTTTAGAATCAATGAAAAAAATATTGCAGAGTTAGCCGAACTGGATATATCCTTACTTAAAGAATGGTTTAATAATATTGAACGAAAATTATCTCCGCAACAAAATATTATTGCTCAGGAAATACTGAAGGAAATAAAATCCCGAATTGGATTTTTAATGGATGTAGGATTAGATTATGTTACGTTAAACAGATCTTCTAATTCTCTTAGTGGAGGTGAGGCGCAACGTATACGATTAGCTACTCAAATAGGATCTCAATTAGTTGGAGTGCTTTATATATTAGACGAGCCAAGCATTGGTTTGCATCAAAGAGATAATGCACGTTTAATTGAGGCCTTAAAAAATTTAAGGGATGTAGGAAATAGTGTATTGGTTGTGGAACACGATAAAGAAATGATTTTAGAATGTGATTATGTAATTGATATTGGGCCTGGTGCCGGTATTCATGGTGGGAGAATTGTTGCAGAATCAAGTCCGAGTGAAATGATAAAATTTAATACCATTACATCCGATTATATAAATGGAAAACGAAAAATTGAAATACCCAAAGTAAGGAGAGCGGGGAATGGTAAATTTATTGAAATAAAAGAATGTACAGGCCATAATTTAAAAAAAGTAAATGCACGTTTTCCCTTGGGAAAATTAATTTGCGTGTCGGGTGTGAGCGGTAGTGGAAAAAGCAGTTTAATCAATGAAACTTTATACCCGGTATTAGCAGCGCATCTTTATAATTCCGAAAGAAAACCATTATCCTTCAAATCGTGTGTTGGTATTGAAAACATTGATAAGGTGATAGATATTGATCAATCCCCAATTGGAAGAACACCCAGAAGCAATCCGGCCACTTATAGTGGGGTATTTACAGACATCAGAAATTTATTTGCTGAAATTCCGGAAGCAAAAATAAGAGGTTATAAGGCCGGAAGATTTTCCTTTAATGTAAAAGGAGGAAGATGTGAGACCTGTGGTGGTGCCGGTTTAAAAACTATTGAAATGAATTTTTTACCTGATGTATATGTAGTTTGCGATGAGTGCAACGGTAAACGTTACAATAGGGAAACAATTGAAGTGAGATACAAAGGTAAATCGATAAGTGATGTACTGAATATGACGATTGAATATGCGTGTGAATTTTTTGAAAATATCCCTACTATTTATCGTCAATTGAAAACATTAAAAGATGTTGGTTTAGATTATATCACTTTGGGTCAGCAAGCAACAACACTGAGTGGTGGAGAAGCGCAACGTGTGAAATTAGCTTCAGAATTGAGCAAAAGAGATACAGGAAATACTTTTTATATTTTGGATGAGCCCACAACGGGTTTACATTTTGAAGATATTCGAATATTGATGGATGTTTTGATGAAGTTGGTTGACAGCGGAAATACAGTTTTAGTGATAGAACATAATTTGGATGTGATTAAAATGGCAGACTATGTAATTGACATGGGGCCTGAAGGAGGTAGAGGAGGCGGACAGATATTGTTTACCGGAACACCCGAAGAATTAATTAAAGATCGAAAAAGTATTACCGGATCTTACTTAAAAAAGGAAATGCTCAATCTTTAATAAAAAGTGCCTTCAGTTCGGTTGCTTCATCCGGTTTCATTCTGCCTGATAGAATCAAGGAAAGTTGTCTTCTTCTTAAAGCGCTATCATATCTCTTCTTTTCCAAATCTGTTTCAGGTGTGATTGCCGGAACGGGTAGAGGGGCTCCGTTTTGATCAATAGCCACAAACGTAAGAATGGCTTCATTGCATTTGGTTTGTACTCCGGTTACTGTGTTTTCCACAAACACGTCTACAAATATTTCCATGCTACTGGTAAAAGCTCTGCTTACTTTTGCTTCTAAAGTAACCACACTGTTTTGTTTTATTGGATTATCAAAACTAACCTGATTGATGGAAGCAGTTACCACTACGCGTCCGCAATGTCTTTGGGCAGCAATCGCAGCCGTAATATCTACCCATTGCATTAATTTGCCTCCAAAGAGGTTGCCTACATGATTGGTGTCGTTGGGTAATACAACTTCAGTATTAATAGTAAGTGATTGTGATGGGGTTTTTGGTTTCATGGTGAATCATTAAATTAGAACAAACGTAGAATTCTTTTTATTTCGGAAATTAATATGTTAAAATTACGTTTTTACTATCTCATTCACCAATTTATGTATTCTTGGCATAATATTTGTTAATTTTAAGTTATTAATAATTATATCCTATGAAGAATTTAAACAAACTGAGAAACAAATTAAGCGCATTATTAGTTTTGGCCTTGATTTTAGTGAGCTTTCAAAAAACCAAAGCTTGTACACCAATGGCTATTCCTACCTTAAGCGTGATATCTGTTTCCGGTGGTAGTTTAAATTTAACTTGGGTAAGTAATACCGCTTGGGCTTGTACATATGTAATTGAGTTGGAGCTGGAATGTTTAAATACAAATTTTGATGGTGTTGCTCCATTCTTCGTTTCAAATTCAATAACTAAACCCAATACACAGCCAATGAATTATCCGGTATGGGCCATTAACCTGGCAACTTTGTGTCCGGGTACAACCTATAAATTCAGGGCTAGAGAAAATAATATCGGAGGATTTACACCGAGTGGTTGGACGCCAACTTATACATTTACCACCCCTGGTAGTTTTATTTTACCCATTATTCAACCTATGCCTAACCCAACAATTTGTCCTACCAATACAACACAATTAACGGCCCAATTACAAAACGCTTGTGGGCCGGGTTCTATTACGTATAGCTGGTCACCGGCTCTTGGTTTAAGTTGTTCAACTTGTTCTAATCCTATTGCTAGTCCAACCAATCAAACTACATATACGGTTACCGTTCAAGGTGGTTCATTATCATGTTGGACCGCCACCAATGCGGTAACAGTTTATACAAGTAGTGGAAGTGCACAAGTTTTAGCTACAGCTACTCAAGTAAGCTGTTCCAATTCTGTAGCTGTAATTTCACTAACAACGGCGGGTTCGGCTTCTGTACCGGCTTCTGTGGTTTGGAGTCCGGCTCCTCAAAGTATTTCGGGTAATTCATTAGTAGGTACAGGTTTTCCTTCAGGAGTAGTTACAGTCACTGTAGTTGATGTTGTCGGTTGTGTAAAGACCGTTACTATAAATATTTTACCGGCTCCACCACCTGTTTCTTATACTATAGTTAATTTAACAGGAAGTAATTCTATTACTTGTACGAATCCAACAATTAATCTGGCGGTTATTAGTAATTACACTTATGGTCCTTTAACGTATTCATGGACTAGTCCATCTTTTACTTCTAATACTCAAACCGTTTCTATATCTGCACCAATACCTACTTTAACCTTATTAGGGATAGATCTCACAACAAATTGTTTTTTACAGAACACCTTATCAATTGGGATTAATACAACAGCACCAACTAATACAGTCAACCCAACTACACAAGTAATAACGTGTAATTCCGGGGCTCCGGTCACTTTTTCAGGTACAGTAACCAATCCAACCGTAAATGTTCAGCACGATTGGTACAGTCCGTTGAATCCTTTACCAGGCGGTGTTCCAATTGCCACTTCAAATAATACTATAAGTATTTTAAGTGGTGCAATTCCGCCGGGAGTTTATACATTAGTTACAACTAATTTAGTAAACGGTTGTACGAGTCAAAAAACGGTAACTGTTACTTCGTTATCAGCCTGGCCAACGTTTTCTTTGAGTAGTCCAACTAATTTCTCTGTCGGATGCGCACCGTTAAATAGTACTACCATTTCCATTATTAATCCGGTTTCAACACAAACACCGCCTGCCACATGTAGTTATACATTTTTAGCTCCAACATTTACAGGCGTTGTGACGCCTAGCGTTGTATTAGGAAATAATAGTTCAACCACCACCACATTGCCCGGAACCTGGACAGTAATTGTTCAGGATAATTCTAATTTTTGCAGAACTACCATTCAGGTTCCTGTGCTTCAGAACACAGTAGCGCCAAATGTTTCTGCTTTTATGATTACACAAACATTAACTTGCCGTACGCCAACATTTGTAGGTACAGGTACAACTACTACTCCTTTTACAAGTATTACTTGGAATGTACCTTCTACGCCCCCAACACTATCCACTCCAACATTAGTTATAGGTGACCCTGCGAATGGTCCAAATACAAGTACAACCGCCCTGACTTACGCTAATTTTACTGTAGTTGCCACCAATTCTTTAAATGCTTGTCAGTCAACTTCGGTTGTTACCATAAATCAAAATTTCAAACCGCCCATTTCAAGCCCTACAATTTCAATTGCGACACCTACTGCGATATATTGTACCGGAGCGTACGCACCTGTAGTATTGACCACAGGTAACAGTACCACTACTTCAGGTGGTGGGGCATTAGCATTTGTGGTTAATCCATGTTGGGAGGGCCCATCACCTCAAACGCCAACCTGCGGACCGTCATCTTATAGTTGTTATGTTCCGGGAGTATATTCATTAACTATAGAAGATAATTATAATGGATGCTTAAAAACCGGAACGGTGAATGTTTTGGATAGAACGCAACCGCCTGTAATTACAGAACCTGTTGCTCAAGCTACTTTAGATTGCGGAACCAGTCAGGCTACTATGATTTTAGCATTAACCGGAACAATGACTGGAGGTGTTAAATATTTAATTGATTATTATCCGCATGGTGCCGCCTTTTCTCCTACCAACGCAATAACGCATAATATTAATCCAATTTTAAGTGGAACGTCTTCGTCTACAATAAATGTTTCTGAACCGGGGTTATATTTTTATACAGTAACAAATACCTTAACCGGTTGTAAAGCGAATGGCACTGTAGAGGTGGTACCTGGCGATTTAAATGCCAATTTTGAAGCTAATCCATCTGTGGGTTATGCCCCGTTAACCGTTAATTTCACTAATCTTTCAAGTACAAGTTTGAGTTCTAATAGTATTATAACGGTTTGGAGTTTTGGTAATGGGACAAGTCAAACCACTACATCAAATATTAATACTTCGAGCATTTATAACGCTCCTGGGAGTTATACAGTTATGATAATTTCTACAAAAGGAACTTGTGTTGACACTGCATATAGAGTGGTGTTAGCAGAAATGCCATCAAAACTTGAAGTTCCGAATATTTTTACACCAAATGGAGATGGAAGTAATGATGTGTTTTTTCTAAAGGTGGCCGGAATCGGAGAAATACATGCTATCATTCATGACAGATGGGGAAATAAGGTTTATGAAACCAATTCAGCAACCGGCAATATTGCGTGGGAGGGTAAAAACTTCCAAGGGGCTGAATGTTCAGCAGGTGTTTACTTTTATATTATCACTGCCAAAGGCAAAGATGGTAAAGAGTATAGTAGTAAAGGAAATGTCACTTTAATGCGATAGTATCTAATAATTAATTGTAATGAAACCTCGATGTGTTAAAAAACATCGAGGTTTCATTTTTAACAATATTTGGTACGATTATTGTATTTATGTACTGAAAAGTTTTATCAAATAAAAAGATTAACATATAAAATAAAATGAAAAAAAACACAAAAATCATCGCGATCCTTTTTGCTATTATTACACTAGCAATCAGTGATTTAAGTGCTCAAGTACCGAATAAGGTATTCGCCAATTTTTGTAAGAATTACAATTTTGGTATAGATTCATTAAACGGCTTTGATGAGCAGTCAGCTTCAGCCGCCGCTATTAGCGAAGGCTTTACGGGAGAAGAATTTCCGGTAAAAATGTGGCAATTAAAAAGAGAGTTTGTTAACAGTAAATATGGTTTATGGCCACAAGTATCTAAGAAAACTGCTATTCAAAACTTCAATTTTGGGAATAATGTGGTAGTTCCGGCTTGTACTAATGAAGACTTTGAAGCTTCAACTCCGGCTCCGTTAACAGGCATTAATCAAATTGCAGGTTGGTCAATTACATCAGGTAATGTACAAGGTATTAATGATGCTTGTAATTTATTAGGATGTTGTCCAAATCCGCCTTATCAAGGTGCTTTGATTGATTGCCCAAGTGGAACAGGATATATTGATCCAAATATTGGTGGTGTATATCCTATTTATTCAGTTTTTGGTACCGGTGCGAATAATGGAAATGGGATTAACCCTCAAATTTCGTTCCCAATGCAAGGAACTAAAGTTATTCGAATAAATAACAACCAAAACAACTATAGCTTAGAAAAATTATCTAAAACATTTGCGGTTACCCCTCAAAATGCGGTATTTCAATTTGCATTTATGTCGGTGTTTTCTACCGGACATGGTTGCTGTGATGCTAGTTCATTTAAAATTTTAGTTTCAGTAGGCGGTAATACTTTATCTTGTCCGCAATTTTCAGTAGCTGCTCCAAGTGCTCAATGTACTACTGTAACTCCAATGCCATATTACTTAATGCCTTCAGGAAATCCATATACAGGAGGAAATGCGCAAGTTTTCAGTAAGTGGTTTATTAACTCTTTAGATTTAACTGCTTATCTAGGACAAAACGTAACATTAGACATTATTGTTGCGGATTGTACAGCTGGTGGTCACTGGGGTCAAGTTTACTTTGATGCCCAATGTTTACCAATGGATATTATAGGAAATGGTCAGGGATTCCCTGCCGGTACTCCAAGTATTACATTACCTACTTGTGGTGCTAACGGTGCAACTATTACTGCTCCTCCGGGACTAGGGCCTTACAGTTGGAATTCAGGACAAATCAGTATTCCTGCTCCATTAACTGTTCCGAATAATACAAACACTACTTTAGTTACAAATCAAAGTGGTACATTAATATTAACCATGCAGCCTCCGGGATCATGTGCTCCTATTAATAAAGTAATTACAGTAAGTATTACGCCAGCACCTATTGCCTTAATATCTGCCACTCAAGCGGGTTGTACAAACTCTTTATCAGTTGCACAATTAACTACAGCAGGGTCTGCTTCCGTCAACTCTACAATTACTTGGAGTCCGATACCGGGATCATTATCCGGAAACTCGCTCACGGCCACAGGTTTACCAATAGGAATAACTACTGTCGTCGTGCAAGATCCTTTAGGATGTAAAGTAACATTAACATTAAATGTTTTACCTGCCCCTCCTCCGGTAACCTTTACCGTTAATAATTTAACCGGTTCTTATTCTATAACTTGTATTAATCCAACAATTAATTTGCAAGCTGTATCTAATTACACTTATGGGACCTTGAATTATTTTTGGTCGAGTCCTTCCTTCACTTCAAACCAAGCGCAAGTAGGCATTACGGCTGCTAATAATATAACAGTTACTGCTACTGACCCTGCTACAGGTTGCTTCACAACAGAAATAGTATCAATTGCTATGTTTACTACGCAACCAACAAATACTGTAAATCCATTATCGCAAGCTATTACATGTAATTCTGGTGCGCCGGTAACATTTAGTGGAACAGTTTCTAATCCAACAGTTAATATTCAACACGATTGGTATAGCCCATTAAACCCTTTACCGGGTGGTGTTCCAATTGCGACTTCAAATAATACTATAAGTATTTTAAGTGGAGCAATTCCTCCGGGCGTGTACACCTTGGTAACAACTAATCAGGTAAACGGTTGTTCGTCTGCTAAAACGGTAACAGTTACTTCATTATCTGCATGGCCTACATTCTCTTTAAGTAGTCCAACCAATTTCTCTGTTGGATGTGCACCTTTAAACAGTACTACATTATCTATTATTAATCCGGTATCTACACAAACACCGCCGGCAACTTGTAGTTATACGTTTTTAGCACCAACATTTACAGGAGTAGTTACACCAAGTGTAATTTTAGGAAATAACAGCTCAACAGTAACTACGTTACCTGGAACTTGGACTATCATAGTGCAGGATAACTCAAACTTCTGTAGAACCACAATTCAGGTTCCGGTGTTACAAAACACAGTTGCGCCTAATGTTTCGGCATCATTATTTACTCCAACGCTTACTTGTAAAAACCCTACCGTAATTGCTACGGGAACAACTACAACAGGCAATACGATTATTACTTGGAATGTACCGTCAACGCCTCCAACCTTGTCAACTCCTACAGTAGTTATTGGTGATCCGGCAAATGGTCCAAACACAAGTACTACATCATTAACCTATGCTAACTTTACGGTTGTAGCAACAAACACGTTAAACGCTTGTCAATCTACTTCTGTGGTTCAGATTAATCAAAACTTCAAACCGCCGATTTCTAGCCCTACTATTTCTATAGCAACACCTACAGCTATTTATTGTAATGCAGGTAGTGCACCAGTAGTATTAACAACAGGTAGTAGTACAACCACTTCGGGTGGTGGCCCAAGTGCATTCGTTGCAAATCCTTATTGGGAAGGTCCGTCTCCTCAGGGAACGGTAGCAGGAGCATCTTCATACAGCTGTTATGTGCCGGGAGTATATTCATTAACGATAGAAGATAATTACAATGGTTGTAAACATACCGGTACTGTAAATGTTTTAGACAGGACCCAACCTCCTGTGATAACCAATGCTTTTGCTACTTCAACTTTAGATTGTGGTGGTGTTAATACAGCGGCTACTTTAAGCTTTGCCTTAACAGGAACAATGACAGGAGGTATCAGATACTTAGTAACAGAATACCCTTCAGGAACTGCCTTCACACCAACTAATGCAATCCAGGTGAACTTAAATCCATTATTGAGTGGTACTGCATCACAAAGCGTTTCAGTTGATAAATTAGGTGAATATGAATATATCGTTTCAAATACATTAACAGGTTGCCAGGCAATAGGACACTTTACTGTACTTCCTGGAGGATTAAATGCAGACTTTACTCCAGATGCACCAACAGGTTATGCACCTCATACCGTAGGTTTCCAAAATACATCGGCAAGTAGTGGTGGTAGCGGAAGCATTACTTCAGTTTGGAGTTTTGGTAACGGAACATCTCAAACAACTACCAACTCGGCCCTTTATACTTCAGCAACATATCCAACTCCTGGCACTTATACAGTAATGTTAATTGCTACAAAAGGAAGTTGTGTGGATACAGCGTATAAAATTATTACAGTTGATATTCCTTCAAAAATGGAAGTACCAAACGTATTTACGCCAAATGGAGATGGTAACAATGATGTATTCTTCTTAAAAGTGGCCAATCTAACTGAAATTAATGCTGTTATCCTTGATCGTTGGGGTAATAAAGTATACGAAACAACCAGTTCAACCGGTAATATTGCCTGGGATGGCAAGAATTTCTCAGGTAAAGAATGTGCTAGTGGTGTATACTTCTATATCATCAAATCAAAAGGAAAAGATGGTAAAGAATACGAACAAAAAGGAAACGTAAGCTTATTTAAATAATCCTCTAATCTTATAAATTAAATCCTTCCACTTCAAAATGGAGGGATTTTTTTTTGGCAAACGGTCAAATATGGAATAAAATCTTAAATTTGAAGCAATAAATATAGTTTTATGAATATACATGAGTACCAGGGTAAGAGCATTTTAAAAAGTTTTGGTGTAGCCATTCAAGAAGGTGTTGTAGCAGAAACCGTTGATCAAGCTGTAGCCGCTGCAAAGGAAATGAAAGCAAAATACAATAGTGATTGGGTAGTTATTAAAGCGCAAATACATGCAGGTGGAAGAGGTAAAGGCGGCGGAGTTAAACTAGCCAAGAATTTAGATGAAGTGAAGGAAAAAGCATCCGCTATTATAGGAATGAATTTAATTACCCCTCAAACTAGTGCTAAAGGTAAAAAGGTACACAAAGTATTGGTAGCCCAAGATGTTTATTATCCCGGAAATTCTCCAACCAAAGAGTTTTATATGAGTGTTCTATTAGATAGAGCAAAAGGAAGAAATACCATTATTTATTCAACGGAAGGTGGAATGGATATTGAAGCTGTAGCAGAACATACACCTGATAAAATTTGGAAAGAAGAAATTGATCCGCGTGTAGGTTTACAAGCTTTTCAAGCTCGTAAAATAGCCTTTAATTTAGGTTTAAGTGGTAATGCCTTTAAAGAAATGGTGAAGTTTGTCACTTCACTTTACAAAGCATACGAGTCTATTGACGCTTCATTATTTGAAATAAATCCCGTTTTGAAAACCAGCGATGATAAAATTATTGCTGTAGATAGCAAGGTTTCATTTGATGATAATGGTTTATTCAGACATCCGGACTATTTAGCTATGCGCGATAAAACAGAAGAAGATCCAACTGATGTAGAAGCTAAAGATGCAGAGTTAAATTATGTAAAATTAGACGGAAATGTGGGTTGTATGGTAAATGGTGCCGGATTAGCAATGGCTACCATGGATTTAATTAAATTAAGTGGTGGCGAACCTGCCAATTTTTTGGATGTTGGTGGTACAGCTAACGCTGAAAGGGTTGAAAAAGCCTTTAGAATAATATTGAAAGATGACAATGTAAAAGCAATTTTAGTTAATATTTTTGGCGGTATTGTACGATGTGATCGTGTAGCGCAAGGAATAGTAGACGCTTATAAAAACATGGGAAATATAAAGGTTCCTATCATCGTTCGTTTACAAGGTACAAATGCCGACGCGGCTAAGAAATTAATCGACGAATCAGGCCTGAAAGTCTATTCAGCAATTGAATTTAACGAAGCGGCAGCACTAGTTAATAAATTATTAAAAGGTAATTAAAAAAAACATATCTTTACTCCTATGAAGAAATCAACTTTATTATTTCTATCTACTGCTGCCATGTTTGCATTAAACAGTTGTGGTGATAGTGAAAAATCTGATGAAATTGTAACCACAGATTCTGTTAAAACTGAAACGGAAACAAAGGTAAACCCTGTTTCTGAAACTTTTTTTCAAGTTCCCTCTCCGGGTGAAATGCTAACCTTTATAAAAATGGTTGGTGGAAAGAATAATAAAAATATCACTTTCCTTAACTCAGCAAGTAATGAAAAAAATTACTCCGATGCTAAATCTAAAGCCTTAAATTTTGGTATTTATAGCTGTGATTTGAGTTACTGTAGTATTTTCGAAATCGGTTCTGAAGCTTTAAAGTATTTCAAAACTGTTAAAACTATGGGTGATCAAATTGGCGTTTCTACTGCCATTAAACCAGAAGTTTTAAAAAGATTAGAAAGCAATGTTGGATCGCCTGATTCTCTTGCTGTAATTACCGATGATGTTTACTTTTCATCGTTCGAAACTTTAGAAGATAGTAAACAAGGTCCAACCTTAGCACTAGTAGTTGCCGGCGGATGGATTGAGTCAATTTATATTGCAATTAACTTAGCTAAGTTTGAAGCTAATAGCCCGGTAATTGAAAGATTGGCCGATCAAAAGTATACATTAGAAAACTTAATCGAGTTTTTGCGTAAGCATGAAGCTGACCCTGATGTACAAGCTGTAAAAGCAGACTTTGAAGGTTTATTGGCAGAGTTTAATAAAATTAATGTTCAAGATGCAGCCGATGTAAAAAAGAAGGACGACAGCAAAAAACTTTTAGCAGGTGGTCAGCAATTAGTAATGAGCGAGGAAGTTTACAAGGGAATTGTAGAAAAGATCAAGACAATACGTAACTCTTATACACAAACTAAATAAGAATTAGCCATGAAAAATATTATAACCATAATTTTAGCTGTTTTTATCAGCAACGCAATATTCTCTCAAGCGGGAGTTTGCGGTAAGTTCCATCAAAAATATTGTGTGTTGGAAAAAGCAAAAAACGAAAAATGGCAATACAACGCGCAAAGTAAGAGTGGATTATTTAATCAGGGAATGACTTCAAAGCTTCGTTGCGTTATTTACAAAGGAATGGATTACAGAATTTCCGTTTGTTGCGAAACTGTTTTAGGAGATAAAGTAAATTATAAGATTCTGGATGCGCGTACAAGCGAAATGTTATTTGATAATGCTACTGCTGAAGATACCCAGATTTTTGAATTTCAAAGTGTAAGCACTCGTCAGTTAATCATCGAAGTAATGGTTCCTACAGGTGCAACCGAGAAAGATAAGCACAAAGCTACAGATGCAGCATGTGTTGGTTTATTAATTGAACACAAAGTAACCGATAAACAAGGTTTCTCTCAATATTAAAATTTTAATTTTTAAGTTAAACCCAGCCTTCCTTATCTGAAGGTTGGGTTTTTGTTTTTAAGAAATGCCGGGCCCAAAAGTCATAAAAAAAGTAACTACCCATGTGCTTCAGGAGATGAAGCAACGTGGTGAGAAAATATCTATGCTAACTGCATACGATTACACCATGGCCAAGATTTTAGATAGCTCTGGTATTGATGTTATTTTGGTTGGAGATAGTGCCAGTAATGTAATGGCTGGTCATGAAACTACTTTACCTATCACGCTCGATCAAATGATTTATCATGCCTCTAGTGTTATCAGAGCGGTTAATAGAGCCTTGGTGGTGGTTGATTTACCTTTTGGCGCCTATCAGGCCAATTCAAAGGAGGCTTTAAATTCTGCTATTCGGATTATGAAGGAGAGTGGAGCACACTCGGTTAAGTTAGAAGGCGGTAAGGAAATAAAAGAGAGTATAGAGCGTATTTTAACTGCAGGTATCCCGGTAATGGGGCATTTGGGCCTTACCCCGCAAAGTATTTATAAATTCGGGACGTACACAGTACGAGCAAAAAAGGCGGAAGAAGCAAAGCAATTAGTGGAAGATGCCCAATTACTTGAACAGTTCGGATGCTTTGCTATCGTATTGGAAAAAATTCCGGCTAAGTTGGCTGAAAAAGTGGCTAAATCTGTTAATATTCCAATTATCGGAATTGGTGCAGGGGGAGGCGTGGATGGACAAGTGCTGGTAACACACGATATGCTAGGAATGACCAGTGAATTTTCTCCTCGATTTTTGAGAAGGTATTTGGATTTAAATAAACAAATGAGTGATGCATTCAAAAAGTATATTGCCGAAGTAAAAAGTCGCGACTTCCCGAATTCTAAAGAACAGTATTAATTTATTTTTTCTTTTCTGACTTTAAGTTACTCCTTAGCCAGGCATTAATATCATTTAACTCTGAACCATTAATTGAATGCGGAATTTCATATTCTTTATAAGTTAATCGTGCCTTTATTTCCGTTAAATATTTTGAAACATCTTGACTTTCTTTTATTGAAATTACATTATCCATTGAGCCGTGTGCAATAAAATAATTTACTTTAAGTAATTCAGAAGTTTTGTTTTTTTGTTTTTTTGTCTCTTCAAGTAATAAACCGCTAAGCGCTGCAATCCCTTTTATTTTATTAGAATTTCTAAAGGCCAAATCATAACACATAATTGCACCTTGGCTAAAGCCAATAAGAAAAACCTGGGTGCTGTCTAAATGATAAGCTTTGCATGCATGACTAATAAATGATAAAATTTTGTTACGGCTATTTGAGACTTCGGTATAGTTGTGCGACATTTCGTTATTATTCCTTTTTAAATCATACCAAGAAGCACCGTCGAATCCGGAAGATTTATATGGCCCCCTTAATGAAAAAGTCATGAATTTAGGATCAAAAGATTTACAAATTTCAAATAAGTCTGATTCATTGCTTCCATAACCGTGCAATAAAATAACTACCGGTGTCTTGTCGCTTTTTTTAGTTGGTTTATTAAACTTATAAATTAATTCCGTTTTTATTTCTTGCGCCAAAAGTGCGTTTGACAGAATAATAAAAAGTATAATTAGTTTTTTCATTTTTTCTTTTTAATTTGAATTTACCTACGTCTTCTTTTTTTACCCGGGTTTCTTTTTTCTACTGAAGCGGTTAGTTCATTGATATCTGCAAATTGATAATTCAGTTGTTTTTTTAATAAATCAGCACTCACCACAATTACTTGCACAGCATCTCCAAGTGAATAAATTTTGCCGCTGTTTCGTCCAACATATCGGTAATTATCTTCATCAAAAATATATTGGTCACCTTTAATATCTCGGATTCGGATCATGCCTTCGCATTTATTTTCAACAATCTCCACATATATACCCCATTCAGTAACACCTGTAATCACTCCATCAAACGTTTCTCCAAGTTTATCAGACATGAATTCAACTTGTTTGTATTTGATGGAAGCTCTTTCAGCTTCGGCAGCCGCTCTTTCCATTTCACTGGAATGTTTACAAAACGCCTCTAGTTCTGCAATGCTAGCGTAAGATTCACCTTTTAAGCGAGCATCCAATAAGCGATGAATTAATACATCGGGATATCTTCTGATGGGTGAGGTAAAGTGTGTGTAATATTCAAATCCTAAACCATAATGACCCACATTCTTTGTAGTGTAAATTGCTTTAGGCATGCTTCGCACAGCCAACAATTCCATCATGCTTTGTTCTTTTTTATTTTTTACATCTTGTAAAAGTTTATTGATGGATTGAGAAACTTTTCTTTTATCTGAAATATTCATTTTATGCCCAAATCTAGCAGCCATTCCGCTTAACTCCTGTAATTTTTCATCATTTGGTATATCGTGAATACGATAAATGCATAAATTCTCGTTACTGTTTTTAGTTTTTTTAGTATTGGTTTTACCTTCTTCCTTTTTTCCACCCAAAAATTCGGCAACTTTTCGGTTCGCCAATAGCATAAAATCTTCAATTAATTTATGCGCATCTTTTTGCGTTTTGAAAAACACACCAACCGGACTTCCTTCATCGTCTAACTTAAATTTCACTTCGGCTTTATCAAAGAAAATAGAACCATGAGCTGTTCGTTCTTGTCTTAATTTTTTCGCCAGTTTATCAAGCACTAAAATTTGGGTGCTATATTCGCCCTTTTGTTCTTCAATTATGGTTTGAACTTCTTCATAGGCGAATCTTCTATCACTTAAAATTATGGTTTTACCAAACCATTGGTTGTGAACCACAGCGTTATCATCCATTTCAAAAACAGCACTAAAGCAATATTTTTCTTCATCAGGTCGCAATGAACAAACAAAATTACTTAACACTTCGGGAAGCATAGGAATGCATCTATCAACTAAATACACACTAGTTGCTCTGTTTAATGCTTCTTTATCCAAAGCTGTTTTAGGTTTTAAATAATGCGTAACATCTGCAATGTGTACACCCACTTCCCATAAACCATTTTCTAATTTTTGTAGAGAAAGTGCATCGTCAAAATCTTTTGCATCGTTAGGATCAATGGTAAAAGTTGTGATTTTCCGAAAGTCGCGTCGCAATTTTATTTCCTCTTCAGTAATTTCTGTAGGTAATTTTTTTGCTTCATACTCAATGGCATCCGGAAATTGTGTGGGCAAACCATATTCAGCCATGATGGCATTCATTTCTGTTTTATGTTCACCCGGATTGCCAAATACTTGAATAACCTCAGCGGTTGGATTTTGTTCTTTTTCTTTCCATTCGACTAACCGTATCAACACTTTTTGTCCGTCTTTTGCACCGTTGATTTGATTGAGTCGAACAAAAAAATCAACATGAATTTTAGAATGATCTGCAATTACAAATGCGAATTTCGGACTAATTTTAATGGTTCCTACAAATTCTGTTTTTGCCCGTTTAATTACTTCTACTACTGTTCCTTCCTTACGTTTCCCTCTGTGCTTGGAGTCCAGCTGAATTTTTACCAAATCGCCTTGCAGTGCATCCTTTGTTTTTTTAGCAGGAATGTAAATATCACTATCGCTATCACTGTGTATAACAAAAGCTGTGGCTTGCGATGTAAAATCAATAGTGCCGGTAATAAATTTTTTTGTTTCTTTTACCTGAAATTTTCCAACTTCTCCTTCTATCACAAATCCTTGTTGTTTTAAAGCTTGTAATACCTCTATTAATTCAACACGATCACTGTCGTTACTTAATTCCATGGCGGCGCCAATTTGTTTGTAGTTAAAACTTTTTGAATCGTTGTGTTTCAAAAAATCCAATACTTCTTCAAAAAGGTATCTTTTATTTTTCTTCTTTTTTGTCATTCGGAATTAAAGATAAAGATGATTTGTGGTTTTAAAATGCATTGTTAGTATAATATTTAAAAATGACAAAAGAATTTAATACTAAAACAAATGAAGTAAAGAATTAATAGCCATATTTTTCTTTCCATAAAAATTTAAGCCATTTTTGTTGTTCTTGCTCTCTGATATTATTGCCGGGTTTATAAATGGTGTAATTGCTTAGTGCTTCCGGTAAAAATTCAAGCGGTACAAAATTATTTTCGAAGCTATGTGCATATTGGTATTCGGCACCGTATCCAATTTCTTCCATTAATTGCGTTGGCGCATTTCGCAAGTGCAGGGGAACCGGTAAATCTCCGTTTTTATTCACGAGATCGTATGCCGTTTGTATGGCTTGATACGATGCATTACTTTTTACGCTACAAGCTAAATAACTGGTGCATTGCGCTAAAATAATTCTGCTTTCCGGCATGCCAATTGTTTGCACGGAATTGAAGCAAGCGTTTGCCAATAAAAGGGCGTTTGGATTGGCATTACCAATATCTTCACTAGCCAAAATTAACAAGCGGCGAGCAACAAATAAAGGGTCCTCTCCACCTTTTAGCATGCGAGCCAAGTAATACAAAGCAGCATTAGGATCGCTACCACGTATAGATTTTATAAAGGCTGATATAATATCGTAATGTTGTTCGCCGTTTTTATCATATAAAGCTAAGTTCTGCTGGATGGTTTTGGTAACCATTTCGTTTGTAATTTCTAATACTTCGCCACCGTTAGCATTCACCACAATTTCTAAGGCATTATAAAGTTTACGGGCATCTCCTCCACTAATTCTTAGTAAAGCCTGATGTTCAACCAACTTTATTTTTTTATGCTTTAATATTTCATCCTGCACTAAAGCTTTTTGAATTAACTGAATTAATTCATTTTCGTTTAGTGGTTTTAAAATATAAACCTGACAGCGCGATAATAAAGCAGAAATAACTTCAAAAGAAGGGTTTTCAGTTGTTGCTCCAATTAATGTAACGGTTCCTTTTTCAACGGCACCCAATAATGAATCTTGCTGAGATTTGCTGAAGCGATGAATTTCATCAATAAAAAGTATGGGTTTTTTTTGATTGAAAATGTTATTATCGCCGGCTTTTTCAATAACTTCTCTCACATCCTTTACTCCGCTGTTAATTGCACTAAGCATATGAAAAGGCCTGTCTAATTCATGCGAAATAATGTTGGCTAATGATGTTTTACCTACGCCCGGTGGTCCCCATAATATCAAAGAGGGTAGCAGGTTTTGTTTTATGGCATTACCCAATGCGCTTCCTTCACCAACTAAATGTTGCTGCCCACAATACTCTTTTAAGGAGGTTGGCCTCATTCTTTCGGCTAATGGCTTCATTTCTTTAAATAATTTAACGGCAGATTGTTGAATAAATTTGTATTTTTACGTAGATAAAAATAAGACTATTTTGGTATGAATTTAAAGAAACTTATCCCCCTTATTACTTCGTTATTGATTCTTAATTTGTCTTTTATTGCAAAAAATAAAGATGAAAAAGATCCGCTACACAAACGGGATTTCAATTTAGGCTTAACAGAGGTAAAGGATGGTCAGCCTCAGAAAAAAAGATTGACCGACTTGATGAGTTTTAAGAACGGGCAGCTTTATAGTGATTTTTTGAAAGATAAATTTGGTTATAAATGGGTAAAATACAGAATAGATAAAGATTCTATTTATAATGATGTTGAAACAGATTCGGAAATCAGATATATTCAAATTGAAGCCATCAGCACGGATGAAAGTAATACCACGCTCACTGTAAATTTAATTATAGAAGATTGGGATATTGAAGGAACTATAAAAATTACTAAAAACGATAAGCCAAAGAGGTATTATGATGTAGTTGGGCGTGAAAAAGGCGGAAAACCTAAAAAGCTTAAAAAGAAGGATAAGGAAGCAGAAGCCGGTAAAATGAAGGAACCGCCTAAGGAGGATTAGTTGTTAAAAAATCTCAAATAAGAAAATCGCCGGTAAGTTTGGCTCTATTCATTCGTCTATTTAACTGAATTTAAAATTAAGTAAGATGAAAATGAAAAGTTCAGTTTTAATTGTATCAAATATTTTTTTTGGCCTATTTTCACTTTTCATGGTGAATGCCTGTGGTCAGAATCCTCAAATTGAATCAAAACAAAAAGAAGCTATGTCAATTAACATAAATTCGGATAACAATAAAGATACCGCCACCTTTGGTGCAGGTTGTTTTTGGTGCGTTGAAGCCGTTTTTCAACAATTAAACGGCGTTGAGCATATTGAAAGCGGATATAGCGGTGGTACAATTAAAAACCCTGCGTATCGAGAAGTTTGTGAGGGTACAACCGGACATGCAGAAGTTTGCCGAATAATTTATGATCCGCGCAAAATTAATTTTGATGAATTATTGGAAGTTTTTTGGAAAACACACGACCCTACCACGTTAAATCGTCAGGGAAATGATTTTGGTACACAATACCGTTCGGTTATTTTTTATCACAATGAAAATCAAAAAGCAGCTGCGGAAAAATATAAAGCCGAGATTAATAAAAGTGGTGCATATCCTACTGACATTGTAACAGAAATTAGTCCGCTTATTAATTATTATCCTGCGGAAGATTATCACCAGAACTATTATAATTTAAATGGTTCGGAAGGTTATTGCAGGTATGTGATACAACCTAAGTTGGAGAAGTTTGAAAAGATTTTCAAACATAAAATGAAAAAATAAATTTTCATTTAGCGGGGTAAGCTACCTTAACTTGTAATTCAGCACCACCGCCTCTTGTTTTGTTCCACCACTCATAGGCTGCAGGTCTCACAAATGCCGGTTGAGCGTTGGCGCCTGAATAACAGAATTTAGAAATATCTATTTCTTCTTCTAAACATTCAATGCTTATGAAAAAATCGTGTTCGGTATTGAGTTGATATTTTCTTAAATCTAAAGTGTAGAGACCTTTTTCAATTCCGATTTTAAATAAAATAGGTCTTCTAAGAAACGTTCTCCATCTTGGCCATTTTTTTGGTGAAGCTTCGTAAAACATCAAACGGAATTGTAATGAATCGGTGTATTTATTTTGAATGATGTAAAATGAGAATTCCTGAATATAAACATGTCTTCCTTCTTTGTTTCCGGCTAAGGATGCCGTTTCTGAACCTTGCCAGTTTTTACTTCCCTTCACAAAACCTGTACAATTATTAATGGTGAATTTTTTGGCGCCTAATATTTCCGTTTTCAGTTTTTTTGATTCTATAATTATTTCGTCTAATTCATTAGCCAATTTCTCTAATTGAATGGTTTTGTACATGTGATTTTCAAATTCCCGTACAGAAAATATACGTGTTTTATATCCAATAGCAGAAATTTGAATGCTGTCGTTAGGTGTTACTAGTTTGCTTTCAAAAATGAAGTGTCCTTGCTCATTGCTAAGTGCACCAATTGCTTTGTTTACGATGCCAATTGCCGCAAAGGGTATTACTTGAGTAGAGTCCATTTCTGTTAGCTTGCCCTGAAAAACAGATTGGGCGTAAAAGCTGAATGGAATAAAAAAAGAAAAAATTACTTTTTTCATACTGTAAAACTAAGAAAGTCCCGGCTAAATTGAGTACTTTTGTGCCTTAATTTTTTTAGATATGATTACAGTTACAAATGTGAGTTTACAATACGGTAAAAGGGTGTTGTTTGATGAGGTGAATGTGAAATTTACGCCGGGTAATTGTTATGGAATTATAGGAGCGAATGGAGCGGGTAAATCTACTTTCATGAAAATTCTGAGTGGAGAAATTGATCCTACAAAGGGACAGGTACATATTATGCCCGGGCAAAGATTGAGTGTTTTAAAACAAGATCATTATGTGTACAATGAATTTACAGTTTTGGATACGGTGATGATGGGAAATAAACGTTTGTATCAAATCTTAAAAGAAAAGGATGCCATTTATGCGAAGCCCGATTTTTCGGAAGCGGATGGAATAAAGGCAAGCGAATTGGAAGCAGAATTCTCAGAAATGAATGGTTGGGATGCGGAGAGCGAGGCGGCTACATTATTAACTAATATGGGTATTGCACCGGCTTTGCATCAGCAATTGGTGAAAGATTTAAATGGTAAGGAAAAGGTAAAAACTTTATTGGCACAAGCCCTTTTTGGTAACCCGGATATTTTATTATTGGATGAGCCCACAAATGATTTGGATGTGGAAACCATTGCCTGGTTAGAGAATTTTTTGGCCGATTTTAATAATACAGTTATTGTGATTAGTCATGATCGACATTTTTTAGATGCCGTTTGTACCAGTATATGCGACATTGATTTCGGAAAATTAAATATTTACACGGGTAATTACAGTTTTTGGTATCACATGAGTCAGTTGCAATTGAAACAACGCAGCGATCAAAACAAAAAGATAGAAGATAAGCGTGCCGAATTACAAGATTTTGTAAGGCGATTTAGCGCTAACGCCAGTAAAAGCAAGCAGGCTACCAGCAGAAAAAAGTTATTGGAAAAGTTAACGGTAGATGAAATTCCGGCAAGTACCAGAAAATATCCGGCTATTATTTTTAAGCAAGAACGTGAAGCCGGCGATCAAATTTTGCATGTTGAAGGTTTGGGATTTAAAAGTGACAGCGGTACTTTATTTAGTGGATTGAACTTGAATGTGAAAAAAGGGGATAAAATAGCATTTATCAGTCGTAACCAATTAGCAGTTTCTGCATTATTCAATATTTTAGCAGATGAGGAGACCAAATTTACCGGTAAGTTTACTTTTGGCACTACAATTTTTAAAGCACATTTGCCGAATGAAAATGAAAGTTTTTTTAAAAGTGATTTGAATTTAATTGATTGGTTAAGGCAATTCAGCAAAGATAAAGATGAAACTTATATTCGCGGATTTTTGGGTAAAATGTTGTTTAGCGGAGAAGAGGTGTTAAAGAAGTGTAATGTGTTAAGTGGAGGAGAGAAGGTGAGATGTATGACAAGTAGATTAATGTTGCAGAATCCGAATTTGTTGATTTTAGATGAGCCAACTAATCATTTGGACATGGAAAGTATTATTGCTTATAATGATGCCATGAAAGATTTTACGGGCACAATTTTATTTACCAGTCATGATCATGAATTGGTGCAAACAGTTGCCGGGCGAATTATAGAAATTGGTCCTAAAGGGTTTATGGATAAAGTTTGCACTTATGACGAGTATTTAACTAATGAAGGATTTAAAGAACAACGTGAAAAGCTGTATAATTGATTGAAAACAGGTAAGTATATCTTAGCATTTGTGATTGGTTTTGCTTTTGCCATTAAAGCTCAAGAGCCCCTTACCATCAAAGTTCGTAAAGAGCAACGATTAGCCAAAGCTTATTTTGATAATACCGAATTAAAACTTTCTGCTATTGATAAATTCGGTAATGTGAGTGCAAATAGAATCACTTCTTTTAAATTCTGGATTAAAGGAAATCGAAATCCAATTAATGGATTTGATAACAATTTAGGTCCGGAAATATCCAAAGAATTAAATAAGCTTAAAAAATCAACCAAAATTTACTTTACTGATATTTATGTTTTGGATGATGAAGGACATCCGTTAAAATTACCAGATTTGTACGAAATTTGGTTTCCGAATTGCGTGAATTGCGATGTTGTTAAAAAGAAAAAGCGACACTAAAAGTATTGTTTTAACCAATTAAGCGCTTCTTCTTTATTTTTAAAAAATTCGGTTGGCCTACTTTTCCCTATAAATCGTTTATAAAGACTGGCCAGTATTCTTTGGGCGATTGAAGAAAGTACAAAGGCATCAGCTTTATTAAATGGAGCGTTATCATCGTTTGAAAGGTGTTTTAAAAATTCTGCCTGGGCAATTGCTGTTGGGTGTGGTAAAATTAAAACGGGGTACTTTCCGGGGTCAATTTCTTTCTGAAACTGCACAGTTATTTTTAAATCTTCTTCCGTAAAGTCAACATCTTCAAAAATAATAAACTCATAGTACTTTTTGTTTATTAATTCTATACTGAATCTTTCGGTATTTTTTATTGCCCTCATTCAATAATATTCTTTGATAGCAACTCGTTTAGGTAAAGTCTTTGTCCCTTGTATTCTGCTATGATGAATGAATCTTTTAATACGTTTGCAGTTATTAGTTTATTTAATAATTCAAGCGCATCATTATAACTTTGGTAATTGCCCATAAAAAAGCGGGTGATATAATCATTTTCAGTACGTCGGATTATTTTAGGGAATCCCATTACATTATTGTAATTGAAATTTTCAAAGAATTTGTAAGCTGCAATTTGAACTTTAAATACTAATTCATCTTTTGTATAATTTCCAAACTTAGCGGCAAAAGAAGCCTGATCAAAATTTAATTGTAAATTATCTTTTTCTAGTTCTGCTAATTTTTTATCAAATTCAGGTGAAGTGAAGTCGGCAAATACATTTAATACAACAAAAGAATCAATACCAACTGTATTCAATTCAATAATCTGTTGTGGAAAATCATTGGTTTTTACTATAATTTCATATTTGTCACCGGCCGGTAAATTCACCATAAAACTACCATCTTTTTTATTGGATTTGGTATATAAATTAAATTTATTGTGTTTTAAAAGCGAGTTGATTTCAATCTCAGCTCCTATAGCTTTCCCGTCTTTACTCGTAAATCCATTTACTTCCAGTAATTCTACCGGCATGCCTGGAATACCGGGTTCAATTTTGTAAATATCCTGATCGCCTCTTCCTTCTGCTTGGTAAGATGAATAATACGCCACTTTTCCATCAGCCCTTGTAATAAAATATTTATCATCATTTTTGCTATTGATAGGCGCACCTAAATTATAAGGTTTTGTCCATTCATTATTTTTTAAATCACATCGAAATATGTCATAACCGCCTAAACTATTTTGATTGTTGGAAGAGAAAAATAAAATTTTACCATCGGCTGTAACAAATGGAGCGTCTTCGTCATATTTAGTATTTATTTGCGGCCCCATGTTTTTGATGTTTCCCCACAAATTATCTTTTATTCGTTCAGCTGTATATAAGTCTTTGCCTCCTAATCCACCTTTTCGTTCGCTGGCAAAAATGATAGTATTTTGGTAAGGAATAAAGCATGCGCTACCGTCCCATTCGTGACTGTTTAATCCGGCTTGGTAAACAGGCTTTGTATATTCATCGTTCACTAACTTGCTCAAATACAAATCTCCTTTTCCTGCACCATTGTTACGATACACAAATAATTCGGTGCCATCCGGATTTAAAGAAACAGCGGCATCATGCAAAATGGTATTTAAATTATTGATCGGAACCGGTGAGGTCCAGCTGCTGTCATTTATTTTATGGGAAATGTAAATGTCTTCAAAAAACATATCCAACTTATCTTTGGTTTGGCTGTTGGCATTTTTAATTTTTTGTTTGCCTCCTTTTGACTTCGATCCTCTATAGGTGAAAATCATCATGCTTTCGTTGGAAGTAATTAAAGGTGCGTATTCGGAGGCATCACTGTTAATTGGCAATCCAATGTTTTTTATTCTTACTAAGTTTTTTTTGCTTTTATATTCATTTATCTTTTCGCATCTTATTAGTCGTAAATTAATTTCATTAATTAATTCTTTGGGGTCGTGATTGTTTTGTGCAATTTCCAATGCTTTTTTGTAAAATGAAATGGCATCATTAATGCTGTCATTTCTTTCATAAGCAAAACCCATATTAAAATAAAACCCGTTTATCTGAGCTGCATTTTTTTCTGCTTTGTGAAAGTATATTAAGGCTTTATTTGGTTTATGAATGTGATAAGAATAACAGATGCCGGTGAGATAATATAATTCCGGTAGTTCTACACTATCCGCAATAATATTTTCAAAATGAGGTAAGGCATCTAAATAATAGTCTTGATTAAACTCATGACGGCCTTTATCAAATTCCTCCAATTGTTTACCTTTTAACGAGGAAGTAATTTTATCAAACAGAACCGGACTTACCTGGGCATGGTAAAAACTTGCCAATAAAGCTATGAAAATTATATATTTTATTTTTAATCGCAAAAAACTCCTATTTTGATTCTATCTAATTTAATAAAAAATTTTTAATTAGACGAACGGAGTTATTTAATATTTCTTAAATGCTCGAAACAACCTTCAAAATCTCCTTTACCATTGTAGCTTTTTTCTTGGCCTTAAGCAGATCTGCATCTACAATAGTAACATGACCCATCTTGCGAAATGATTTGGTGTTGGCTTTACCGTATAAATGTATATGAACTCCGCTAAATTTTAAAACATCTTCCATGCCCTGATAATGTGCAACACCTTCGTGTCCGTATTCTCCCAATAAATTAAGCATAACTCCTGCCTGCACCGAATGGGTGTCGCCAAGTGGCATGTTTAAAATCGCCCTCCACATTTGTTCAAATTGTGAGGTGATGTTTGCTTCTATAGTGTGATGTCCGCTATTATGTGGTCTGGGCGCCATCTCATTCACCAGTATTTTTCCGTCTTTGGTTAAAAACATTTCTACAGCCAGTAATCCAACAATATTTAATTTTTCTGCTATTTCCTGAGCAATAGATAGCGCTTCTTTTTCAATGGATTTTTTAATATTAGCCGGACAAAATAAAAATTCAACCAAATTGGCTTGAGGATTAAATTCACATTCCACCACCGGAAAACATTTTATTTCGCCGCTTTCGCTTCTGGCAACAATTACTGATAATTCTTTTTCAAACGGCACAAGACGTTCTAAAACACTGGGTTCATCAAAGGCTTTTTCAATTTGATTTAATGCGGCAAGTTTAATTACACCTTTACCATCGTATCCGCCCTTTCGTAGTTTTTGAAAAAAAGGAAAGAAATCGGCGTATTTGCTAATTTGTTCTCTTTTCTCAACAAGAAAAAAATCAGCGCTTGGAATATTGTGGCGCTGATAAAACATTTTTTGAGTTCCTTTGTCTTGTATTAATTCAATGATATCCGGTTGAGGATAAATTTTTACTCCTTCTTTTTCCAATTTACGTAAAGCATCGGTATTTACGTTTTCAATCTCTATGGTTACAATATCCTTATCTTTTCCAAAATCATATACTGTATCAAAATCAGTTAAACTTCCGCATGTGAATTTTTTACACAGTAATTTACAAGGTGCATTTTTATCGGGGTCAAGTACTGAAATTTGCAGATTATAATCAATACCGCTTTGTATCAGCATTCTGCCCAGTTGCCCGCCTCCTAATATGCCAATATTTAGTTCCTGTATTTGTTTATTCATGGTGGTCGAAAATGTAAAATTAGTTAAAGTTAATTTGATTATATTTAAATTTTAAAATTCATATGAAATATTATCTAAATCTGGTCTTTTCAATGCTCATTTTGAATGTTTTTGCCCAGGAACCAAAAACTTGCGGAATGTTGGATGCTTACGAAAAGCTATTTAAAACCAATCCGGAAGCTAAAGCTCAGTTTGATAAGATTATTCAGCAGCAAACAACCAACAATTTGCAGGCGAAACCCAGCGCAGTTGCTTATACCATTCCTGTGGTTTTTCATGTATTGCATAAAAATGGAAGTGAGAATATAAGCGATGCTCAAATCCAAAGTGCCATTACCATATTGAATAGAGATTTTCGCAAATTAAACGCAGATACAACCAGTATTGTCACTGAATTCAAAAATTTGGCAGCCGATTGTGAAATTGAATTTCGTTTGGCCACTAAAGATCCTAACGGGAATTGTACTAATGGAATTACCAGGCATTATGATGAAAATACCAACTGGGACACAGACCAAAGTAATTATATTTATACTTGGCCGGCAAATAAATACTTGAACATTTATGTGGTGAGAAGTATATCCGGAGGTGGAGCGGCAGCATTTACTTTTTTACCCGGCTCGGTTCCCGGTAATATGGATGCTATAGTTTCCTTACACGGTTATGTTGGCAATATTGGCACCTCCAATAATTTCAGTTCAAGAACACTTACTCACGAGGTTGGACACTGGTTAAACCTGCAGCATACATGGGGTTCAACCAATAATCCCGGCGTTTCCTGTGGAGATGACGGAGTAGGAGACACGCCTCTTACTAAAGGATTTACCAACTGTAATTTGGGTAATGCGATAGTATGTACCCCCGGAATTAAAGAAAATATTCAAAATTATATGGAATATGCTTTTTGCAGCAGAATGTTTACTTACGGACAAAAAACTAGAATGCACAATGCTTTAAATAGCAATGTAGGCGGACGTGATAATCTTTGGACCAACGCCAACTTAATAGCAACAGGAGTGGTAAATCCTACATTAAATTGTGCGCCTATTGCATCGTTTCTTCAAGCCGGTACCATCACCTGCGTTGGATACTCTTTAGGTTTTTATGATCACAGTTATAATGCCCCTATTAATAATTGGGAATGGAGCAGCAATTTATCGGCTCCGGTTTCCACCTTACAAAATGGTATTTTAACGTTTACGGGTTCAGGTTTAGCAGATATTAAATTAAAAGTAAGCAATGGAAATGGTAGTGATAGCAGTATAAAACAAGTGGTAACGGTTCTCGCCAATGCAACTACATCAGGGAATATTAATTTGTCGGAAGGTTTTGAGAATATTTTTCCAACAAATAATTGGATAGTGTCTCAACCAACTCAAGGAAGTTCCTTTGTGCAAACCACATTAAGCGCAGCAAGTGGAAGCTCATCGGCCTGGATAAATAATTATTTCGATAACCCAAATGCTCCGGTATTGATTTTTTCTCCGGGTTTAAATTTTCAAAATCAGGTAAGTGCACAATTAAGTTTTAAATATGCGTATGCGCAACAAACTTCCGGCAATAATGATCGCTTAAGAGTTTTAATCAGCAACGATTGTGGCTTTAATTGGACCCCACTTTATTCAAAAACGGGTGCGGCATTGAGTACTGCAGGTGTTCCGGTAACATCACCTTTTATGGCTCCGGCCTGGAACTGGAAAACCGAAAATATTGATTTATTGGATTATTCGGGTAATCCGCAGGTTCATATACAATTTGAATTTACACCGGATATTAACGGACCCGGAAATAATTTTTTTATTGATGATATCAATTTAAATGCAATAGTGGGTTTGTCTGAAATTCAATTAGCAAATACCTCACTACAACTTTTCCCGAATCCAACTTCCTCAAATCTGTATTTGCATAACAAAGAAAATATTTTATTAAGTTCTTATCAGATTATGGATGTAAGCGGAAGAGTTTTAGCGGAAAACAAGATTGAAAGTCGCGAAAACAAAATTGAGATCAATGAAATTGATAAATTAAGCGCAGGAGTTTATTTTATAAAAATAAAATCTGCACAGGGCGCTTTGTTGAAGAAAATTGTGAAGCAAGATTAAAATTTAGGCTACTATGAAGTTCTGGCACAGATTAAAATTATACGGAATAGGATTTGGAATTGGATTATTAATTGTTTACTCCATGTTTGGTACCCGAAGTTGCGTTACCCCCAATGAACAAAAAATGCAGGAATTGGTTTATCAGCAATTTCAATTATCGGATAAAGCCAAATGCAAATTAAATTACCTCAAGAAAAATGAAATGTTGGTGAAAGTGGAATTAAGACATTTTGAAGTGAATTATGAGGTAAGTAATGTACATCAAGAACCTTGTGGAGAATATTATATTCAACCCAAAGAAGAATTTGCCTCACAATACAATTATAAGTTGATTATTAATGACTGCGATACCATCAGTCGTATTGATGATATAAGTATAACCACAGCCAATACCTGCACTTGTCAATAGCTCCCTTATATACCCACGATTATTTCATGAAAGAAGCGCTTAAAGAAGCGCAAAAAGCTTATGAACTGGATGAAGTGCCTATTGGTGTAGTTATTGTTGCTGAAAATAAAATAATAGCCCGTGGTCATAATTTAACCGAGCGTTTGAACGATGTTACAGCACATGCCGAAATGCAGGCCATTACTTCCGCAGCCAATGCCATTGGGGGTAAATTTTTAAATGAATGTACGGTGTATGTAACACTTGAACCTTGCGTAATGTGTGCAGGAGCATTAAAGTGGAGTAGGGTGGGGACTATAATTTACGGCGCTAGCGATAAAAAATTTGGATATAGTATTTATAGCACCGAATTATTACATCCAAAAACAAAAGTAATCTCCGGTATTTTAGCGGAAGAAAGCGAGACCTTATTAAAATCTTTTTTCGCTTCCAAAAGGAAATAAATTTATCCAATGAATCCTCAACCATCGTTGGGATTTTATTAAATAATCTGATTCACGATTCAGCACCTTGATTGAACGTCTGCAGCAATGGAGATGTCCGGTGGCTGAGTTTTCCGTTGTGGCGGAGAAGCCACCTAAATTAAAATTATTTTGTCAGGTCGGGTAGAGCAAGAGTTTTCGGTATGCTAGTATTGAGACCCTTTTTTCTTTACTTTTTGTCGCGCAAAAAGTAACAAAAACGCTTTAATCTTTTGAGGAGATTTTTCCTTTTGCCTGTTTTAAGAAAGGAGCAAAAGGAAAACCAACGCCGGTTTGCGCTTCACTTTCTTAACGCCTAATCACCATACTGTTTTGCGCAAACCGCTGTTTATCTCTACAAAAGATTAAATAAAACTCGAAATCATTCCGGCCTCAAAGAAATTCAGTAGTATTTGCCATTTCTATTTTTTAAACAAGGAAATTTAAAGATTTATTTAGGTCGGTACGCCTCGGCTTTACCTTTTACAATATAATCCAGTTGTATGGTAATCGTATCCACAGTACGCTTGTTATTGAAATTCTGATGGATTAGCGTGATTTGTTTTTTAGTAGATGCATAAACAATGGCCGTGTGTTTAGGAAAGCTCATGCTTCCATAAGGAAACTTTAATTTGGTATTGGTGAATTGAATAATATCACCGGGTTGCGTACTTTGAATATTAGTTTTAGTTCCGAAATCGTAAGGTGAAGTCCATTGTGCCCCGGCAGCATTCAAAGCGGCATTGGCTAAATCCCAACACTCCCCCCGGTCTACTTTTTTATTGAGATTTTGTTTAGCGAAATTGAATACTTTTTGTGGTACGGTTTGGGAGAAACTGTAAGTAAATGAAAAAATAAAAATGATTACAATTTTCCGATGCATAATTCTAAACCTTAAAATCAACGCTTCACATATTGCGCTTCGTAGTAATTGGCATAATTACCTGAAGTTACATTATTCAACCATTCTTCATTTTGCAAATACCAATCTACGGTTTGATCCAGTCCTTCTTCAAAAGTTACGGATGGTACCCATCCCAATTCATTTTGTAATTTGCTTGCATCAATCGCATAACGTAAATCGTGGCCTGCTCGGTCTTTTACAAAGGTGATTAGTTTTTCATTGGTACCAACGGCTCTGCCTAATTTTTTATCCATCACTTTGCATAATAATCGAATCACATCAATATTGGTCCACTCGTTATGTCCGCCGATATTATAAGTGCTTCCGGGTTTGGCTTTATGAAAAATGGTATCAATGGCAGTAGCATGGTCTTTTACAAAAAGCCAGTCGCGCACATTTTCGCCTTTACCATAAATGGGCAAGGGTTTGTTGTTTTTAATATTATTAATACAAAGTGGAATTAGTTTTTCAGGGAAATGATTAGGACCATAATTATTGCTGCAATTGGAGATAAGGGCCGGCAATCCATAAGTATCATGATAAGCCCGCACAAAGTGATCGCTGCTTGCTTTAGAAGCCGAATATGGACTATGCGGATCGTAAGCAGTAGTTTCCACAAACATTCCGGTTTCACCTAAGGCACCATAAACTTCATCCGTACTTACATGATAGAATAATTTAAAACCATTGGGGTTAGCTTTATGTAAAACTTTAGCTGCATTTAATAAGTTAACCGTACCAATTACATTAGTCATGACAAACTCAAGCGGATTGGTAATGCTTCGGTCAACATGACTTTCAGCTGCCAAATGAATAACCGCATTGTATTTTTCTTTTTCGAAAAGGGTATTGATGAAGGGAGCATCGGTAATATCACCTTTAATAAAGGTGTAATTGGGTTTATTTTCAATATCCGTTAAGTTGGCCAGATTACCGGCATAAGTTAAGGCATCGAGGTTGTGGATAGTGTAAGTTGGATATTTATTGACAAATAAACGAGCCACGTGTGACCCGATAAATCCGGCTGCTCCTGTAATTAGAATCTTCATTTTAATGCTTTTATTTTGTAAATTTAGGATAAAATCGCGTGGATGAAAAAACTTTTATTTTTTCTTTTTGGGGTATTAGGGTTTATTAACTTAATGTGAAATCACTCCGTTAAAATCAACTGGTCAAATCTTCGTGTTTTTCCTTTATCTGCGGTAATAATAATTTTATTTCCGGAGTTTAATTTCTGAATATCGGAATATATATTAAAGTCCCAATCAACATAAGTATAAATATTATCTCTTTCCATAATTCCTCGTTCATCAATGCCAATTCTAACCAAAATGGCCGCATTATCCATTACGCTTTTGTAATTTTTTGGAGCGTAAAATCCAATATCCGGATAATGAATAATATTATCCTTACGATCAAAATAAAACAGATGCATTTTTTCGGCTACCACAATTTCAAATCCCATTTTGGATTCCAGCACATTATTGCCGGGAATAATCTGCATCCATTCGGGTTTACCTTGCGTATATTTTAAAACGATGATTTCATTCCGCGCAGCAATTTTCCCGTTTTTAAATATTGCGTGAAATTTAATGGCATAAATACTTCCCTTAAAACTAAATAAACTATGATGTACATAATTTTTAGAAGCACAAAGGGTATTTTTAGGACCTTCCAGTTTAATTGTTTTATTTTTGTATTTATAATTTAGTTTATTTCTTAATCGTTGGTTTAAATCATCAAAGCAACTGTCTTTTAATACTAAAGTATTTGCATCATAACGGAGCAGAAAAAAACCATTTACCGGCAAATCATTCATTTCTTTGTTTTTTCCAATGCCGGGTATAAATTCACCCGTACAATACAATTGGTTGTTAATTATTTTAAGTACAGGTTCAAAAATAGTTTTTTTAGCATTCGGCAATAACTGCTGTTGGTCATTCTCTTTTTTGCCTGTGCAAATTTTTAATCGGAAATGATTTTGCTTATCGGTATTTAAAACATAAAGTATTCCTTTATCATCGCCAAGCCATTGCCGAATGGATTGGCGCGAACTGTCTGTTTCCACATAAACCCAGTTGCGGATAGAATTTTCTGTTGCATAAGAAGCGATTTTAAAATCGTATTCGTTTTTAGGATGAAGTGATTGAATAGTGTATAACACGTTTTCTGATTCGCTTGAAATAATTTTCCAAACGCTATGATTAATGGCGTGATCAAATAATACACTGTCTAATCTTTCTTCCTGATTAATTTCTATACCATAATCAGCTGAGTAATATTTTTTGAGTAAAACGGCCTTTTTGTTATCATTTTCTTTAATTTCAAGATAAAGCGCAATTTTATTATTGACATAATTGGCAAATAAAAGCTGCGTCTTCCAGTTATCCCTGTAAAATATTTCTCGGGTATAAACCGGCGCTTGTGTGGAGTAGGTGATTTTACTTAAAAAACAATGACCTTGTTTAATATTGTTTTTATTGTTGATGATAAAAAAAGCGGAAGTGTCTCCTTTGATGTAGAAATCATCCTCGGTTTTTGATGGTGTAGAAAATTCTTCACCATTAATAACCTGTATTTGCTGGCTTTTTAATTGTAGAGCAAGAAAAAAAAATATGAATAATATTCGCATGCCCTTTTTTTTACCGGAATGGCTTACAAGCTCCAGTAATTTAATTTCTTTATTTTGTTCTTATAAATGCCCTTCACGTCAACCACTATACCTTTTTTGGAGAGAATACCTTCAAAAAACTTTTCGTTTAGGTTAATGTATTCTTTGTGATTAACAGCTACAATCACACCATCATAACTTTTGCCTAATTTATTTAAACCAAAACCATATTCGTGTTTTAATTCCTCATGATCAGCATGTGGATCAACAATTTCAACTTTAACACCAAAGCTTTTTAATTCTTTTACTATATCAGCCACTTTGCTGTTTCTGATGTCGCTCACATCTTCTTTAAAAGTAGCGCCCATCACCAATACTTTTGATTTGGCTATATTTTTGTGTGCTGCAATAATTTTTTTAACGCAGGTTTTGGCTACATAAAATCCCATGCTGTCATTCACATAACGGCCGCTATTGATGACGCGGGCATGATAGCCCATTTCTTCTGCTTTATAGGTTAAGTAATAGGGATCAACGCCAATACAATGTCCGCCTACTAAACCCGGGTAAAATTTCAAAAAATTCCATTTGGTTGCTGCAGCTTCCAAAACGTCGTAAGTATTAATTCCTATGCGGGAAAAGATAATAGAAAGCTCATTCATTAATGCAATGTTTACATCGCGTTGTGTGTTTTCAATAATTTTAGCAGCTTCAGCTACTTTGATACTTGGAGCGCGATGTGTGCCGGGTTCAACAATAATTTCGTAGGTATTAGCAATAACCTCTAAACTTTCTTTATCACAACCGCTAACAATTTTTAGTATTTTGGTGATGGTATGTTCCTTATCACCGGGATTAATTCTTTCAGGTGAGTAACCTACTTTAAAATCTTTTACAAACTTTAAACCACTTTCTCTTTCTAAAATCGGAATACAATCTTCCTCGGTACAACCCGGGTAAACTGTAGATTCATACACTACATAATCTCCTTTTTTTAAAACTTTTCCTACGGTTGTAGATGAACTGATTAGTGGTTTTAAATCGGGTAAATTATGCTCGTCAATTGGAGTGGGTACAGCTACAATAAAAAATTTCGCTTTTTTTAAATCTTCCAGTTTGTGCGTGAAAGTGATATCGGAGTTTTTAAAATCTGATTTAGTAAGTTCCTGACTGGGATCAATTCCTTTTTTCATCAGGTTTACTCTTTTTTCATTGATATCGAATCCAATCACCTTTACTTTTTTGGCAAAGGCCAATGCAATGGGTAAACCCACATATCCTAATCCGATTACGGCAATGGGAGCTTCTTTCTTTAAAATTTTTTGGTATAAGTTCATAATTTTATTTTTGCTTTAAGTACTGAAGATTGACGGTGTGCATAAATTCTTTCAATGATTTCAACCACCTTTAAACCTTCTAATGCATTTGTAGTAATTTTTTTTCTTCCTTTTATGGTGTCGATAACATTTTCAATTACACTGTGGTGATTATTGGCCGAACCTTTGTACGCGCCATAATCATTAGCCGGATTGGTTTCTGCTAACACCGGCATTTCATAATTTTTAATATTGCAGGTTTCTATTTGATCCATGTATTGTCCACCAACTTTAATACTTCCATTACTTCCTATTATGGTAAGTGATGATTCTAAATTTTTATCATACACAGAAGTTGAATAATTAATAGATCCCATTCCGCCATTAATAAAATCGAAACTCACAAATCCGCTATCTTCAAAATCGGTTGTTTTTTGATGATTAAAATCGGCAAACTTGGCTTGAATATTATCTATATCACCAAATAACCAAAATAGAATATCTATCCAGTGACTGAATTGCGTAAATAAAGTCCCTCCATCTAATTCCTCGGTTCCTTTCCATCCACCGGGTTTATAATAGCGCTCATCTCTGTTCCAATAACAATTTAATTGTACCATGTAAATATCACCCAGAATTTTTTTGTCCATTACCTCTTTTAACCAGGCGCTTGGAGGTGAGTAACGGTTTTGCATAACACAAAACACATTTTTATTATGTTGAAGTGCTCTGAAAATAATTTTCTCACAATCACTTTTGCTCAAGGCCATTGGTTTTTCTACTACCACATGTTTATTATGGTCTAAAGAAAGTAATGCATTGGAGCAATGTAAACCATTGGGTGTGCAAATATTGATTACTTCAATTTCAGCATGATTAAGCAGCATTTCTTCAGCGCTGTTATAAAACTTTTCTTTCAAATCATTTAAACCTAATTCTGCAGGTGTTCTAATATCGCAAACGGCAACTAAATTACATTCCGGATTTCTTCGAATCATTTCGGCATGTCTTTTGCCAATATGTCCCTGGCCGATTACAGCAAAATTTATTTTAAGATTTGACATACTTTTTTAGCTAATACGTGTTACTTTATTATCGCTTAATTTATATTGTTGTTGGCTTTCTTTGCAAGTAGCCAATCCGTTTTTATCAAATTCCAGTTTATGACCATACTCGCTCATCCATCCGGTTTGTCGTGCAGGATTACCAACTAACAGTGCATAATCCGGAACGTTTTTAGTTACCACCGCTCCC
Organism: Sphingobacteriaceae bacterium; assembly: GCA_016715905.1. Classification (NCBI taxonomy): domain Bacteria; kingdom Pseudomonadati; phylum Bacteroidota; class Sphingobacteriia; order Sphingobacteriales; family Sphingobacteriaceae; species Sphingobacteriaceae bacterium. The sequence goes on along the minus strand of JADJXI010000007.1, from coordinate 168,139 downwards.
GCGCCAATAAAAGCAAATTTACCAATATCGTGTCCGCAAACTATGGTAGCGTTCGCACCAATAGAAGTTCCTTTTCCTACATGTGTTTTTGCGTATTCATTTTTTCTGTTAACTGCGCTACGCGGATTAATCACATTAGTAAATACCATGCTTGGCCCTAAAAATACATCATCATCGCAGGTAACGCCGGTATAAATGGAAACATTATTTTGAACTTTTACGTTATTACCTAGAACCACTTCCGGAGAAACAACCACATTTTGGCCAATGTTGCAGTTTTTTCCTAAAACACAGTTGGGCATGATGTGTGAGAAGTGCCATATTTTTGTACCTTCTCCAATAGTGCAACCCTCGTCAATAACAGCCGAAGCATGGGCAAAATAATGTTGAGATCCGCTCATAAATTAAACTATGCAAAAATAAGAAATTAGCCCTGATGGCAAAAAGAAATATGAGTGCAATAATTGATATATTTGGGCTTTAAATAAGTGATTTTTTGAATCGTATTTATTCATTTAAACCATAAAAACCGCATGAAACCGGATTATAAAAAATTTCTACCCTATTTAGTTGCCATTGTATTGTTTGCTATTTTAACCTTGGTTTATTTTAAACCCTTGTTGAGTGGTAAGGAATTGAAGCAGGACGATATTGTTCGACACAGAGGGATGAGCAAAGAAATAGTTGATTACCGGGCAAAGCACAGCAATCAAGAGCCACTGTGGACCAATTCCATGTTTGGAGGAATGCCGGCCTATCAAATTTCAACTGCGCATCATGGTAATTTAATCAGCAAAATTGATGCGGCGTTTAAATTGTATCTACCACATCCGGGAGGATATTTGTTTTTGTACTTTCTTGGATTTTTTATTCTGTTACTTTGTTTTGAAGTGAATCCCTGGTTGGCCATTGCCGGTGCCTTGGCTTACGGATTAAGTTCTTACTTTTTAATTATTATTGAAGCCGGACATAATTCAAAAGCCAATGCATTAGGTTATTTGCCGGCATTAATTGGAGGAATTGTTTTATTATTGAAGGGACGTTATTGGGTGGGTTTATCCATAACTGCATTATTTTCTGCACTTGAACTAAATGCCAATCACGTTCAGATTACGTATTACGGATATATTTTAATAGGCGTAATTTTAGCTGGAGCTGCTTGGCAAGCTTTTAAACAGAAAAGTTTGAAAGAATATGGCAAAGCAATAGCCTTTTTTCTATTAGCTTCACTATTGGGAGCATTACCCAATGCCGGAAATTTAATGACTACCAATGAATATGGTAAATACAGTACCAGAGGAAGAACTGAGTTAACAATAGACTATAATTCTATACGTGCAGCGCGTTCAAAAGCAGTAAGTTTAGATGGTTCTGCAAATAACAATGAATCTGGAATAACAACACCCGGAGTTGATCCGGCTGCCAAAGAAAGAAGAGAAAAAAACACTACCAGTGGATTGGATAAAGATTATGCGACCAATTGGAGTTATGGGATTGGAGAAACTTTTACATTTTTGATTCCGGATTTTAAAGGAGGTGCTAGTGGTTACATTGGACAAAGTGATCCGAGTGCTTTGAAAAAGGTAAATCCTGAATATAGAGAAATGGTTTCGGGTAGTAATTCTTATTACGGCGATCAACCCTTTACGAGTGGTCCGGTTTACATTGGGGCAATCATTGTTTTTTTAGCGGTGCTCGGTATGTTTGTAGTTCAAAATCCATTAAAGTGGCCGATTTTTTTCGGAACCCTTTTGTGTATTGCATTAGGGTGGGGAAGTAATTTTATGCCATTAACCGATTTTTTTATGGATCATGTGCCGGGCTATAATAAATTCAGAGCAGTATCTATGATTATGATTATTCCCGAATTAACGCTCCCTTTGCTGGCTATTTTAGGAATAAACGAGTTATTGAAAAAGAAAGATTGGAACGAATTAATTCAACTTAAAATAATTAAAAAAGCTTTAAGTATAAAAAAACTAGTATTTATTGCATTGATTGTAGTGGGTGGATTTTGTTTAATTAGTTACTTAATGCCTGATGCTTTTAATCGATTTACCGCAATGGGGGAAGAAGATCAGATGATTAGTTCGGCTTTAGGAGCAGGGCAGGGTAGCGAAGAACAAATAAGAGGAGGAGTTGCTGAGTTAATGCCGCAGATTGAAATTGCGCGTAAAGCTATATTCAAATCTGATGCTATGCGTTCATTAATTTTTATTTTACTCACGTTCGGAGTAATTTATTTGTATTTCACCGGAAAACTAAAAAAAGAATTATTGATTGCGGCATTAGCGATATTTATTACGATTGATTTATGGAGTGTGGATATGCGTTACTTAAATGAAAAATCATTTATTACCAAAGCGCAAAACCAACAATTAATAAGTGGAAAAACACCAACCGATGACGAAATATTAAAAGATCCGGCGCTGGATTATCGTGTATTAAATATTTCAACCAGTACTTTTAATGATGCTTCCACTTCATATTATCATAAATCTATTGGAGGCTATCATGGAGCCAAATTGAAAAAGTATCAGGAGCTAATCGATTTTCATTTAGATGAAGAGATAAACTTATTCCGAAAAAATGCAGGTAAAGCATTTTCCAGTGATAGTTTAATGGGCGTATTGTTATCCAGATTACGAGTAATTAATATGCTTAATACAAAATACATAATTATTCCAACCGGAGAACGGGAAACGATGCCTTTGGTAAACAATTATGCAAATGGTAATGCCTGGTTTATTAAAAATTTAAAGTTTGTAAACGATGCCGATAGCGAAATTGTAGGTTTATATTTTATTGATCCCAAAAACACCGCAATTGTAAATAATAAATTTGTTAGCGAACAGAATATTAAGAACTCGTACACGGGCGAAGGAGAAATTAAAATGACGAATTATGAACCTAATTATTTAGTGTATGAATCTAATGCCCGTACAAATCAATTCGCTGTATTCTCCGAAATTTATTATCCGAAAGGATGGAATGCTTATGTGGATGGACAGATAAAGCCTCATGCAGCTGTAAATTATATTTTAAGGGGCTTGGAGATTCCTGCCGGCAAACATAAAATTGAATTTAAATTTGAACCGGATACTTATAAAACAAGCAATTCAATTGCTTTGTTAGGATCGGTTATACTCTTTTTAATTGTTTTAGGCGGGATATACTTAGGGTTTAAAAAAGGAAAAAGTAAAAACGCTTAAATTCTCAAATAAACTAAAGTTATTGTTAGTTAAAAGTGAATTATATCTTGTTATACTCTAGCTATTTTTTTACTTTTGAATCGTATTTTTATAATCTTAATTAAGCACAATATATTATGGCATTAGAGTTAAACGACGCAAATTTTGAAGAATTAGTATTAAAAAGCGATAAACCGGTTTTGGTAGATTTTTGGGCAGAATGGTGCGGGCCTTGCCGCATGGTTGGTCCTGTAGTAGAAGAATTAGCTAAGGAATACGACGGTAAAGCCGTTATAGGTAAAGTGAATGTAGATCTTAATTCAAACATCAGCATGAACTACGGAATTCGTAATATACCAACCTTATTGTATTTTAAAAACGGACAGGTAGTTGACAAACAAGTAGGTGTAGCACAAAAATCCGTATTAGCTGCTAAATTGGATGCGCAAATGTAATTTTTAGAAATCGTCAAATTTACCCTGTTTCAGTTTTGGAACAGGGTTTTCTTTTTATATGGAAATAGCTAATTTTAAACAAAATAATATTATGGAATTCAGAATTGAAAAAGACACCATGGGTGAGGTTAAAGTGCCCGCTCATGTATATTGGGGAGCACAAACAGAACGCAGTAGAAATAATTTTAAAATTGGTCCTGAGGCCAGTATGCCCAAAGAAATTATTTATGCTTTCGGATATTTAAAGAAAGCTGCGGCTTTAGCCAATTGTGAATTGGGTGTATTGAGTAAAGAGAAGTGTGATTTAATTTCGAAAGTTTGTGATGAAATAACTGATAAAAAGTTGGATGATCAGTTTCCTTTAGTAATATGGCAAACCGGCTCAGGTACACAAAGTAATATGAATGCCAATGAAGTAATTGCATATAGGGCACACGTGTTGAGTGGAGGAAAATTAAGTGACGAACAAAAAGTATTGCATCCGAATGACGATGTAAACAAGTCGCAAAGTAGTAATGATACTTATCCAACGGCGATGCATATCGCATCCTACAAACAAGTGGCAGAGATTACCATTCCCGGAATGGAAAAATTAAGAGACTCGTTAGATAAAAAAGCAAAAGCATTTCAGTCTATAATCAAAACCGGCCGAACCCATTTTATGGATGCAACACCTTTATCCTTAGGTCAAGAATTCAGCGGTTACGTGCAACAAATTAATAATAGTATAAGAGCATTAAAGAATGCTTTAGAAGCAGTGAAAGAATTGGCATTAGGGGGTACTGCTGTAGGAACCGGATTAAACACGCCAAAAGGATACGATGTAGTAGTGGCTAAAAAAATTGCTGAACTTACAAAACTTCCATTTATAACTGCGCCTAACAAATTTGAAGCTTTAGCCGCGCATGATGCAATGGTTGAATTGAGTGGAGCACTAAAAAGAAGTGCCGTTGCTTTAATGAAAATTGCCAATGATATTCGAATGCTATCTTCCGGACCGAGATGCGGAATTGGTGAAATAGTTATTCCGGATAATGAACCCGGCAGTTCCATCATGCCTGGTAAGGTAAATCCTACACAACCCGAAGCCTTAACCATGGTTTGTGCACAAGTAATTGGTAACGACGTAGCCGTATCTATTGGTGGGTCGATGGGACATTTTGAATTAAATGTTTTTAAACCATTGATAGCTGCTAATGTTTTGCAATCAGCACGATTAATTGGCGACGCATGCGTTTCTTTTACTGAAAAATGCGCAGATGGTATTGAAGCTAATTTACCGGAAATAAAAAAGCACCTTGAAAACTCACTTATGTTGGTTACTGCATTAAACCCTCATATAGGATATGAGAAGGCTGCCAAAATTGCGAAAACGGCGCATAAGGGCAATAAAACCCTTCGCGAAGCCGCCTTAGAATTAGGCTATCTTACTAACGATCAATTTAATGAATGGGTTAAACCCGAAGATATGATTGGTAGTTTAAAGTAATTAATTAATGCCGCTTTATTATAAACCACTCCACAAGAGTGGTTTTTTTTTCGATGAAAAGCCATTTTTTAGATATGAACATTCTAGTTTTAAAAAGTTTCTATTACTTGCTTATTGCGTATCTCATTTAAATCACTAACTTAGCTTTATGTTGATGTTTGTTGATACGACAATTTATTGTATAAATGGTAATATCACTACCTCAACGGTAAACTAAAACTTTCGCTCAATGTCGAGTATTAAAGAAAATGGTATTGTACTGATACCGATTGATTTTTCAAAACAATCTTTATCTGCTATTAAATACTCCTATGCCATCGCCGAGCATACCAAGTCCAAGTTGGTTTTATTGCATGTTTATGCAAATACAAGTGAGTTTAATGCTGGTGAGTTGGAGAAATTAGGCCGCGCAACCGCTGCTGAAAGCAAGTTGGAGGTAGATACCATGAGTGAGAAGGGAGATATATTTGAGATGACGGATAAAATCGCTTCAAAAATAAACGCCAATCTTATTGTTGCCGGTTTAGATACACATGTTAAGTTTAGAAGTTTTTTGGGGAAGAGCTCCGCTAGTAAATTTATAAAAAACGCGCCTTGTCCTGTTATTACCGTTCGTTCTACCAACGCAAATCCAGAATGTAAAAATATTTTGATGCCTTTTGATTTAAGCATGGAGTCGCGCGAAAAAGTACCGGCTGTTATTCAATTGGCTAAATATTTCGGTGGAGAAATACGTATTGTTTCAGTTTTTGACCCGAGCGATCAGAGCTATGAAAACAAATTGCTACCGTACATGAATCAGGTTAAAAAATTCATTAAAGAGAAAAGTTTATCGTGTACTAATAAGTCTATTCCATCTAAAGAAGTGGCCGAAGCTATTGTGGACTATGCAAATAAAAATAAGTGTGATATTATTGTTCAAATGAATAACAAAGACACCAGCTTTGGTGAAATGTTTAGCGGAACGATGAGTCAGAAATTGGTTGAAATCAGTAATGTGCCGGTTTTAACTATAAATCCAATGAAACGTGCCGACATGCCGTTGAGTTATTAATCTAATTTTTCTTTTAATTCTTTCAAGTATTGTGGCAAGTATTTCATTCTGCTTCCATACCAACTAAACATTTCTCCATCTACACTTATTACCTTGGTTTTTTTGATTGCATCTGTAATTGTTGAACATCGGTGTCTTTAAATGGATAGGGTTCTGTTGATAGAAAACAATAATCCACTTCTTTAATTATTTCCTTTTCATCAACTACCGGATATCTTTCCCTGGGGTTAATAATATTTTTAAGTCCGCAGGTTTCTAAAACATTTCCAATAAAGGTATTTCCACCACAGCACATGTAAGGATCTTTCCATATAAAATAGGCCACTTTTTTATTCATAAATAGGTCATTAATTTCATCAATACCTTTTGTAATTTGAATCAACAATTCATTCACTTCTTTTTTTCTTTCACAAATTCTACCTATTTCATGCATCATATTAAAGGCGTCATGTATAGTGTATATATCACTCATCCATACCTTGAAATGTTTTTGTAATTCTTCAATTTGTTCCTTCTCATTTTCTTCCTTATTTCCGATAATCAAATCCGGATTTAAGCTTTTTATTTTTTCTATATCCAATTTTTTTGTTCCGCCAACTCTAGTTACTCCGTTAAACATTTCAGCAGGGTGAATACAAAATTTGGTAATCCCAACCAATTCTCCCTGCAGTCCAATCTCCCATAAAAATTCGGATTGAGAGGGTACCAGAGAAACGATACGACGAGGCTTTGCATGGATGATAATTTCCTTACCTGTTTGATCAATAAATGATGACATAACAAACAAAATTAAGCATATTTGCATTGCTTTGAACACAACTTTTAAAAGTCACCTGGCTCTTTTTATAGCGCAAATTATTTACGCTTTAAACTACTCCATCGCAAAGGGTTTAATGCCTACTTATATTAGTCCATTGGCTCTTGTTTTTCTTAGAGTTATAGGTGCTGCTATATTGTTCTGGTTTATTTCTTTATTTATTCGAACTCAAAAGATTGAAAAAGCAGATTTAAAAAAATTTATTTGGCTTGCCTTGTTCGGTATTGTAATCAATCAAACATTTTTTATTTATGGTTTAAGCTTAACTTATCCAATCAATTCCGCCATTATTATGATTTCAAATCCAATAATTGTTTTTGTTATTACGTTAATAATATTAAAGGAGAAAACAACAATTTTAAAGTCGGCCGGATTAACGATAGCGGCAGCAGGTGCATTTATGTTATTATTGTTTAAAGGGAATTTGGAACTTGGAAGTGAAACCATACTTGGAGATATAATGACATTAATTAACTCATTGTCATTTGCCATATTTATTGTTTGGACAAAACCACTTCTTGTGAAATACGACACCATTTCAGCAATGAAGTGGATGTTTCTATTTGGAAGCATTTTTATGTTACCAATTGGTGGATACGACATCCTTCAAACAAATTGGAGTGGTTTTACCTGGAATGCTGCAATTGCAGTTTCTTTTGTAGTTATTGCTACAACTTTTATGGCTTATCTATTAAATGTATATGGATTAAAAGGGTTAAATCCTTCAGTGGCCAGTATGTATATATACATGCAACCTTTTTTAGCCACAATTTTTGCCATGATGTTAGGAGAAGATAGCCTAAATGCCACAAAAATTTTCTCAGGAATTTTAATTATTTTAGGCCTTTACTTGGTTGGCAAAAAACCAAAAAAAATAAAGTATGATTAAATCAATGACCGGCTTCGGTAAAGCAAGCGCTGAGTTAGAAAATAAAAAAGTAAATGTGGAAGTTCGCTCTTTAAACAGCAAGGGCGCTGATATTAGCATTCGTATATCTTCCATTTACCGGAATTATGAGTTGGAAATTAGAAATGAACTTTCTAAAATGCTGGAAAGGGGAAAGATTGATGTTTCTGTATTTATTGAATCTCAGCAAACCGAAGCTCCTGTTGAAATTAATGTTGCTTTAGCTAAAGCCTATCAATTACAATTAAAAAATTTATCCAAAGAATTGAATGAAAATTTAAATGATAGTATTTATCAGATATTAAAGTTTCCGGATGTAATGAAAACAGAAAGGAAAGAAGCAGATGAAAAAGAGTGGGGTAAAGTAAAGCAATGTATAATTACAGCTGTAGAGGATTTGAATAAGTTCAGGTTAAAAGAAGGGGAAAGTATTCAAAATGATTTTAATGTGCGTATACAGAAAATTGAGGACTGTTTAAGTGAAATTAAGAAATTAGATGTAAAGCGTTTGGACGGAATCAAAAAAAGAATTAAAGGAAATTTAGAAGAAATATTAGGCAAGGATGGATATGATAAAAATAGATTAGAGCAAGAATTGATTTTTTATGTGGAGAAATTAGATATTAACGAGGAGAAAGAAAGATTAAAAATGCATTTGGATCATTTTGTTTCGGCATGTGCAGAGCAATCGAGTGGCAGAAAATTGAATTTTATTGGACAGGAAATTGGTAGAGAAATAAATACAATTGGTTCAAAAGCCAACGATGCTCACATACAAAAATTAGTGGTTTTAATGAAGGATGAATTGGAGAAGATCAAGGAGCAGATCAATAATGTGCTTTGAAATGACGAATTAAGAAGTAAGAATGTCGATCATTTAAGGAAGTATCATTTCGCTCATTCGTCAATCGAACTTCGTCATTTGATTCGGTTCCAAACCATCACAAAATCATCCATCACATAACCGTTGCCAATTTCAAACACTTCCGTTTTCTCTATTGTAAATCCTAATTTGAAATAGAAATTTATGGATTTAAAATTACCCTTGTTTACCGTAAGCGTTATCTTTTTTGGTGATAATTGTTTGTTGAGTGTATTAAATACAAAAGTTCCAATTCCTTTGGCTGCTTTATTTTGATCAACGTAAAATTTATTCAAAAACCAATTTCCCGAACTAACTTCATTTACAGATATGAATCCTATATCTTCTTTGTTTAATTGTATCAGGTAAAACTGATGCAATTTTTCAAGCATTTGTTTCTGAAGAGAGTCCTTGGAGTACATTAAATCCAACATGTAATTAACTTGCGATTCGCCAATAAGAGAAATATAATGTTGTCGCCAAATAAGGTCTGCTAGTAAACTTATGGTGGGTATATCTTCAAGTGAAGCTTTTGATAATTTTACTTCTTGCATTAATAATGGTAAATTTGCTTGTGCCAAAGTTAAGTAATAGCATTCATATAGAAAATCGAAGAGCCAAGTTTGATTTTCAAATATTGGACACCTATACCGCGGGTTTGGTGCTTAAGGGAACCGAAATTAAGTCTATAAGAGAGGGAAAGGCGGCTTTATCTGACAGTTATTGTTATTTCAGAAAAAACGAGCTTTATGTCCGAAATATGCATATTACCGAATATTCTGAAGCTTCTTTTGCCAATCATGAGCCTACCCGTGAAAGAAAACTTCTGCTCAATAAACACGAGATTAATAAGCTGATGAAAAAGATGAAAGACCAGGGTTTAACAGTAGTTCCGTTGAGGTTATTCATTAATGATAAAGGCTATGCAAAGCTTGAAATTGCTTTAGCCAAAGGAAAAAAACAGCACGATAAACGTGAAGATATTAAGAAGAAGGATATTGAGCGTGAAATGAGCAGAAAGTTTTAGAATCTAAAACTATCTTTTAAACTTTACGCCTCCACTTCAGTAACTATACTAGGGAATATACGCACATTACCACTGTCTTCTCTTCTGAACTGATAGGTGTACTTATAATGACTTTCTAATCCTGATTTATTTGGCAATCCATTAATCATCATGATATTTCTATTTTTGGCAAATTTCAATAATTCACGAAGGTAATGGGCTGATATTTGCCCAACCTCATCAATGATACAATGTACTTTGAAATCTGTACTGCTACGATGACTGGATTCTTTAATAAATACATGCAATAAGGTAATGTAAATAATGGCTTTTACCAATATATCGGTTCCGGTGCTTCCAATGCTGTCAATTTTGTGTGTCCATCCGGTTTCATTCATTCCTTCTTTAATATTGAACTTGAGTTCAAATAAATCCTGTAAACGAATTTCTTCCTGTTCTTGTTCTTTTATCGCAATTCTTAACTGCTCCAACAATTTCACAGCGCGTGTGCTTATTTCTCTTTTTTGTCCTGTAGCAAAGTCAGTGTTAAACAATCCTTCATTATAAATTAATCCGTGCTCTTCTCTAAATTCTTCCACTCGTTTTAATAAGCGATATACTTTGTTATCCGACTCTTCAATTTTAATTTTAATAAATTCAATAAGTTTGCTCTCTTCAAATTCAGCTTTCTTAAAATCTTCCGCTATCAAAGCAATGATATGTTGTATTTTATCTTTTTGACCGCTGAGTTCTTTTACCTTGGTGGCGATGCTATCGGTTACTAATCCAATTTGAGTAGCTGTTTCGGCAATCGAAAGTTCAATTTTATTTTCATTTAAAAACGAACGTAAGTTCTGAGCAAATTTTTCATATTCGCTTTGAGTTGCATCATTTCTGATTATAAAATTAAAGTGATTATCTAATCTGAATTTACCGGCAAATTCATTTACATAACGTTGAAAAGCACCATATTCTTCATTAAAATGCGATTCGTTCTTAAGTAACTGACTGCACAAATCCATTATTTTGTAATTGGTACGTTTAGGTTCGGCACGTTCAATTATATCTGCTAATTTATTGTAGAGAGGAGTATCGCGGAAATTGGTTGTGTAAAAGCTCACACCATTATTAAATTCAATCAATTCTTCATCAAATGCTCTTTTTTGTTTTTGAATATCCATTCTTTTCAAATTGAATTTTCGGGTGGCATCTTCTAACTGAATGGTTAAATCGCTGTTGTTTTTTATAAATTCTTCCTTTTTCTGAATATAATCAGGTAATTTATCAAACTTCTCTCGTTTGTCTTTTAAATAATCGAAAACCAATTGAGAGTATTGTTCAATATCTTTTAATTCTTCAGTTATCTCTTTTATTCTGGCTTCTACTTGTTTTAATTGTTTGGAGTCAACTCCTTTATCTTTAAAATTACCTTCTTTTTCTTTTGATAATTCCTCTTCTTTGGCTTCAAACTCTTTTACCTGATTTTTCTTTTCAACCTCCAAATCACTTATTTCACTTTCTTGTCTTTGTTTCAATTCAGCAAGTCGCTCGTCGTTATAAATTTTTAAACGATCAAATTGCGTATTAAAATCGGCGATTAAAACATTTTTCTTTTTATTGAGAATAGACAATTCCTCTTCCACAATATTTAAACGCTGACGATTTCCGCTGAGTGTTTGTTCAATATCTTTTCCGGCTTTTTGTTTCCATTCTTCGAGTTCGCCGGCTAATTTAAGTTCTCTTTTTTCTGCGAGTTCAAGCGAGTAGGTGAGTACTTTAATATCTTCTTTCAGTTCTCCGGCCTGTTTGCCGAATTTATCGGCAGCCAGCATTTTCTCATCTGTATTTGAATTCTGAAACTGATTAAGTGATTCTTCTAAATCTCTGATTTGTGCTAATCGCTCGTTTTTTTCAAATTGATACTCTTCAATGGATTTGGATATTATTTCTACATTTTCCAAATTAAGACTAATTCCATAAAGGGTATTGGCGGTAGATTCACTCAATTCAGGTGTGATATCTGTACGAAATAATAGTTTTTCGTTCACCACTTTTCCAATGGTGTTTTGCCAATCTTTAACATTTTTCTCCAAAAATCCGTAAAAGGCATCGTTTTGCACGTTTAGCTTTTCTTCAATTTCTTTAATTTCATTTTTTATTTTGGCAATTTCATTATTGGTTTGATTTACCCGATTTGCCAAGGATGTTTTTAATCTACTTTCAGTACTTTCCCATTCGCGTTGAATAGTAGCCACAACGTTTTGTTTAATGGCTCTTTCACTTTTATTTTTATAGGTGGCAGCCCTAAGTTCCGCCAATTCGCTTTCCAAACTTTTTATTTCAGTTTCGTACATGCGTGTACTGCGAATTACTTTTTCTTCACTTTTAAGTTCATTGAATTCAATTTGTTTTGCTGTTACTTCCGAAGAAACTTCATCCAGTGCCTCATCTCTTTTGGCCTTTAATTCAGCCTCTCTTTTGCTATACTCGTTTTTCTGCACCAATTGCAATTCATTATAGTGATTGAATGTTTCGCTGGTTTTTGAATTGAGTTTATTGATATAAGCTGTTTTATCGTTTCTGATTTGTTCTATTAAACTGGTAAATTTAAGTTCGATGCTGGAAACGTTGCTGGTTAAACTTTCATATTCTCTACGGGCTATATTCAATTCTACTTGTAATTTATCTCGTTCTGCATTTTTGGCAACAGCCTGATCAATATTTTTGGTTTTGTATTCTTTTAATAATTTATTGGCTTCCCGAATAGTACGGTCGTAATAACCCATTTCTTCGCGATAATTATTTTGTTTAGCGTGTATATTTTCAGTTAACTCCTCATGTTCACGATTTAGCTCTGCTAGTTCCTCTTCCTTTTTCTTAGCTGCATCGCGAATATTATCATTTTGTGTTTCTACAAATCGTAAACTACTGCCTAGTTTATCAGCCAATTCCATTTGCGAACCTTTAAGCATATGAACCTGGTCGTATTTTTTATCAATCATTTCAACCAATTGCGCCGATTCTTTTTTCATGAAGGTTTCAATGTCGATGTATTTTTCATTGAACTGACGTAATTGACGTTCTACCTGTTCTAATTTAATGCTAGAATTTTCTGTGGTTAGCGAGTTTGCGATAAAATCTTTTATAAATCTAGAGTCAATACTGCTTTTAGAAGAAAGAAATACATTGGTAATTGACTTCGGAATATTTTGATACTTTTCATTTCCTTTTAATAAATGAAACTTGGATAATTGTTTGTCGGTTTCAGTTCCGTAAATAATATTACGATATCTTTCAAATGTATCGATTTGATTAGATACAAAAATTCCTCTTTTTTCCAGATTGCCTATGACTTCTTTAATTTTCATGGCTTCATCATTGCTGTTCAAAAAGATATCCGGATTGTACGGTGTATCTACAAAACGAAATACTAATTTGTTATGTCGATAAACCATTACAAAAAAGGCTTTATCTTCTGTTGAAATTTCATAAATCAAATATGAATTTTCGTATCTAAAGTAGTGCTCTTCAAATGATTTTTGAGAGGAGGCAATTCCTAAACCCCTGCTGTTTGCGCTGTAAAAAAATAAGATAGCACGTTGCAAAGATGTCTTTCCAAAATTGTTTGTTCCCACAAAGCAAGTATTACCACATAATTCAATATCGGCGTATTTTACGTTGGCGATATTTATCTCAACAATTCTGTTTAATATTCTTACGTTTTCCATTTTTTAGTTTTAGTATTCTCCTCTATTATTAATCAAATTTTTAGTTCAGTATTATTCCGCTGCTGTTTTCGTCGGTTCCGCTTGTTTCTTCATAAATGCTTATTGCATTAATCATATCAAAGAGATAACTGTAAGCATCCATTACTTTATAGCTTTCGGTTTGCTCGTCTTCCAATTCTAAAAATGAATCTCTGGTCATCAAATTACAAATGTCTCTTACTTTATTTAGCAGGGTTTCTGATCGGTACATTGGAATTTTTTGTAATTTTTGTTTCAATCGCACGTTTGCATTACATTCTTCGGCAATTTCACTAGGTCGAAAACGTGACCCAATTGTTATTTTATTATCCATGCTGGCGAATAAATCTATCACGTCGATATAACGTTCAAAGGTTTCGAGCTTTTGTTCAATGATACTGTTTGCTTCACCTATTCTTGAAAAGTAGAAGTAATTATTCCCTTTTTCGATATTGTAACGAATTACATTGAAGTAAGCCTGAAGACGATCAAAATTTTCGGGATTATTAATTATATCGTACAAACGTCCCATGCCATCTTTTGTGCCATTGCTGCTGATGAAATGACCCCGGGCCATAATTGAAAAAATATCATGTGTTTGTTTGGGTAAATTATATGCTGTTTCTTCCATACTTTTCTATTTAATTATTAAGCTGCTTTCTCTTTACTTGGTTTTTTTTGTGATTTTTCCAATGGAATAATTATGGTATACGCGAGTCTCTTTGGATTTTTGTCTTTGTCTTCATAATCAAACGTATTTAATCTGTATTTAAAATCCATTACATTCTGATATTCCATGGCTATTTCAACAAACAAAGACAATCTGTCTTCGAAAGTTACATTTCCTACGGCTTTAGGAAATTTGTAATCCATTAGGTATTCAAATAAATTAAATTTGTTTTGCGTTAAAAAACGTTGTACCAGTTTTTCAACGTCTAATTTTATTTGATTATCTACTAATTGATCTTTAAAGTTAGATGGAAGTTTTCCGGCCACACCTCTCATCATTAATCGCGAAATTTTGTATTTCTCGGCTACTTTTTTGCAAAGAATATGTCCATCATCGGTAAATAAAAAATCAATGGCTACTTTGGTACGTGGACCTTTAATTCCATTGAATCGCAAAGCGCTGATGTTATTTACAACTTCTCTGAAATTGCTTCGGTAATGTAAAGCGCCATGATCTTTAATTTCTTTTAGTCGCTGTGCTTTTACATATACGTCTAATTGAAACTGAATTTTGTTGATGTAATCAGTTATGTCGGTTTGAATTTCGATTAAGAAATCTAAATTCTCAATAAGGCCGGCTTTCAGATTTACAACAATGCCGTATAATTCAGGGTCGTTGGTGAGACTAAACAAAGAACGCATTTCTTCTATAATCTCACCGGTACGGTGAATTAAATCAATTATGGTATCTCGCTTAACGCGATAGTCTTCCAGTTTTTGAATTTTAATGCGATAATTAGCTTCGTTCTTATAGGTATCATCAATATTTTTCTGAAGACGAATAATTTCTCTGGGCAGGGCAATACTTATTCTTTTGAGAAACTTTTTAATTGCTCTTAAGAAACGATGTTCGTGTACTTCCTGGTAAAAACGAATGTTTCGTTTTAATTCATTGATGTAATCATTTATGAAGCCGGGTGTTACTTCACCTATTTCCATGAAATCTTCAAACATGGCAATAACGGCATCATTTAAACTTACGATGTTTTCGTATTCGTAAATTAATTCCAAAGATTTTAGTTTTTGATATTGCTCTTCACTGATATCTTCTCGTGATAGCAATTCATTAACTGTTATGTTTTCTCTGTTGGCAAATAAAAATTCAACCACATCTCGCTGATGATATAACTGAGATAAGATGTCGTTTACATTAACTTGTAAAGCCATAATTTAAGCAAGTAAATTATTCGAAGTCTTTTCCAAAATCAAAACAGGAGGAGGCCATCGGTTTACTCTTCTTAAAAATACGAAGCATGCCATTGTGAATGCTTTTGTCTTTATCAACAAAAAAGGGCGTAATTCACGATATAGTCTGAAAGCCTTGATATTAAAGGGATTGAGAAGGTTGTGAGAGGAGAAATTTATATTAACACCTGTTATAAAGATTCAACAGGGTGTTGATAAACTCTGACCATTCATACTTCTTTCTTTCTGCACTTACATGAACTGTAAATTCATTTTCGCGCTCATTTGCGAAGTAATCGCTAATGGCATTCGCAATTTCAGACACATCAACCGGTACACTATAGCCACATTTTAAATGGGGCACAATTTCGGCTAATCCGCCAACTGATGTTACCAGCATGGGTTTATGATAAAAGTATCCAACCATGCTTACGCCGCTATTAGTCGCTTTACGATAGGTTTGAGCAACCAAATCACACGCACAAAAATATTCTCTTACTTTATCATTGGCGATAAATTGATCATGTAAGATTATCTGATTTTTTATTTTCAATTTCTCAATCAAATCTAAATATATTTTTTTATCGTCATAAAATTCACCGGCTATTAAAAGTTTGATGTTTTGATTTTTTACTTTATCATGGGCCATAGCTTCAAGCAATAAATCCAAACCTTTGTATTGGCGAATTAAACCAAAAAAAAGTATTATTTTTTCATCAGCAGCTATTCCTAATGATTTACGCGCGATAGATTTTTGAATTGGTTCTCCGTACGTTTCGTACATGGGGTGAGGGGAGTAGGCCTTGTTAGTAGTTGCGCTGAATTTAGAAATATCATTAAGCACAGTTTTACTCATGGCAATAAACCCATTACAGCTATTGATAAAATATCGGGTAAATAAATGATCACCCATTCTTTTTTCATGAGGAATTACATTATCAGTGAGTGCAAGAACTTTGCATTTTTTTCGCACTAATCGGCCAATAGTGCCCAAGCACGGCCCGAAAAAAGGAAGCCAATAGCGAAATAAAATGAAGTCCGGTTTTTCTTTTTTAATAAATGCAGCTGTTTTAAACCAATTGAAAGGATTGATGGAATTGATGAGCGTATAAATTTTAATATCTGCAGGGGCTTCGCCGCTTTTTTCAAATTGAGAGCTACCCGGAAATAAAAAATTAGGATACTGCAACGAATAAGAAATGATTGCCGCATTATGTCCGGATTTATTTAATTGCCTGCATAAATTTTCATTGAATTGTGCGGGACCGCCTCTTAGTGGGTAAGCTGGACCAATTATGAAAATTTTAGCCATTAAAAAATAGATTTACTTATTTTCCGGATTATATAATTTATGAATTAAATCAGGAAGTTGCTTTGCAGCGAATAGTTGTTTCATTTTTTCTTTAGCCGGGCCTGCAGGAGATCCGAAGTATGTTTCATTCTTCTTTATATTCTCACCCACACCACTTTGTGCCAATACCGTAACGCCATCTTCAATCGTAAGTCCACTTGCTATTCCAACCTGTCCCCATAAGGTTACATTATTTCCTATAGTAACAGCACCGGCAATACCAACCTGCGCTGCAAATAAACATAATTCACCGATTTCAACATCATGACCAATTTGAATTTGATTATCTAATATGCTTCCTTTACCAATTTTAGTAATAGCAGTTACACCCCGGTCAATGGAACAATTGGATCCAATACGCACATGATCCTCTATTATAACCGAGCCACAGCTATTTAAGGCCTCAAAATTAGATTCTCTTTTCTTAAAATAAAAAGCGTTACCGCCAATGGTGGTGTTTGCGTGAATTTGCACGTGATTACCAATTACACATCCATCGTAAACCACTACGTTGGGGTGCAAAATGCAATGTTCGCCAATTATAACATCGTTGCCGATAAAACAACCCGGCATAATGATGCTGTGTTTGCCGATTTTTGCTGTGGGGCTGATATTCTTGTCGGAATAAAAGGCAGGTTTAAAATATTTCGTTAGCAGATTGAAAGCCGTAAAAGGTTCCGGATGAATGATTATCGCTTTTCCATCAGGGCAATCTACTTTTTTGTTGATGATGATGGTAGAGGCTAATGATTGAAGGGATTTATCGTAATATTTGGGATGATCAACAAAAACAACATCACCTTTTTTTACACGATGAATTTCATTAAAGCCTGTAATGGCATGTGAAGGGTCGCCGATGAATTCAGCTTGAATTAAGTCTGCAATAAATTTTAAAGTAGTTGCTTTAATTTCCATTTACAATAAATTAAATTCATCGGAGGTTCCGCTATCTGTATCTCTGCCGAAATAACCCAGGCGTTTACCGGTTCTTAATGCGCTGCTACTTTGTTTTTCTTGTAATTCATAAACAGAAACCTGACGTACTGCATCATATGGCGGAGTGTATAAATCAAACATAATTGCAAAAATGATCAATTCATTTATTATTTCACTCAACACATCTTTGTTGATGGGTTCGTCACTAAAATTCATGTATTTGTGACCTATTTGTGTTTTGGTTTCAATAAAAAACTTTTTTTCCTGATTGATAAATATTCGTGCGATCAAATAACCTAAATCATTTAATCGATTGTATTTGTAAGAATCAGATAAGAAATTATACACATGTATAATTCCACAATAAGAGTTTAGCGAATTTTCTTTGATGTAACCCGTTTTAAACATGGGATGTGTGTTCTCAAACTCAAAAACGTTTGTATGCATAAAGAAATCGAGTACATCACCTGCAATTTTAATATTCATGGATTGAGCGCTATGATCTTTAAACTCAATACCTAAACGTTTATCAATTTTTTTAGCGTTATCTCCCAATTCATCTGCTCTTTCACGTAAAATTTCTTTAATAAGCTTAAATACATCAATGGTGTTATTAAACACATTTTGTTTCATAACTGATTTATCTTTCAGAAGTTTCAGTATGATTTTATTTTGCTTATCCTGATTTTCTCTCATGAATTTAATAGGCTCTGGCGAAAATTACTTTTTGATTGCTAGGTTTTCCACTATAAATACAAATTCCTTGCTCCATTTTATTATTTAAAGGTATACAACGGATAGTGGCTTTTGTTTCTTCTTTAATTTTAGTTTCGGTTTCAGAGGTGCCATCCCAATGTGCATAAACAAAACCTCCTTTATCCAAAAGTTGTTTAAAATCTGCATAATCAACGGCGTGGTAACTCCAATTATTCATTCTTTCCACGGCTTTTTGAAATAGTGAATGCTGTATATCGGTGAGCAACTTTTCAATATAATCAGCGGCGTCTTTTAACTGTATAGTTTCTTTTGATAAATTATCACGTCGGGCTACTTCAATAGTGCCGTTAGCTAAATCTCTTTCACCTAATGTAATGCGAACCGGAATTCCTTTTAATTCGTATTCAGCGAATTTCCATCCCGGTCTATGAGAATCTCTGTTATCGTATTTTACACTTATATTTTTGTCCTTTAATTTTTTTACCAATACATCTGCTTCTGCATTCATTTTTTTCAATCCCTCTTCACCTTTATAAATGGGTACAATAACAACTTGATAAGGTGCTAATTTAGGCGGAATAACAAGGCCATTATTATCGCTATGACTCATAATAAGTGCACCCACCAAGCGAGTACTAACGCCCCAACTTGTGGCCCAAACATAGTCTAGCTTACCATCTTTACCGGTAAATTTCACATCAAATGCTTTGGCGAAATTTTGGCCTAGAAAGTGCGACGTTCCGGCTTGAAGGGCTTTACCATCTTGCATTAAAGCCTCAATACAATAAGTATCTTCAGCGCCGGCAAAACGTTCGTTGGCAGTTTTTACACCTTTGATTACCGGTACTGCCATAAAATTCTCGGCAAAGTCAGCATAAATATCCAACATTTTTTTAGTTTCTTCAAGCGCTTCTTCTTTACTTGCGTGAGCAGTATGGCCTTCCTGCCATAAAAACTCTGCTGTTCTTAAAAATAAGCGAGTACGCATTTCCCAGCGAACCACATTTGCCCATTGATTAACTAAGATTGGTAAATCGCGGTAACTTTCAATCCAGCTTTTATAGGTGTTCCAAATGATAGCTTCACTTGTTGGTCTTACAATTAATTCTTCTTCTAATTTAGCTTCCGGATCAACAATTAATTTGGCTTTATTATCCGGGTCGGTTTTTAATCGGTAATGCGTTACAACGGCACATTCTTTAGCAAAACCTTCTGCATTTTTCTCTTCTGCCTCGAATAAAGATTTTGGTATAAAAAGTGGGAAGTAGGCATTAACATGTCCGGTATCCTTAAACATTTTATCCAAAGCTTGTTGCATTTTTTCCCAAATAGCATAACCATGTGGTTTTATCACCATGCATCCGCGCACCGCACTGTGATCGGCTAAGTCGGCTTCTACAACCAGGTCGTTGTACCATTTGCTGTAATCTTCTTCTTTGGGAGTTATGACCTTGCTCATAAAAATAAGTTTCTATCAGTATTTTATGTTTATAATTCGAATGCTAAATAAGTATAAAAATTACAAATTAAGCGGTGAATTTTGTAAATTTACGTATAAAATCTCCGCATTAAAAATTCATTAAACATTTTTAATATGAAAAAGTTGATTCTTATAAGTTCAATGTTTTTGCTTGTTTTTACAGCTTGCGAAACCAGTAAGCTTGTTTCTTATGCGGATGATGTTTATTCAACGCCTTTTGCTGATAAAGAAAAAGCACGATTAGCAAAAGAGGCAAAATTACAACAGGAAATTACACAGAAGCAAAAAGCGGAAGAAGCTGCATTGGCGCAAAAAGCGTTGGATGATGCAAATCCGTATTATCAGGATCCGCAGTATTCAGACGATGATTATTATGATTATGCGTATGCTTCTCGGATTAGACGATTTAATAATCCAATTAACGGTGCGGGTTATTACGATAATTATTATACCAATTCCTACTATTACAATGCCAATCCGTATTTGTATGGCCAAAGTATTTACAATTCATATGGATGGTGCAGTCCTAATTATTACTCCGGAAGCAGTATAGGCTTTACCTATGGCAATCCTTATAATTATTATCCTTATTACGGTGGAAATAACTCATTTAATATTGGCTATTCACTTGGTTACAATAACGGGTATAATAATGGGTATAATGGTTTTGGTTATAATCCTTATTATGGGTATTCGCCTTACTATTATTCTAATCCGTACAATAATGGTTGGGGTTATTTAAATAGTTTCGATGTGAATAGTCAATACAAAAACATGACATTCGCCGCACGTGGAAGTAATGGTGGAGGAAATAGTGGACGCATGACTTCTGCCGGTATGGCTATTCCCTCTAATTTGGGTGGTCGCGAACGTGTAGCCTTTTTTGAATCGGTAGTTAAAAAGCAGGAGGAAACTCCTCGTTTTACACAAACTGCCCGACCAGTAAAAAATAATTCAGGAATTTCTTCAGGAAACTCAATAACAGAACAACCGATTCGTAATAGCGGTTACAATTCCGGATTGAATGGAAGAACAGAGGATGTGAATCTTAATTCTTCTAATCAAAATATTGGAAATACCGGAAGAACGGTAAAACAAAATAACGATGTTGAAATTAAAAATACCAATACACGTACAAATTCAAGAAACGGAAGGGTAAGCGGAGAAACAAATCAATCGGAGAATAATAATGGAAGTAATAATGCTAATCGTTCCGGTAATTGGAATTCAAATCCAAGTCCTAGCCCAAGTCCAAGTCCTTCTCCGGGTCGAACTTCCACTCCCCGAAGTAGTAGCAGTGGTACATCAAGACCTCGTTAATAACCATGGTAAGCAGGTTTATTTTAGGTATATGCATTTTGTGTATAGGCAAATCATTTGCACAAAATGATTTGGATGCCATTCGGTATTCAAGATTAGGAAACGGAGGCAGTTCAAGAAATATAGCTATGGGTGGGGCATTTGCATCATTAGGAGCTGATGTAAGTTGCAGTTCTACTAATCCGGCAGGGTTGGGATTATATACTAAGGGTGAAATGCAATTTTCTGCCGGCTTACGATTTACCCATAATACGGGGAAAATAAATGGAAAAGAAAATAGAGTAGACGATGCCAACTTCACTTTCAATTCATTTGGAATGGCTATGGTGTTAAGAGATAAAGGACAAAGTGATAGGCATATTTTGGCTTTTTCAAATAACCAACTTGTTAATTTTTCCAATAGTTCACAAATCTTGTCGTACACTAATAATAATTCAATCGTGAAGGATATGATGAACAAAGCCATTGGGAAAAATGTAAATGATTTGGATTTTAGTTATGAGGGGGCAGCGTTTAATGTATATTTAATCGACACTTTAAATGCCAATTATATTTCATTTGTGGATCTGAAACGAACAGTATTGCAAAGTCGTGAAATTAAAACGGCCGGAAAAATAAATGACTTAAATTTTTCTTATGCTTATGCTTTAGATGATCAATATTATTTTGGCTTAAGTTTAGGTATTCCTAAAATTTCATATACTTCAACTACAACTCATACTGAATTTGATGATAAAGACAGTATGCAAATTGTAATTACCAATACGGCAACGCAAGCCTTTACTTCAACTTATATTGACGGAATAGACGCTTATTATCCGGATAAGTTAGGATTTAACAGTTTAACGTATACAGAGTTTTTTACTACAAATGGGAGCGGTATAAATTTAAAAGCAGGTGTAACCGCAAGAGTGAATGACCATTTCAGATTTTCGGTTTATATGCATAGCCCTACTTTGTATAATTTAAGGGATGTTTATTATTTTAGTCTCGCTGCCACATTTGATGCAGATAAGAAAAATCCAATAGAAACTAAATATCCGGAGAATGGCGGTACCTATACCTATAAAATAATTACACCGCCCCGTTACGGATTTTCAAGCGGAATTACAATTGGTAAAAAAATGGCTATGGGAGTTGATTACGAATTGATAGATTACCGTAAAGCAAAATTAAGTAGCTCAAATGTTTCTGATTTTGCCGGAGTTAATGCTGTAATTGAAAGTAAATACTCTATCGGGCACAATTTTAAATTGGGAGTTGAATATAATCTTAAGCCCGTTATGATTCGCGGGGGCTATTTTATGCAAGGCAGTCCGTTTGGAGCCGCTTTTGTCGGAAAATTTGTAAGGCATACAGGAAGCTTAGGATTCGGTTTCAGAACACGAAGTGATTTTTATTTTGATTTTGCCTGGTTAAAATCGATTACACAGGAGGATTATGTTTTTTTTAGTACCATCACACAAAATGCTTCCATAAAATTTGATAATTCTATGCTTTGCGCTACTATTGGCTTAAAGTTCTAAACAAGTATTTCTTATTCGTAAATTATTATTTACTTTTGAGCCCTCAATTCAGAATTCATGAGTAAAAAAATTTTAGCCAACGACGGTATTGATCCAATTGGAAAAGCTATGCTTGAAAAAGCAGGTTTTTATGTAGAAACACAAAAAGTTCCGCAAGAAAATATTGCTTCGGAAATTAATAAGCAGGGTTATGTGGCCATTACTGTAAGAAGCGCTTCAAAAATCAGAAAAGACATTATTGATGCCTGTCCTAATTTGAAAGTGATTGGGCGTGGTGGTGTTGGAATGGATAATATTGATGTTGACTATGCACGCTCGAAAGGAATACAGGTAATAAATACTCCGGCCGCTTCAAGTAACTCAGTTGCTGAATTGGTAATTGCACATCTTTTCAGTACTGTGCGTTTTTTATATGATAGTAACCGACAAATGCCGGTAAATGGTGCAGACAAATTTGAAGAATTGAAAAAAAAGTATGCCAAAGGTGTTGAATTAGGAGGTAAAATTATTGGTATTGTTGGCTTTGGTAGAATTGGTCAAGCGGTTGCAAAAATGGCCATTGGTTTAGGAATGAAAGTAGTGGCCTACGATCCTTTTGTAAAAGAAGCAGAGATTACTTTAAATCTTTTTAATGCAGATTCTGTTAAAATAAAAATAAATACTTCAAGTCTGGACGAAGTTTTAACCTTAAGCGATTTTATTACTTTTCATGTTCCGGGTGGGCAAATGGTAGGAAAGGAAGAGATCGCTAAAATGAAAAATGGCGTTATTTTAATTAATACGGCAAGAGGAGGAGTGATTAACGAAAAAGATTTAATTGAGGTTTTGAATGATGGAAAAATAGCTCATGCTTGCCTGGATGTTTTTGAAAATGAACCCAAGCCGATGTTAGACTTATTAAATCATCCTAAAATAGCGCTAACGCCTCACATAGGTGCGGCAACTAATGAAGCGCAAGAACGAATAGGTGTTGAACTGGCAGAAAAATTAATAGCTGCCTTAACCTGATTTTCTTTAATAACAATTTATAATTTTTAACTATGGCAATTCTTAAAGCATTCAAAGGTTTTCGTCCCTTAAAAGATAAAGTTAGTTTGGTGGCATCACGGCCTTATGATGTAATTAATTCGGAAGAAGCGAAAATTGAAGCAGGAGATAACGTACATTCTTTCTTGCATGTTGTAAAACCGGAAATTGATTTACCGGATGATATCGATCACTATTCACCATTGGTGTATCAAAAAGCAAAAGATAATTTTGATAAATTGGTAAAAGAAGGGATGTTTGTTCAAGATAAACAGGATTGCCTTTATATTTATCGTTTAACAATGGACGGACGCTCTCAATGCGGTATAGTGGGAGCGGCTGCTGTTGACGATTACTTTAATAACGTAATTAAAAAACATGAATTAACTCGTCCGGATAAAGAAGAAGACAGAATAAATCATGTGCGTGTTTCAAATATCAATGCCGAGCCGGTATTTTTTGCTTATCCGAATATGAAAGCTTTGGATGATGTGGTGAACAAAATTATGGAGGCAACACCTGAAAATGATTTTACTACCGAAGATGGAATTCGCCATGAGCTTTGGGTAGTGAGTAATGATGTGGTAGTTCAAACAATTATTAGTCTTTTTGCCAAATTACCGGCTACTTATGTGGCGGATGGGCATCATCGCACTGCGGCAGCAGCAATGGTCGGAAAAGAACGAAGACAACAGAATAAAAACCATAAAGGAACAGAAGAATATAATTTTTTCTTGGCAGTTCATTTCCCCGATAATCAATTGCACATAATGGATTATAATCGTGTAGTGAAAGACTTAAACGGTTTAACAGAAGAGGAATTGTTGAATAAAATTTCTGAAAATTTTGAAATAGAAAAAAAGGGGAACAAAACATTCCGTCCTACAGGATTGCATAATTTTGGAATGTACTTAAATAAAAATTGGTATTCCTTAACTGCAAAAAAAGGAACATACAATGATTCGGATCCAATAGGTGTTTTGGATGTAACTATACTTTCCAAAAGAATACTTAATCCTATATTTAATATTGTAGATCTCAGAACTGATAAGCGTATAGATTTTGTAGGTGGTTTAAGAGGATTGGGTGAATTAGAAAACAGAGTGAATTCAGGCGAAATGAAAGTGGCATTTGCGTTACACCCGGTTACAATGAAACAATTAATCGACATAGCCGATACCGGAAATATTATGCCTCCTAAAACTACCTGGTTTGAACCGAAATTGAGAAGTGGATTAGTTGTACATTCGTTGGATTAAATAAATCAAAAGGTGAGCTCATCGATAAAGGAAAATATCAAAAATATAAAAGAATCGATTCCTGCTCATGTACAGTTAATAGCGGTTTCTAAAACAAAATCAGTTACCGAAATTTTGGAAGCGTACGATGCCGGACAACGGGATTTCGGCGAGAATTACGTTCAGGAGTTTTTACAAAAACAAGCAGAATTACCAAAGGATATCCGTTGGCATTTTATCGGCCATCTTCAAACTAATAAGGTAAAACAAATACTGCCTCATGTTCATTTAATTCATGGGGTAGATTCGTTAAAACTATTAAAGGAAATTCATAAGGAATCTCAAAAAATAAACAAGATTAGTTCCTGTCTTATTCAAATACATATTGCTGAAGAGGAAAGCAAATTTGGTTTTGATGAGGAAGCATGTGTTTCTTTATTGCAAAGTACAGAAGTGGATAAATATAGTGGAGCTCAAATAAAAGGATTCATGGGTATGGCATCGTTTACTGATGATGAACGTAAAGTTAGGTCTGAATTTCAAAAAATAAATAAAATTGCAAAAGCTTTTCCGAAGTATCAGATTTTAAGTTATGGAATGAGCGGGGATTATAAAATTGCTATAGAAGAGGGGAGTAATATGATTCGGGTGGGTAGCTTAATATTTGGGTCACGAATTTATAATAAATAAATCCTGGGTTTACTTTTTGCCATAACAACAACGCTCTGCTGGAGCCTGGGAATTTTTCCGTTTACGGAGGCTGCGAAGCGTTTCGGAACTGCCGCATTAAATCAATATCGCTTATTTCTGGCCTGGGTGATCATCAGTTTGCTGGTTATGTTATTCCTTCAATGTTCTCCGATTCAGCTAATAACAAATCCTAACGCGCATCATTATTTGTATTTAGGATTATCAGGAATTGTAGGCTTTACCATAGGAGATTTTTTTACATTCAATTCATTTCGACTTTTAGGTCCAAAATTATCCTCGGTGTACACCACTATAGCGCCGTGTTCGGCTTTAGTTTTCGGTTATTTTTTTCTTCACGAATCATTTAATTTTATTGGTGTTCTAGGAATTTTAATAACAGTAGGTGGAGTGGTTTGGCTAACTATTTCTAGAAAAGATAGAGCTGAATCCGTTAAGATGGGTTATGCACATAGTGCAACAGGCATACTTTCCGGAATTGCAGGAGCAGTTTGTCAGGGTTTGGGTTTAGTGCTTTCTAAATATGGATTTGCAGCTAGCGGTGAACAAGCAATCCCTGCTATTCATGCCGTGTGGATTCGGTTATTGTTTGCGTTTTTGATGGCCATGCTGATATCTTTTATTATCAATAAATTCAGAGCAAATGCCAAAGTTATACTTCAAAATAAAAACAATGGTTTAAAGTTTCTGATATTAGGAACAATTTTAGGGCCTGTGTGCGGAGTAACTTTTTCATTATTATCCATTAGTTATATGCGTGTAGCTGAAGCTCAAACAATATTTGCATTACTGCCCATTTTTGTTTTGCCTTTAAACTATTTAATTCATAAAGAAAAAATAACCATTCATTCACTTTTCGCTGTGCTTTTGGCAGTTAGTGGGGTATTTATTTTAATTTGGAGAGAACAAATTGCATTATGGATCTGAAGAAAGTGCTGAAAAAAGGAATGAGCCGCAAGGACCTTGATAATATTATTGCTTTTCTCAATAGTGATAAATCAAAGTTTAAAGAGTTGATGAAAATTTTTTTTTCCGGGAATGAAATTCAAAAACAAAAGGCAGCTTGGGTTTTAGGTGAGATAGCCGTACTATATCCTCAATTAAGTTTGCCTTATTTTGATCGGTTTATTTCCATTATGAATAAACCCGGTTTACACCCTTCCATTTACAGAGCAATTACGCGTATTTGGATGAGCGTTAAGATACCTGTATCATACTGTGCTGAAATTTTCGATTTAGCGATGTGTAAAATAAAAGATGAAAGTGAGTCGATTGCCGTAAGAGCTTTTTTAGTAAAAGCGGCAACAAATATTTGTGTAGAATATCCTGAATTAAAAAATGAATTTTTAGCATTAATATTTGATGTAAATCATTACACAAAAATACCAGCCTTAAAAGCCACAATCCGATATGCTTTTAAAAAATTGAAGATATAGTGAATTAAAGAGGATATTTCCTACTTTTGCAGACGGGAAGTATCATGCAGTTTGAATTAACAAATGAGTATATAGAAAGAATTGAAGAAGCCGTTGAGGTTTCGAACAATACTTTTTTAAAGCAACAACTGGAAGAGTTGTATGCGCATGATATTGCCTTAATTTTAAATCAACTGAATGATAAGCAAGCAGCATACGTTTATGAGTTATTAGATTCAGAAGTTGCGCCGGATGTGCTTTTGGAATTAGATGATGATAAACGTGAAACCTTATTGGCCACCTTTTCATCTAAAGAAATTGCTGAGCAGTTGGATAACATGGATAGTGATGATGCTGCCGATGTAATTTCTGAACTACCCGAAAATATTCAAGAAGAGGTATTATCTCACATTGAAGATATTGAACAGGCCAGTGATATTGCCGAATTAATTAATTATGAAGAAGGAACGGCGGGTTCATTAATGGCAAAAGAGTTAGTGAGTGTATATGGATTTGAAACCGTGAATGCCTGTATAGAAGAGATTCGTCATCAGGCTGAGAATATGGAGATGATGTATGCGGTTTACGTTGTTGACAATAACGATAAATTGATTGGCATGCTTTCTCTGAAAAAATTAATCATTTCACATCCACTGGCGAGAATAGATGAAATATATGAACCGGACATACAATTTGTAAGAACATCAGCTACCAGTGAAGAAGTTGCTGCTATTATGCAGAAGTTTGATTTAGTTGGCTTGCCTGTGGTAGATCAATTCGGGAGATTGGTTGGTAGAATTACGATTGACGACGTAATGGATGTAATTAAAGAAGCTGCAGATGAAAATATACAACGAATGAGTGGTATATCGGATGATGTGGATAGTAATGATGCCTTATGGAGATTATCACGAGCAAGGATTCCTTGGTTATTGGTTGGTTTGTGTGGGGGAATAGTAGGTTCGCGAATTATTGGCACTTACGAGGATCAAATTAAAATTCATCCGGAAATGTCTTATTTCATTCCATTAATAGGAGCTATGGGTGGTAATGTTGGTGTACAGAGTTCTGCAATTATAGTACAGGGTTTAGCCAATAAATCTCTTTTGGGAGAAAATATTTCGGTGAAATTACTGAAAGAGTTAGGTGTAGGATTAATTAATGGAACCATTTGTGCAGTATTGATTTGCGGTTACGCTTTATTAACCGGCGATTGGCAATTAGCCGCAACTGTAAGCATTGCGCTGCTTACCGTAATTTTATTCGCCTCTTTTTTAGGTACGTTTGTGCCTTTAACCTTAAACCGCTTCAAAATAAACCCTGCCTTAGCAACCGGACCTTTTGTAACTACATTAAATGATGTGATTGGTATAACCATTTACTTTTTAGTAGGTCGACTGTTATATTCGATGTTTTAACGCATTTCTGCTATTACTGCTTTCATTTTTTTTGTAAATTCATTCAATTAATTTTTGAAGGATGAAAAATAATATTAATAAGCCAGCCAAAGGAAGACGAGTAATCCGTTTATCAGGGCTAGTAATAGGCCTCATGTTTTTAATGTTAAGCTGTTATCGGGTTAAACCAGATCCGGGGGAAGAAAGTGTATTGGTTTATAAGCCATTTATATTCGGACATGGTGGTGTAGATCCAGATCCGGTTTCAACAGGAGCACAATGGTGTGTTTTTACTACCGAACATAGAGAATTTCCTATCACCCCAATTACGATTACTGAAGAATTCACCAATATGATACCGGCGGATAATACGCCTGTTTCTTTCAGTGCATATCTGAAATGTCAAATTCGGAAGGGAGAGACTCCGATTTTATACAAGGAGTTTGGTGCGGATTGGTATGAACATAATTTACAAGCTTCATTCCGTACCATGGTTCGCGATAAAGCAAGTGCCTTTAAAATGTTTGATTTGGCAAGTAAACGCGAAATTTCTTCGCAACTGGAAAAAGATATTTACGCTGATATTTCAACTTATGCAAAAAAAATAAATTTACCGGTTGATATAATGCAGGTTTCTATTGGTGCGGTTACTCCGCCTGAACAAGTGCTTACTGAAACCAAAAATACGGCCGCTCAAAATCAAAGTATTTTAACACAAAAGGCTCGAGCAGATGCTGAGTTGTCGAGGAAACAAGCAGAAGTTAACAAGGCCATTGCTGATATGGCATATCAAAATCAAATGAAAATGACTATTGCCGAATACCTTCATCTTCGTCAATTAGAAATTGAAAAGGAAAAAGTTGAATTGATAAAGGATAATAAAAACGTTTCGATTATTTTCGGTGGATTAACTCCAACTTATCCGGTAAAGTAAATATTACTTTATTCCTTTTTTGTTCATCGCCCGCTGATAAGCTGCTGCGAATTTCATGTGTTGATCATAGCTACTGCTAAAATCAGAATATCCGTTTAATTCCGGTTTAGCACAAAAGAAAATATAGTTATGCTTGGTGTAATTTAGTACCGCATCAATGGCTTGAACCTTTACTAAACTAATGGGACCGGGCGGTAATCCTTTAACTTTGTATGTGTTGTAAGGCGAATTTATTTCTTTATCTCCGTCATAAATTCTCACAGCATCCCATTTTTTATTCGCAAATTTTAAGGTAGGGTCGGCTTGTAATAACATACCTTTTTTTAAGCGATTTAAATATACTCCGGCAATTTTTTGTTGTTCACTCGATATTCCGCTTTCACCTTGCACAATAGAGGCCAATGTGATTATTTCAGCAATTTGCATATTCATTTGTTTGGCTTTTTTCTTTCTGCTTGCATTCCAAACATCATTAAATCTGTTTTTAAACAGTTTAATAAAATCATTCACGTTAATCGACCAACTGGTTTCCAAAATGCCGGGTGTTATTAACGCAAAGGCATTGTCGGGGTCTAAGCCAAAATATTCGCTCAGCAAACTTTCATCACTTAACAATTCTTCTAATTCAGATTCATTCATTTCCAGTTTATCTGCAGTGTACGTAATAAATTCTTCTAAATTATGTATTTGAGAATTATAGGTTAACTTAATCTTCTCCTCCTTTTTGTATTTAATTAAATTAATGATTTGTCGAAGGTTCATTCCGTTATTTATACGGTATTTTCCGGAATTGATATTTTCTTTCAAATCCATTTTTTTGGCAAGCCACTCAAATGTTTTTCGTTCTTGAAGTATTTCTTTGTCTTCCAATTCATCCATCAAATTATCCAGGTTGTCGCCTGTTTCAATAAAAATATAGGTATATCCTTTGTTTAATTTAAGGGGTTTGAAAATTTTTTGATAAGCTAACCAACCGCCTAAAACTAATCCGCAGAAAATTAGAAACCCAAATAACCTAAATATTTTTCTTCTGCTCATATTATGAATTGAGGGAATTTAGAACCTGCAAAGCTTGTTTGTTATTGGGATTTATTTTAATAATTTTTTTCAATTGCACTTTTGCTTTTATTTTATCATTAACAAATAAATAATAAGCGGTTAAATTTAATAATAAAGTTTCATTATCCGGATCGAGCTTTAATCCGTTTTGATACAAACGAAAAGCCTCCTCTGCTTTTCCGTTTTTAATTTTTAAATATCCTAAATTACCCATCACTGCAGCATATTTAGGATTTTCTCTTAAAATATTTTCATAATCAGTTATGGCATCTGAGTCAAGGCCCGTTTCTGCTTTAACTAAAGCGAGTTTGCTTTTAAATTCCAGATTGTAGGGTGCCAGTTTAACTGCCGACTCGAACCAAAGCATACTGCTTTTTAAATCTTTTATTTGATGATAAGCCTCTCCGATTTGGTAACAGGTCCATGCATCTTTATTATTTAATGAAGAATGTATAAATATTTTAGTTCTTAGTTTTTCTTCATTGTTATTTTTTATTATTTCAATAAGTTCTTTATTTTTTTTCTGAAGATACTTTAAATGGATGAATAGGGGTAAGGCCGATTCTGAGTCTTTCATATTAATTTGCTTAATAATTTTTTCAGCGGAATCGAGATAAAAAGATTCGCCTTCAAACTTTTCAAATTGTTGAAGGTAAGCAAGGGCAATGGTTTGTTGCTCCGGATTTTTTTCATTGATCGAAAATAAACCCACAAATTTTTTAATTTTCGATAACTCTTCAGACGTTATTGGTTTCCGGATGTAATGATCGTGAACGCTTACATGAGGTATGTCCGTTGAGCCTGAAATTGGCATATGACAGGAAACACAATCGGAGTTTTTGAAACTAATTTTTTTCAAAACGGAAAGATGATTTTTGGACAATTCCGTTTGTTCTTCTGAGTTTTGGAGATGGCAACTGATGCATTTATTATTAAACGTATTCAATCCGGTTTCTTTTACGCTAATGTGCGGATTATGGCAAGTTACACAGGTTAATGCATTTTTATAAGGTTTAAAATCTTTGTCTGAAGATTTTTTGGATGAGGCTATAAAACACAAACTTTGTTTTAATCTATCGGCGTGCGAGGCCATAATAAATTCATCATCTGCATTTTCATATTTAGGTATAAATACTGAAATAAATTTGTGAAGCTCCATGCCGGGTTTATAATCATAAAATGATTTATTTGCTTTAAGCACAGCATTGCCTTGTAGATGACAACGCTGACAAATATCAAACTGAAGATTAACGGGTAATTTAGCCGGATTTACAATAGATCGATCAACGTATTTAGAAGTGTCAATTGGCGCATTTGTTTTTCTTAAAGCCACATGTATACTTCCGGGACCATGACAGCGTTCACAGTCAATTCCTTTTGGAATAGCCTTGTATTTATTTTCTGAACCTTCCACAAAACTTGGAAATGCATTGTGACAAGTCATACATTCCAATCCGATTTTTCTACTGAAACGGGTATTAACACCATGCTCAAATCCGGGTGGAAGGTCCCATTTTTGTTTTTGCGTATAAAAGGTTAATGGCATTTGATGCAAATAACCATTTACATTATATAAGTGTGAGTTGGTGTGTTGCCCGGATCCTATGATGTAATCAATTTTTTCAGTTCTGGAGTGTGTGGTGTCTTTTCCTTTTTTTCTAAATTCACGTATGTATAAGGTCTTATTGTTGACAAAGGATAGATAATTTAAATTTTGAAAGGTGTCGTGTATGACTTTACCATTAAAAACGGCGGCTGATTTTTGAATACCGGCCGAATCAAAAGATTGTCCCATTCCTGTTCGTATGAAAGATTGATATGTTTTTTCATGGCATTGCCGGCATGTTTGAATTCCTACATAATTAGCAGAATCATGATGATTCATAAAAAGGAGTTCTTGTTCTTTAACGGATTCAGTAATTGGTTGATTCTCTCTACATGCGGCAAAGAAGATCAGAGTAAGTGAGCAAAATATTTTTGCGAATTTAGTCACTGTAATTTATAAGTTGCAGAAACCAAACATCTTCAAAATGATGCAATGAAGTTTTGTGCCAAGCTTTCTTTAAAACGCCTTTTTCAAATCCGTTTTTAACAAACAAGTTAATGCTGGCTAAATTACTGGCGTTGATATGCGAGTAAATTTGTTTGAGGTGCAGCGTGTTAAAACAATAGTCTACTACTAACTGTAAGCATTCACTCGCATATCCTTTTTCGCGAAAATCTTTATGAATGTAAATGCCAATACCGGCTCTAGCGTGTTGCGGATCAAATTCAAATATATCAACGCATCCGATAGTATCGCCGGTAGAAATTTCATCGGCCATTAAACGTAATTGTTTGTTGGTGTAAATGTCTTGATGTGCTGAATTTGTAAATTCATCCAAAACAAATTTGCTAAAGGGAATTTGTGTATTGCTTACGGCCCATATGCTTCTATCATTTTCCCAATGATATAAGATATCTGCGTCATTGGGCTCTACCGCTCGTAGCGAAATATTTTTTGATTTTAAAAACATCAGTTATTCGTATAAGGTTGCCTTTCAGTTTTTATTCTTTCGTTTAATTCTTTTATGTTATAATATGGAATAGCTAAGGTATTTAATTTTGTTGGTTGTGTGTTGCAAAAGGAAAGCAAGAAATTGTTTTCACTCAATTCCATCATGCAATCATGTAATAAATCAGGAGAAATAAGTTTTAAATAATAAAACTCATTAAAAAATAATTTAAGCGGACTCAAACAAGTGGCTTCGTTTTCTTTTACGCTTTCGAATTTTGCTAATTGTATTAAAAAGTTTTCGCGCAAAAAATCAATGCTAAAAACAGGGTGGGGGCTTAACTCAACATAAGCTGTTTCGATTTTTTTTTGAGTGATCATTTTTTCTAAAGTTAAAAAATCGATATTGGTTTCTTTACCTTTAATGGTTAATGAGGAGTATAGTCCGTCAAAAATAATTCCAACATGCGGAGGTATACGGTTAATGTGCATTAATACCAGCCAAATACCTTTGTTAATTCTTTCAGAGGAATAGGTGGTAAGTGTAACCGGAATATGCACGTGTTCAGAAATCATTCGGCCAGTGTAATTGTACCGGTGAACACAAATTGTGCCGGGCCTTTCAGCCAAATGTTATAAAAATTATTTTCTAATACTTTATCGAACGTAACTTCAAGTTTACCGCCTAAAGTTTGAATTCGACACATATTTTTACTATCGGAAATTCCTTTCATGGCGGCTACTAATGCAGCGGCAGTAACACCTGTGCCACAACTAAAGGTTTCATCCTCAACGCCTCGCTCGTAGGTTCTAACGTGTAAAGCATCTTCTTTTTTCTCAATAAAGTTTACGTTTGTGCCTGCATCCTTAAAACGTTTACTGTATCTAACGTTTCGTCCTTCATCACTTACCGGATATTGATTTAAGTTGCTCACTGATTTTACGTAATGGGGGGAGCCTGTATTTAAAAAAGCAAAATCATCATTCATTTCAATATCCTTTACATCCTGCATTTTCAATGCAACAATATCTTCTTCAAATAAAACTGCTTCATGCAATCCGTCAATGGCCATAAATCGGCACTTGTCTTTTACTAATCCTATTTTTTTGGCAAAAGCAGCTATACATCTTCCTCCGTTGCCACACATGCTGCTTTGATTTCCGTCGCTATTAAAATAAATCATTCTGAAATCATGACCGGGTTCCGCTTGCAAAAGCATTAAACCGTCGGCTCCAATACCAAATCTTCTATCACATAAAAATTTAATCTGCTCTTCATTTAGTTGAATGCGGAGGTCACGATTATCTAGAATGATAAAATCATTTCCGGTGCCTTGATATTTATAAAAAGCTAATTCCATTAATTTAATTTAGCCAATACTTCATTATCAATTACTTTTTCCAGTTTTTTAAACTCGCTGCCGTATTGTAACTTAAATACCTGCTCAGAAGTTTTTAAATATTGCTCATCATTTATTTTATAGATTAATATATCGTTAAAATCGGCAAAACCATATAATTGCAATTTGTTTTTAGTATATCTGTATCCTTTAGAATTAAGCGGCGTTTTCCAAAACTCAATAAAACACAGTGTTGGAGACGGTTTCGTTTCTATACCAACCAATTTATTTGCTAAGCTATCATTTTCAGGTTCACTTTCAATTTGAATGATTTTAATATTTTTAATAGAAATAAGTTCATCTGTTGCTACATTTAACTCACTGTCTTTTTTAATTAAAGAATCCACTTCTTTATAATTTACCTTACTGCTTTTTTTAATATTTATTTTGAAGCGTTCTTTGTTTTTTTTCGATTCTGTTTCATCACTATTTGGTTTTTCAACAATGGTCACTTGTTCTTTTACATTATCTTTTAAACTCTTGAAGATGTCGTTGATTTTAAAAAGAAAAAATGCAATACCTAATAATAATCCAATGGATAATCCAAAAACAAAGGTGGGTATCGATTTTCTGAAATTCATTTTTTCTTAACGTAAATTTACAATTTTTTTCTGTTCCGGTTAAGTAATGTTAAAATAATTACACTCACATAACTTTGATATTAATTTTGCGTTTATAACACTATAAAAAGATTTTTAAAGATGAAAAAGTTTGTATCAACATTTGCAATTGCTTGCCTGGGCGGCATGATTGCATTAACAAGCGCTCATTTTGTAGCGAACAGTGGAGAAGGAGAAAAAAGCAGTGTTTTACAACGCAATAATCAATCTCCAATAATCATGACCGGCAACACCGGTTCGGGATTGGGAACAGATTTTACCATGGCCGCAGAAAAATCAGTAAATGCTGTGGTGCACATTAAAACAAGAAGCGAACAGGTTAGTAATTTAAGTGCCGATCCATTTGCGGAATGGTTTTTTGGTCCACAGCGTAGGCAACAACAATATGTTCAGCAAGGCAGTGGCAGTGGAGTGATAATAAGTGAAGATGGATATATTGTAACCAACAATCATGTGGTAGCCGGTGCAACAAAAATAGAGGTTGTTCTGAATGATAAACGGTCGTATGAAGGAACAGTAATTGGTGCCGACGCAAGTACTGATGTAGCCTTAATTAAGATTGAAGAAAAGGAATTACCATTTTTAAGTTATGGGAATAGTGAAAATGTGAGAGTAGGTGAGTGGGTTTTGGCTGTAGGAAATCCATTTAATTTGGAAAGTACAGTAACGGCAGGTATTATAAGTGCTAAAGGAAGAAATAATATTTTAGATGTGAATAAAAGACCTATTGAGGCCTTTATTCAAACCGATGCAGCAGTGAATCCGGGAAATAGCGGTGGAGCTTTGGTAAATCCGAGTGGCGAATTAATAGGAATTAATACGGCTATTGCTTCCAATAATGGAGCGTACCAAGGATATTCATTTGCGGTTCCGGTAAACATCGTAAAAAAAGTAGTTGCTGATTTGGTAGAGTTTGGTACAGTGCAAAGAGCATATATGGGCGTAAGCATAAGAGATATTGATGCCGGATTTGCTAAAGAAAATAATATAAAAGAATTAAAAGGAATTTATGTAAACGGAATTACTCAAGGAGGAAGTGCCATGGATGCCGGAATAACGGAAGGTGATGTGATTACCGGAATCAATAACGTGCCTGTACAAAGTGTTAGTCAGCTTCAGGAACAAATAAGCAAACACAGACCCGGAGATAAAGTAATTGCAACCATTAATAGACATAATAAAGAAATGAACGTAGCCGTAATTTTAAAGAGTTTTGATAATACAACAAAGCTGATCAGTAAATCAGAAATGATAAACAACTCTGTAAATGCATTAGGTGCGGATTTTGTTACAGCACAACCTGAAGAGTTGAAAAAATTGGGTATTGAGAGCGGAGTTAAAATTGAAAATCTGGAGGCAGGCCGTTTACATCAGATAGGTTTACGCAAAGGATTTATCATTACCAGCATTGATAAAAAGAAAGTGAAAAGCGTGGAGGATGTGAAAGGTTTATTGTACAATAAATCGGGTGCCATAACGATTGAAGGGGTGTACCCGAATGGCGCAAGAGCTTACTATGGCTTTGAACTTTAAAATCACAAATGAAAATCAAGTGCCCGTGTTATGGCGGGCATTTTTATTTACTAAATACCTTTTATAATTGAGTGAGCTTTTTGCTTAGAAACAAAATAGGCCTCAATTTTGAACATGATTAAATCAATTGTTTTAGGTGTATCCACCGTTCTAATTTTTAGTTCTTGCCGAAAAGAAAGAGTATGTCGTTGCATATCAGTATCGGCCAGTACTACTGTAACAACCGAAAGTTCTTTGGGGTCAAAATATACTAAGGCCAAGGCCAAAAAGGAATGTAATAAATTAGATGGTACTTATATAACCGGAGTTAATTTAGAAGAAACTAAGATTAACTGTGAACTTAGCCAATAAAGAGTATTAATTTACTTTTATAATCATACTAAAAGCTTTCTTGTATGATGTCCTTCTATTTCATACATTTACTTATTCTAACGGGTTAATTATGAATTTAAAAAATCTGTCCTTCTTGTTTTTGATTGCCTTGTTTTTATTAAACTGCAAAAAGAAAAATAAGGATGAAGAACCGCAACCAACTCCTTCGCCTTTACCTGTTGTAAGCACAAGCGCAATTTCTTCTATTGGGCCATTTTCAGCGATTGGAGGAGGAAATGTGAGTTCAGAAGGTACCAGTGCCATTACTAAAGTGGGTGTTTGTTGGGATGTGAATCCAAATCCAACAACACTAAAACCCAATACCAATAATGGAGCGGGAGTAGGAACGTTCACTTCGGTTTTATCCGGATTAGGTGAGAACGTAACTTACTATGTGCGTGCTTATGCTACTAACGCATCTGGAACAGCTTATGGGAATGAGGTGAGTTTTAAAACATTCCCGGCTTGGTCTTTAACTTATACCAATAACCCAAACTATACTTGCTTTGCAGCAAATGATTTAAAAGTATTTGCCGGAGGAACCACCGGTGTAATTTACTCAGGAGATAACGGTTTAAATTGGGTTGCTACCGGCATTACCATTCCGGTTCGTACCTTGCTATTAGTAGATACTGTATTGTATGTAGCCACTACTGCAAATGGAATTTATAAAACCTCTAATAATGGTGTTAGTTTTGCGCCGGTAAATAACGGATTAACCAACATGAATGTTTATGGAATGGCTGTAATTGGCAACACCATTTTAGCCGGAACGCCAAGCGGTGTTTTTAAATCGGCTGATAACGGCCAAAGTTGGTCTACTTCAAGTAGTGGTTTAAGTAATTTATCTGTGAATGCTATGGCTGCTAAAAATAATAAATTTTATGCCGGCACATGGGGTGGTTTATTTGTATCTACTGATTTTGGCACTAGTTGGACTAGCGTGAGTGGTGCGGGTACGGATGTAAATTCAATAGCCGTAAATGGTAATTACGTGTTAACGTCTACCTTTAATAATGGCGGTATTTATAGTTCAGCAGATGACGGACAAAGTTTTACTATAGCCAATACCGGATTATCCATTACAGGTCCTATTGCTTTAACGGCCAATGCAAACAAGGTGTATTGCGGCAGTTATATGAATTCTGGTGTTTTTATGTCAATTAATGGTGGAGCGGGGTGGACTGCGGCCAATGAAGGTTTAAACGGAATGAGTGTTTATGGCTTAGGCGCCAACAGTAATTACGTTTTTGTTTCCATTTTCAATTCGGGAATTTACCGCAGGTCGGCACAATAAAAAAAGCCGCTTCAATAGAAACGGCTTTTAATAAATCAAAACAAATTTAAGCTTTTACATTAGCTCTTATGATATTTAAAGCGCCTCCGGCTTTAAACCATTCAATTTGTTGGGCATTGTAACTGTGATTCACCTTAAATTCATCTTTACTTCCGTCAGCATGACTTAAAGTAACAGTTAAAGGAGTATTGGGACTAAACGAAGTTAAACCGGTAACATCAATCACATCATCTTCTTTAATTTTATCATAATCGGCCGTATTGGCAAAAGTTAAAGCCAACATACCTTGTTTTTTCAAATTCGTTTCATGTATCCGTGCAAAGGATTTTACTAATACCACTTTTACACCCAAGTGTCGAGGTTCCATGGCTGCATGCTCACGAGATGAACCTTCACCATAATTTTCATCACCCACAACAATAGTTCCAATACCTTTAGCTTTGTATTGACGCTGAACTACAGGAACACCTTCATAAGTTCCGGTTAATTGATTTTTCACCGAATCTGTTTTTTCATTAAAGGCATTTACTGCACCAATAAGCATGTTGTTTGAAATATTATCTAAGTGACCTCTGAATTTTAACCAAGGTCCGGCCATAGAAATATGATCGGTTGTACATTTACCTTTCGCTTTAATTAATAATTTCAATCCTTTCAAATCAACACCATTCCAGGCAGCAAAAGGATCTAACAATTGTAAACGCTTAGATGTTGGCGATACCAATACCTCTACTTTACTTCCATCGGCTGCAGGCGCTTGAAACCCTGCATCTTCAACCGCAAAACCTTTTTTAGGTAATTCATCGCCAGTTGGAGGATCCAATTTAACTTGTTCTCCTTTTTCGTTAGTTAAAGTATCAGTTAAAGGATTGAATCCTAAACTTCCGGCAATAGCTAAAGCCGTTACAATTTCAGGAGAAGCTACAAAGGCGTAGGTGTTTGGATTACCATCCGCACGTTTCGCAAAGTTACGGTTGAAGGAATGAACGATGGTGTTTTTTTCCTTTTTCTCCGCACCAACACGATCCCACATACCAATGCAGGGTCCGCATGCGTTAGTAAATACAGTTGCACCAACTTCATCAAAAATCTTTAAAAATCCATCTCTTTCAATGGTAAAGCGAATTTGTTCAGAACCCGGATTGATCATGAATTCTGCCTTAGACTTTAAATTCTTGGCAGATACTTGTTTGGCCAAAGAAACAGCTCTGGAAATATCTTCATATGAAGAGTTGGTACAAGAGCCAATTAAACCCGCTTCTACCTTTAAAGGCCATCCGTTTTTTTCTGCGGCAGCTTTTAATTGAGAAATTGGGGTTGCTAAATCCGGAGTGAATGGCCCGTTAACGTGTGGCTCAAGTTCAGATAAATTAATTTCAATGATTTCATCAAAATATTTTTTAGGATCAGCATAAACTTCCTTATCACCGGTTAGGTGATCTTTAATTCCATCTGCCAAAGCAGCCACATCAGCTCTGCCGGTAGCTTTTAAATAACGGCTCATACTATCGTCGTATCCAAATGTTGAAGTGGTTGCTCCAACCTCTGCACCCATATTGCAAATAGTTCCTTTTCCGGTACAACTTAAGTTTATAGCTCCTTCTCCAAAATATTCAATCACTTTATCAGTTCCTCCTTTTACGGTAAGTATACCGGCAACTTTTAATATCACATCTTTGGCACTTGCCCAACCGTTTAATTTACCGGTAAGTTTAACGCCAATTAATTTGGGCATTTTTAATTCCCAAGGTAATCCTGCCATTACATCGCATGCATCAGCTCCACCAACACCTATGGCAATCATGCCTAAACCACCTGCATTCACCGTGTGAGAATCAGTACCAATCATCATTCCACCCGGAAATGCATAATTTTCTAATACCACCTGATGAATAATACCGGCACCCGGTTTCCAGAATCCTATCCCGTATTTATTAGAAACAGAAGCCAGGAAATCATAAACCTCTTTGCTTTCGCTATTAGCAACCGCTAAATCTTTTTCAGCGCCAACCTTTGCTGTAATTAAGTGATCACAATGTACAGTGGAAGGAACAGCTACTTTAGGGCGACCGGCCTGCATAAATTGCAATAAAGCCATTTGTGCTGTGGCATCCTGCATAGCTACTCTATCCGGATTAAAATCAACATAAGATTTTCCTCGCTCGTATGCGCCAGACGGTAATTGCCCATCTAAATGTGAATAAAGAATTTTTTCTGCTAAAGTTAAAGGACGACCAAGCATTTTACGTGCTGCTTCAATACGCGCAGGCATATTAGCGTAAACCTGCTTTATCATTTCAATGTCGAATGCCATAATTTTGAATTTAGGACTACGAATTTACGAATTTTCGATGTAAAAAGCACCTGTAATTCAACTAAAATTTAAGATTTCTGAAAAATTATAAGTATTTCATTTTGATTCAAAGCAACATCTTTTAAGTTTCTGAATCATTACTTTAGAATTAAGGAATATTGATGTATTTATGGGATTGAATGGAAATTCTCCATAACGGATTGGATTTTACGAAATCAATTATTGCCGGAAGTATCTCTTCTCTTTTACTCCATTCGGGTTGCAAGTATAGCAAGGTTTCTTTTTTAACCTTTACTGCATGTTGCTGGGCCCAAGCTAAATCATTTTTATTATGTACAATCACTTTCAGTTCACCTGCATATTGGTAATTCTCTTCAAGAGGCGGCGAGTTTTTTTTGGGCGACAGACAAATCCAATCCCATTGTCCGGTAATCGGATAAGCTCCAGAGGTTTCAATAAACGTGGCAATGTTTTTGCTTTTCAAAGTTTTAGTTAGCATTTCCAGATTGTATATTAGAGGTTCTCCACCGGTAATTACCACGCTGTTTGCACTGCTTTTCGAAACTTCATTTACTATGTCATTTACTTGGGTTAAGGGATGTAGATTGGCATTCCAGCTTTCTTTTACATCGCACCAATGGCAACCGATATCGCAACCTCCAATGCGAATAAAAAAGGCAGGTTTACCGGTATGGTAACCTTCG
Source organism: Sphingobacteriaceae bacterium (assembly GCA_016715905.1). NCBI lineage: Bacteria > Pseudomonadati > Bacteroidota > Sphingobacteriia > Sphingobacteriales > Sphingobacteriaceae > Sphingobacteriaceae bacterium. The sequence continues at coordinate 126,857 of JADJXI010000007.1, read as the reverse complement.
CCCTGGATGGTATAAAACATTTCCATCACCGGTAATATTTCACCGGCATCCAAAGCTCCTTTTTGAAGCGCATCTAAATTATGTAATTTATATTCCAGCGTTTTTGATTTTTAAAATTCGTTCATGAATTTCCAGAATTTGAGGTAATACCGGATTTAAATCATCATTTAGAATATGAAAGTCGGATAAGTTTTTTTTCTCTTCTTGATTCATTTGTTGTGCTATCCTTTTTTGAATAGTACTTTTATCTAATCCATCTCTGTCAATTATTCGTTTAATTCGTATTTCATCGGGTGCAATTACTGCAATTGTTTTATCCACTTGATTGTTAATACCCGCTTCAAACAACAAAGCCGATTCAATTATAATGAGTTGATTTTTATTTTTTTCAATAAATTCTTTGAACTTTAAATTTACACGTGGATGTATGATTGCATTTAATTTACTTAACAGTTCAGGATTATTAAATATTTTTTCTCCAATTAATTTCCGGTCTATTTCATTATTTGTTCGATAAACTTCTCTACCTAATAAATCACAAACTTGTTTTTTCACATCTTCTAAAAAGTAAACTGCTTTAGCCGCTTCATCACTTTTAAAAACGCAATAACCAAGCACTTCAAATACTTTAAGTACGGTGCTTTTACCGCTTCCAATTCCACCTGTTAATCCTACTATCATTTTTTTAAAAGTATAATTTCAACGTTTTCGGGTTTTATTTGAAGAATAGAGACATTTTTAGGCTGACGACTTAAATAAACGTATCCTTTTTTATTTTTCAATTCAGAAGCATTTACTCGTGCTGTAAAAAGTGAAGTATCTGCTAAATCAAATTGATTTTGCAAACTCGTAAATTTGACATTTATGAATTTGGGAAAAAGGTATTCTGCTTTTAATCCCTCGGGAAGCTGATCAGGAATGACTTCTAACTTAAGATTGTGTTCAATTAACTTTTCAACCTTACATTCAATAGTTACCGTATTGGCACTCATAAATAAATTACCGGCAGGTGTTTGTAGTTTTAATTCTTTTTGAAAAGAACTGTTGAGGTTAGTGATGTTGTAGTATTGAGTAAAAATCGTATCTGTATTATAAACGGAAAGGCTATCGCCGCTGATACTCACAAATGCCGGATTTAATTGTTCCAAATGATATCCAAATCCCTGTTTGCAATCAATCTTGCCCGAAAACTTAATGGGTACGTTTCTTTTTTTTGTATTGTAAGAGGCAAAATACAAGGTATCGGGATTAATATGCCGTACTGTTGCTTCAAACTTTAATATTTTTTTAAGATTTGAAGTGTTGATGGCGATGGGAATATTGCTATTCCTACTATTTACCTTTTTTAAATCAAGTTCAAGTGTCTTAAATGGTTTATTTAATAAAATGAAAAATAATTTTAAGCCACTCGCTTTAATTTCAATATTTAACTCGTCCGGTATATGGCTTAAAGGTTTTCTATCGGAAGGTAAGTTTTTAAAAACAACCGGTATATTAATATTATAAATATAATACGTGTTTAGTGATTTCAAAAACCACAAAAAAGTAGCGGCCAATAAACAAAGAAAAAAAGCCGTGGTTTTACCCGGCTTTTTAAAATTAAATATGTTTTTTGACAAATTATTCAATGCACTTTTTTTAGTTTCTGTTTAATGATATAGATGCTTCATTTGAAACAGCATTTTTAGAAACTTTCATTTTTGTGCCATCTTCTACTTCCATTATAATTGTACCGTCTTCATTTACTTCCGATACTTTGCCGTAAATGCCACCTATGGTTAAGATTTTATCACCTTTTTTTAATCCTTCAATATATTTTTTTTGCTCCTTTGCCTTTTTCATTTGCGGTCTAATCATGAAAAAATAGAATACTACAACAATTGCTACTAATGGAAGAAAAGACATCAATCCGCCCTGGCCTTGTTGTCCGGCCATCAAAATCAAATTTAAGTTCATAGTTTATTTTTTTATTGTTTGGTTTATTTGGCTGTTTCCGCCACGATTATTTCTGTTTTTATTCTCAATATTCTTGTTGCCGGTTCACAATTAGTTACAATAGTAATGGTTTTTTCCTGAAAACCACTTTTGCCTTCGCTGTTGAACACCACTTCAATTTTACCTTCAGCGCCACTTGCTATTGGTTCTTTCGGCCAATCGGCAATGGTGCAACCGCAACTTCCGTTTGCGCCAGAAATAACAAGGTTTTTAGCGCCGATGTTTTTAAATTTAAAGCTATGCTCCACACGTTCGCCTTGTGTTATTTTCCCAAAGTCAAATTCTTCTTCTTCGAATTTTATTTCAGGTAAATCAATTTTTACATTATCAGTAGCACTAGCACTATTATTAATCAGATCGGTTCCTGTTTTGTTTTCCTTTTTTTCCGTGCAGGAAAAAATAAAACTTAAGCTAAGGAGTATTAAAATATTTTTCATTTGAAAAGACAAAGATAGTTTTTTGTAAGGCAAATGAAAATAAAAAAATCCCAAATAATTTTGGGATTTCAGAAGTGTTTGGTTTAAAACTTAGCCCTTATTTTACGCATTTTACGTTTACGGCTAAAGAAAGCGTTTCGTTTGGCACGATAAAAGCTACTCTTACCACGAATTACATAGCTATAACTGAAAGTCATAGTCATATAAGCATCTTTATGAGTTGGATCTCCACGTTTTTGCCCATAAGTGTGAGAGTAATAAGCGCCTGGATTTTCATCAATTTTAGCCTGGTCAAATGCTAAAGCTCTAATTGTAAGATTCGGGTCACCAATTTGTTCCTGATCTGGATAATCTCCGCTGATATCATCCAAATAATCGGTAAAAGTTTTGCGATAATTCATTTCAAAACCAATACGGTGTTTTTTATCAATGGTAAAGTAAAATCCAACACCCATAGGAATTACAAATTGAAAGCTTTTGTAATTATACCCTTCAATGTCAAAATTCTTCAATTTAACATATTCACCTTTATAAATTGTTTTTGGACTACTTAAAACTCCACCTGCTCCGCTAAAAATATAGGCCTTAAAACTATTGCGGTAACGATAGGTATTCCCTAAATCAGGATCTTCATAAAATACCCATTCTATGGTTGCTTCAGGTCCTAATAAATCATTTTTAAAATTCATATTACGGTAATGTCTTCCCGGATTGCTTGATAATTTATCATCCCCTTCAATTCTGATCCAATCAAAAGCCAACTTAAACATGATTTGAGGACGCCATTTATAACGAACAAAAGCCCCGGCATCCCATCTTGTTTTGGCCAGTTTCATATCGGCCACAAAATCTCTACGGGTTAATTCTTTACCCCCAATATCGCCTAAATAATTGCTGGCACCTAAACGAAAGCCATAGTCCCAAAGCCATTGAGCCTGTATGCCTGAAAGGGCAGTGAAAAAGAAAAGTAAAATAAGTAACCTTTTCATGGTTTAAATACAAACCCAAATATATGAATTCTAATTAATTCTGCCAAGAATTTCTATTAAATACTAATAAGTTGAAATGGAAAATAATCGTTAAATTTCATGGCAAAAAGTTGCGTAAGAGCATGAAAAAAAACAGAATAATTGAATTATTTGGCATTGAAAAACCCATTATTCAAGCAGGTATGATTTGGTGCAGTGGCTGGGAATTGGCTAGTGCAGTGAGCAATGCCGGAGGATTGGGTATTATAGGAAGTGGCAGTATGTACCCGGAAGTTCTAAGGACCCATATCCTAAAATGCAAGGCAGCCACTCAAAAGCCTTTTGCGGTAAATGTGCCGCTTTTGTACCCCGATATTGAACAATTAATTGAAATTATTGTAGCCGAAAAAGTACCTATAGTTTTTACGAGTGCCGGAAGTCCAAAAACATGGACCAAACATTTACAAGAAAAAGGAATTAAGGTGGTGCATGTGGTGAGTGCAGTTAAGTTTGCCGTAAAATGTGAAGAGGCTGGGGTAGATGCTGTAGTGGCCGAAGGATTTGAGGCCGGGGGACATAACGGCAGGGAAGAGACCACTACCATGGTTTTAATTCCGCAAGTAAGAGATAAAATAAAACTGCCTTTAATTGCGGCCGGAGGAATAGCTAACGGTCGGCAGATGGCAGCTGCTTTTGCATTAGGAGCTGAAGCAGTACAGGTAGGAAGCCGTTTTGTAGCAAGTGAAGAGAGTAGTGCGCACATTAATTTTAAAAATGCAGTAATACAGGCCGAAGAAGGCGCCACGCAATTGGCTTTAAAACAATTAACGCCGGTACGATTAATGAAAAATAAATTTTATAAAGAGGTTGAAGAAGCGGAGCGAAGAGGAGCGGGTGGAGAAGAATTAAAAAATATTTTAGGAAGAGCCAGAGCTAAAAAAGGCATGTTTGAGGGCGATTTAGAAGAAGGCGAATTGGAAATAGGGCAGGTGTGTAATGCATTGAAAGAAATAAAACCTGCAGCAACGATTGTGAATGAGTTGATGAATGAGTATGAGGAGACGCTGAAGAATTTGTGTGGGTGAGAAATAATAAGAACTGAAAATTAAGGTTTTATTTTTTATTTGACTTCTTTAAATAAGTAGCGATTTGTTTTTCACTTGGGATTTGAGCCATTTGTATTCGCCTTGCATAATGTATACTATCTAAGATTTCATTTTGATGTGTCTGAATGATATCTTTCTGCTTCCTGGTTATTCCCAATATTTTAAAAATATATACGGCAAAAACAAGCACAAGTACTAAAATGGCGCTGACGCCCATTATTATATATTGCTGACTTCGTTGTTTTTCTTCGGCAATGGCTTTTTCTTTTAGGTTTTGTTCAACCAATAACATTTCCTTTTTCTCAAAGTCATATTTCAACTGATTTTTTATCCCCGCTTTGCGATGCGAATCGTTTTTTAAACTATCTCTGAAAGTAATAAATTTTTTAAAGGATGAAAACGCCTCTTTATAATTGCCGAATGCTGAATCTATGCGGTACTGAATTGAGTACGCATCTTTTAAACTGTTTGGATCTTGTATTATAATTGAAATATTTAGTGAGCTGTCACAATAACGGGAAGCAATAAGCAGTTTATTTTGTTCTAAAAGGATCTTAGCAAGGAGATTTTGCGATTCTGCCACACCTCTCTGATCTTGCATTAATCTGCGTAACTCTAAACTTTTATAATGATAAAAATAGGCACTATCAGTTTGATTTATTTTTGAAAATAACGTGCCAATGTTACTATAACTTGATGCTACACCTCTTTTATCCTGAAGCGCGTTACGCTGGTTTAAACATTTTTTAAAATAATACATGGCTTTATCAAACTTCATTAACGACATGTGGACGTGGCCTAAATTTGAATAAATGAGTGAAATTCCCCTTTCATCATGCAGTAATTCAAAATATTTTAAGGCTTTTTGCATATAATCAATTGCATTATTACCATCTCCCTGTCCATAATAAATCATGGCGATATTGTTTATAGTTCCTGCCATTGATTCTATGTTTTTCACCTTTTCGTCGATTTTTAATGCCTTGTTATAGTATTCCAGTGCTTTTTCTATAATCCCTTGATTTTTATAAATCGCTCCTACATTGTTATAGGATTGTGATATATCAGGTAAATAGCCAACCTCTTCTCTTAATTTAAGCGCTTTCTGATAATATGTTAAAGCTTCATGCAACTCACCTCGGTAATGATGAACAAGACCTATGTTATTAAGACAATATGAAATTGATTTTTTATTTTGTGATTCTTCTGCATATTTTAAACCTTCATTATATTTTTCAAGCGCCAAAACAAAATCACCTTTATCTCTTGATAAATTACCAATATTAACTAAAGTATAAGCAACTTCGTTCTGCAGTTTTAATTTTTTGAACAAATCAAAACTTTTGTTATAATAATGATAAGCACTATCCGTTTCTCCCAACTGATCAAAACAAAAGCCTTTCGCATTTAATAAAGCGGCGTATGCTTTTTCATAAGTGTAATTTTCAATTTTATTTAATGTTTTTGGTTTAGAATTTATAATACGCATGGCTTTTTGCAAAGCCGGCTGAATTGAGTCGGGAAGAACCATACCCCATTCATCACAAAGCGAAATATAAACATTAAGTTTAGTGGTGTCATTTATGTTTTGAGATAATAGATTCTTTAAAGAATCTAAGGTTCTTGTTTGTGAATGCATCATTATGCAACTCGACAAAAGAAATACCAATGTTCTGAGTCTTATAAAACTTTTCATAAATTACTGAAATATAAAAATAAGGGTTTTAAAAAATAAATAAAATTTAAATGGCTATTTATGCATATTATTTGAAATATTTTTCATGGATTGTCAATCCGATATTTTTCAATTTACCAATTGTTAAAAGAATAAATTAGTATTTCATTTAAGGTTTAGATAATTTCGTAAATTAATCTTACTTGAGTTTGTTAGGTAACAATTTCCAATCGCTTCGCACCATATTTTTTTTGTTCTGCCCCTTTTCTTACAAACTAATCTTTCGCTCAGTTCAAAAACAAAAAACCATCTCCTTTCGTCGATGGATTTTGTTGGTAGGAAAAATTCCTCTTGAAGTGAACAGTCTTGAGAAATTTATGAACCCTTCCAGCACAAACATAGCCCACGAATTAACATATCGGAACCTCAGTCTTTATCGGCAGTTGGAAAAGGATCTATTGGCCCTCGAAGATTTCGCAAACTACGCCTGTGTGGTTGGGAGATTGAGGGTTGGAAAATAAGGTATTGAAAACTGCCAAAGTGTTAAATTTACCAAATTGGTTATTTTATTACCAAATTGGTAACTTTTTTGTATCTTTAGCGTATAAATAATAAGGCATGAATATTTACAACAAAAGCACTGTGACAGAGGCCTGTAAAAAGCATAGGAATGCCAAATTAGCATTAGAAATATGGTATGAAGAAGTTTTAACTAAAAAATGGAAAACACCAAATCAAATAAAACAAGAATACCGCGGAAATGTTAGTATACTAAAAAACAGCCGCGCAGTTTTTAACATTAAGGGAAATGATTTTAGGCTAGTTGCAGAAATCAATTATGAGAATGAATGGGTGTTCATTAAGTTTATTGGAACACATTCAGAGTATGATAAAATAGATGCAAACACTATAAATCTTTTTCAAGCAAAATCACATAAGAAAACAAAATAACTTACTCAACATGAAAGTAGAAATTATCAATAGCAAAACTCAGTATGAGAAGGCTTTAAAGAGATTTGAAGAAATATTTCTCGCAAAGTCAAACAGTAAAGAAGGAAAGGAAGCTCAGCTCCTGGCTTTGGTCATAAAAGATTATGAAGACAAGCACTTTGTTATGGAATCACCGGATCCTGTAGAAGTAATTAAATATCGCATGGAAGAAATGAATCTAACAAAATCGGAGCTTGGCAAGATACTTGGATATAGCACACGCGTAAGCGATATTTTAAGTAAGGAAAGAAAATTGACTTTAAAAATGATAAGGAATCTTCACAACAAACTGAATATCCCTTATGAAACTCTTGTTCAAGCCTATTGATGCTAACTTAACCAAATTAACACTAAACAAAAAAAGTCACTGAAATGTGGCTTTTTTTGTTCTCTAACAGAACTGTTATTTCTAACAAATTTGTTAGACCTTGTAGCGGGAGGAAGATTAACCCCGTTGATCTTACAGGTAGGGGATTACAACAAAACCCAATCCGCTTCGCGAATTGTATTTTTTGTTTCCGTTCTTCGCTTTCAAACAAGTTTGACGCTCAGCACGTAAACAAAAAACCCATCTCCTTTCGTCGATGGGTTTTGTTGGTAGCGGGAGGAAGATTCGAACTTCCGACCTTTGGGTTATGAGCCCAACGAGCTACCCCTGCTCTATCCCGCACTGTAACAATTAATGAAATGTTAAATTCAACTTAATTGTGGCGCAAAGATATATTTACTTTCTTTGTAAAACAAATAAATCTTATTAACAGCAATAAAATACATAGAGCCGGTTTCGTTAATATTATCGGTTGTCCCAATGTGGGAAAATCTACTTTGATGAATGCCCTGGTAGGAGAGCGACTCAGCATCATCACCTCTAAAGCGCAAACAACCCGTCACCGAATTATGGGTATTGTTAGCGGAGAGGATTATCAAATTGTTTTTTCGGATACACCGGGCATCATCAAACCGCTATACAAACTGCAGGAAAAAATGATGCAATTTGTGGTTTCTGCTTTTACGGATGCCGATTTATTTTTGCTCATTACCGATGTGTTTGAAGATATTCAGTTGGATGAGAATTATCTGGCTAAACTTCAAAAATCTAACACCCCTGTTTTATTACTCATTAATAAAATGGATGCGGTAAATCAGCAAAAAGTATTAGAAAAAATTGTGGAATGGCAAACTAAACTTCCAAGAGCAGAAATTATTCCCATTTCGGCACTCGAAAAGTTTAATCTGGATAAAGTGATGCAACGCATCATCGAAATGCTACCTCCGGGCGAAGCTTTTTACGATAAAAATGAATTTACGGATAAACCGGAACGTTTTTTTGTAAGTGAAATTATACGGGAGAAAATTTTACTGAACTACAAAAAAGAAATTCCCTATAGCGTAGAAATTGTAGTAAACTCCTTTAAGGAAGATGAAAAAATAATTCGCATTCAAGCAGATATTATTACGGAACGCGATACACAAAAGGGAATTATTATTGGTAATAAAGGCGAGGCTCTGAAGAAAACCGGTATGCTGGCCCGAAAAGAATTAGAAGCTTTCTTCAAAAAACAAATTCACATTGAATTATTTGTTAAAGTTGACAAAGATTGGCGCAGTAACGACAAAAGATTGAAAAATTACGGGTATTAAAACGTCCTTTTGTTTAACTTTAACCACATGTTCAGCACTGGCGGTCAATTCAAGAAATTATCTCTTCTATTGTGCGTATTATTTCTTGGACTGAAAATTGAAGGTCAGGAAAATAAATACTCTTCAGTTTATTTTTACCGTAGTGATATTATCTTATGCAACTCCCTGAGTTTCGATATTATTTTAAATGAAACCCGAATTCACACTTTAAAACCGGCCGGTTCGCTCGAATACAACATGTACAGCACAGGAAAACTGCTTGTTTATGTGCGAAACACCATAAGTGATAATGTGGGAACCGCTTCTATAATGATAGAGCCTCATAAAAAATATTATGTTCGCATAGGTTGCAGTCTATACGGCATTTATCTGTCGGTTAACGAACCCTATGCAATTTCTGATTGGGAAAGGGCTAAAAAGAAATATAGCGCTATTTATGAGGACACAGATCACCCCATCATCCGTAAAAATCATAAAGACGCAAACTTTCCTGATGAAGATATGGTGTTTAAGAACGATACCATCAAACAAATTGTTTATGTAAATGGGAATAAAAAATATGAATTCAAACGCAAATCTGATGTTGATCAAGATATTCCTATCACTAACGGGGTAAATAAAAATACATTTGCTCTGATCATTGGGAATGAAGATTACACCTCTTTTCAAACAGAATTAAAATCGGAATCCAATGTGCCTTTTGCTCGTAATGATGCTTCTGCTTTTAAAGAATATGCAATAAAAACTTTTGGGGTTCCTGAAAAAAATATTACTTTTTTATTGGATGCTACATACGGTCAGATTAGTCAGGCTATCCATAAATTAAATTTGTTGGCCAAAAATACCGGCGGACAAGCTAAACTTATTCTGTATTATGCCGGACACGGTATGCCCGAGGAAAAAAGTAAAGAACCTTATCTGATTCCTGTTGATATTAGTGGCGCTAATGTTAATTACGGAATTAAATTAAGTGACTGTTTTGAAAAATTAAGTGAGTTTCCCAGTAAACAAATATTTGTAATATTAGACGCGTGCTTTACCGGTGGTGCGCGCAATGATGGATTGATTGCCGGAAGAAGTATAACCGTAAAACCGAAAGAGCAAACTTTAAAAGGAAATATGGTAGTTTTATCTTCCAGTAGTGGAAATCAATCTTCATTAAGTTATAAGGAGATGGAGCATGGGATGTTCACCTACTATTTATTAAAGAAACTCAAAGAAAGTAAAGGCGAAACAAGTTTAAAAGAACTCTTTGATTATTTAGGAAAACATGTCCCTGTAGAAAGTTTGCTTTTAAATAACAAAGAACAAAATCCGCATGTGCAGGCAAGTCCGGAATCGAAATTAATTTGGCAACAATGGAAACTGAAATAAAAATGAAAAATATTTTTTTTACATGCTCACTGTTTGGGTGTTTCTACTTTCCTTGCTTTGCACAGCAACCGGTTTTAGTTAAAAATTTAAAAGGTCAATCTTTTATTGAAGGTGACATTAGTCCTAATCAGGCTAAACTTCAGGCTTTGAATGAAGCGAAAGCGGCATCATTGAAGGAAGCGGGCATCATCGAACACGTTAATTCATATCAAATGCTTTTTACGAGTCAGGCGAAAAATGATTATTCACAGTTTTTCAGTTCAGATATTCAGTCGGAAATTCAAGGAGCTGTTGGCAGTTATACCATTACCGGGGAACAAATTTATTTAAATGAAAATAAACGCATCGTTTCAGAAGTGATTATCGATGCTGAGGTGATTAAATATAATACTAAACCGGATCCTGCATTCACCTGTAATATTGAAGGAATAAAAGCGCACTATAACAATGGTGATAATTTATCTTTTGTGATAAAAGTTTCAGCCGATTGTTTTTTAAATATATTTAATATTACAGACAATGGTTCTTCATTGTTGTTTCCTAATAATTACGAGTCTGCTAATGAATTATCCAAACTTAAACCATATGCCTTTCCGAAAGCAGAAATAGAATATAGTTTAGGGAATGAACAAAAAAAAGTTGAATTGAATCGTTTACTTTTTGTTTTTACAAAAACTCAAATTCCTTTCATTAAAATGGACAAAGAACAAATCTGCAGTACTGAAGCAATATTTAGCTGGTTATACGCTATTCCGCCTGATCAGCGCCGTACGGAGTACTTTACCCTTACTATTCAAAAGTAATGGAACTTTTTATCAATTTTTAAATATTTCAAAGTAAGCAAACACAAAATACCGCTTATCTTTATAGGAACACGATAAGGTATGAATTTAGGTATTTGGAAAAAACGTTTTAAGCACTTGGGATACGTGTTGCCCTTTACTGTTTATTTTCTTCTTTTTTCTTTATTAATGTTCGTCGGTTTTAAATGGTTGTTTGGGAAAACGGAAAATCCCGATTCTTCATTTGCCGCAGTTTTTGATTTAATGATACGTTTAACGCTTGCCTTCAGCGTAATTATATTAGTCTGGGGATTCCTAACTGTTTTGATTTCCTGGCTATATTGTTATATACAGATTCGAAAGAAAAGTATTTCCTTAAATCTCGAAACACCCGAAAATAATAACGACGCACTTCGACAAAAAGTTGGAATCACTTTGAAACCGATTTTAAAACCTTTGTTTGGTTTCGTACGCGTTCGATTAATTTACAATGATGAGATAAATTCTTCTAAATTTTCATTGGTTACGCCTTTTGGAAGTAAAATATTTTCTAAATCCATCGTGGGATTTTTTAATTGGGACCTTCCGGATGTGAAAGAATATTCCGTAAATAAAATAATTGTTTACCTGGAAGATTTGTTTCAGTTTTTTTCTTTTACTTTTTCTTTGCAAGTTCCTGTGCGGTTTACAACTTCCCCAAAATTTGTAGAGTCAGATAAAATGGATGCTTCTCCCCGAAAAACAGAAGAAACTTCAATTCGTATTGAGGAATTGAAGCGAGTGGAAGGTGAATTTTTAAATTATAAGGATTTTGAAACAAATGATGATGTGCGCCGTATTGTTTGGAAAATTTACGCCAAAAATAAAGAACTGGTAGTGCGTATTCCTGAAATCATGGATCCTTACGCTTCTCATGTTTATATGTTTCCTTCTTTTTACAGCACTTTCGACATTTTTATGAATGAAAGTATTAATGCGCATTTTATTAATTACTATAAATCGGCATGCTGGACCATTTTTGAGAATCTAGTCAGCAAGGGATTTGTTGTTAAGTATTCTGTAGATAATCAACTTTCGTATGCGCATATCATAGAGCAGAAAAAAGACGTGAAACAAAGTATAGCTAAAAGCGTTTGGCATAACACAAATCCTTTATCTTCGTTTGTTGATCGTAAAGCGGCATCAGTAGTTATTGTTTCATCATTGTGCGATGTAGCTGATTTGGAAAAAATAATAAACGAAAAGGGAAACGAAATTTCTTTTGTATTTGTAAAGTTAAGTGATTCAATTAAAAGTAAAAAAATGAAAGATTGGTTTCGATGGGTTTTTGTGGAGGACCCGGATTCTGCTTCTTTACAAAAAACAGCTTGGAAACTTTTTCCCTTACATTATAAAATCATGCAAAACGAACAAAACATAGAGAAAATTTTGAAACAATTTGATAAAAGCAGTGTTTTTAAAATAAATGAATTAAAAGCGTGAGTATAGGCAAAGTACATAGTCGTAAAAAAATGTTTGTTCAAGTCCTGTTATTGGGTTTGCCAACCGTTGTATATATGGCCATGCTTTTATTCAATTTAAATTCCTTTTATGCTATTTTAGAAAATAAATGGTTCAATCAATCACTTTATTTTTTATTCGGTTTATGGATTTCTTTGGTATTTTATGCTTTTAAATTCAGATTTTTAACTACGTCGGCTCTTCTCCTTTTATTAAATGCAGTTATTTACAAAGGTTTAGGCAGTATCAGCATTGGCGAATTTGATGCTTTTTATTATTCAATTGAATATTTAATTTTTAGTTTGCTCTTTACTTTGGGTTGGTTTTGTGGTTATGGCTTTAGTAGATCACGTTATTTCACTATATTATTAAGTATACTTTTTTTGATTATTCAAATCGTATTACTAAGTAAAACAAGTGTACTCACCGCTACCGCATTAATGAATGCAGGTATTCCGGTTTTAGCTTATTCTTTTTATATTATATATACTGCCGAATTAATTCGGAACATGAATGAAGATGAAACCCGATTTGCACCTTTTTTATTTAAGCGAGTTTTTGGTTTTGCTATTTTATTACTTTTCATCTTTTTGGCTGTGTTTAATTGGTTTGGGCCTAAATTTACGGCCATTGAAAAGGAATGGGGTGGAAGCAGTACTCAAACTAAAAATGGAAATTCCGGCGGTGAATCCATGACAGAAAAGGGTAAAGATGGTGGTGTAAAGAATAAAGATCAATCAAAACTGGCCGGTTCCTTGAATAAGGATAAACAACTAATTTTTGTAGCCCGCCTCGATAATTATTTTTATGATAATCGTACGCCCAATCCACTTTATTTCACTTCACATTATTACACCAAGTTTGATACAGCAACGCAAACTTTTGAAATTGATAAGGACATACCCTATAACGACTTGTTTAAACCCGATCCTTCTCAAATTCCTATGTATTTCCGATTAAATGAACAGCAATACATCAAAAATTCATTGGCCATAAAAAACAGAAAAATTGTTAGCGCAGATATTTATAAAGTATTCATGTCTCCTTCGGAATTCGTGGCACCTTCTACTGCATTTTATTGTCAGCCTGTTTCAGTTCCTAAAGAGTATCGCGAGCAATATAAAAGTGCATATACTGCTAAAATGTGGGTGAGTGAATTAAATAGCGCTTATTTTATTTATAATCCTGCCGGAAATTATCAGTTGGAAAGATTTCAGGAATCCCGCTTCGAAGCTTTGCGTGAAATAAAACAAATCAAAGGTCCGGATAAAAAATTCATGAATTATTACACTTACATGCCAAAAGATGCGGAGTATAAAAAAATAACTCGTTTGGCGGATAGTGTAACGGCCGAAGCTTCAACACCCATTGATAAAATTATTGCCATAAGAGATTATTTTTTAAGTAAGGATCAATTTGATCAGCCTTTGTATAAGTATTCTGATAATCCCGGCATCCCGGGCCTTCCAAGCGCAAATAAACTTACTTATTTTTTATTTGAGAATCGAAAAGGGTATTGCGCGTATTTTGCCGGAGCAACTTTATTTATGTTAAGGTCTTTGGGCATTCCTTCTCGCGTGGTGGCCGGTTATTCTATTACCGATAGAAGCAGCAAAAATCCGGGTTGGTATTGGTTTTATCAAGATCAGGCTCATGCCTGGGTTCAAGTCTTTTTTCAGGATTATGGTTGGATAGATTTTGATACTACTATTCCGGATTTAAATACACAGCAAGCCTCGCAACCTGATGGTACACCCCCAACCGATATGCCTCAAACTTATTTTGTAGCAGATGGGGAAGTGATAAGCTGTGATACCGTTCAAAAAAATATCCTTTTAAAAACTTCAACTTTACTTTATCATGATACGGAATTTGTACATGTGGCTTTTGTTGAACTGGATTTGGATGTAAAAATGGCCAATTTTATAAGTGACACCGGACAAGTGCAAATACATGATGTTAAAAAAGGAGATCGGATAACGGCCGTTTCGCATGCTGAAGTTTTGAAAACCATTTATACTTCGGCCAATGATAAATTTATGGATATTGTTCGTAAAATTCCATCTCCTGTGCCAATTGATGAAATTAAATTAATGCATAAGGAACAAAAGAAAGAAGAGGTAAAAAAGAAAGAGGAAGAGCAAAAGACATTTAATTGGATGTTATTTTTGAAATACACTGGTTTACTACTTTTGGTATTTGCCATATGCTTTGGTTTATCACCCGTATTTATTTGGATGTATTTAAATACTTCGGCTAAATCAGAAAAGAAGAATAGCGTGTACAAAAAGTACAGGGCCTTAACGTTTTATTTAAATCAGTTTAATTATTACCCGGAAAAAGAAACGCCTTTAGAATTTGCCGGCCGTATAGATTCTAAATTTGAAAGTGATTTTACGAAATTTAGCAAATTGTATCAAAAACATAAATATAGTCCGGCCAATTGTACAGAAGAGGAATTACAGGATTTGGCTAATACTTATTCTTTGATACTAAAGGATATTCGAAAGCACTTTAAATTACAAAAGCGCATTCTCCCATTTTTTAATGTATATAACACCATTCGTTTTTTTACTAAGCCAAAAATAAATTAATATGGAAAATCATAAAGTTGAACTTGAAAAAGTAATAGCAAAAATCAGCGCCTTAACCAATAATATTGAAACGGTAATTAAAGGAAAGCGAGCGCAAATCCAATATGTACTTACCGCCTTGTTGGCAAAGGGCCATGTTTTAATGGAAGATAATCCGGGGACCGGAAAAACGGTTATGGCAAAAACTTTAGCTAAAAGTATAGCAGGTACAAATGGAAGTGGTGCCAATTTTAAACGAATACAATTTACCCCTGATTTACTTCCAATGGATTTAATCGGTTCGCATATATTTGATGACGTAAAAAAAGAATTTGTATTTAAAAAGGGACCTTTATTCTGTAATTTATTGTTGGCCGATGAAATAAACCGGGCTTCGCCTAAAGTACAATCCGCTTTGTTAGAGTGTATGGCAGAAAATCAAATTACCATAGGAGAAACCACATATCCATTGGAGAAATTATTCTTTACCATTGCCACACAAAATCCAATTGAAATGGAAGGAACGTATCCACTACCTTCTGCACAGTTAGACCGATTTTTTATTAAAATTTACTTTGGCTATGTGGATGAAAATACCGAATTGGAGATATATAAAGATTATTTAGGTATTCAAAATAATTTAAATACAATAAATCAAGTATTAACCATGAATGACATACTTTATTTGCAGGAGCAAGTAGATCATGTTTTTTTGCATGAAGAGTTGATAAAAGCAGTACGTAATATCGTAAGAGATACCAGAAATCATCCTGAAATAACTTTAGGCGCATCCACCCGGAGTGGTATTACATTTTTAAAATGCCTTAAAGCATTTGCTATTGTTAATGGTAGAGATTATGTTACCGAAGATGATTTGCAAATTACCTACACTGTAATGGATCATCGATTAATTTATCGAAATAAGGAGGCTAAAGCAAAAGCATTAGGACAAATTTTAGCTAAAGAGATGGATAGATTAAGAAAACTGAATATTACAACAAAAACCACGATTTGAAATTTAAGCTAAATATTATTTTATTTTATACACTTTTTAGTTTACTAAACATTCAATTGTTTAGTCAGGATCTTACTGCGGCCCGTTATGAAATTGATGCCAAAAGAATAGGCGTAAGCCCTATTGAAAAAGATGCATTGCCGCGAAGCCGTGAATTTTTACGATTAGATAGTACTTATTACGTGGGATGGATGTATGACGGGATGTATAAATTTGAACGGAGTAGTGATTATTTGGGATATCAGTTGGCCATTAAACCATTGCGAAAAGCCCTCTATCTGCTCGAAAAAGATTTTGCTTACAAATTAAAAAACCTGTATTCATCTTATTCTTTTTTTCAGCAAAACGCCTCCCGCTTTGATGATTTTTTCATGATAGCCAATACACTCAAGTCGTGCTACAATAGTATAGAAATGCCCGATTCCACCATGCACCTGCTTGAGAAAATTGAAGCTTATCATTTTCAGAAGGATTTTTTTAGTGTACAAAGCGATAGAGCCTGGATTTTCCATCGAAATAGATTTTTTAAAAAAGAAAATCATCCATTTTTGAAAAATTCAGTGGAGGAAAATGAAAAAATGGCTTTTCATTATTGCTACAAACAAATTGAAGAAATTTCTAGAAATAAAACATTGAATGATTATTGGTATGGAAATTATCAAAGCGAAGAAGATTATTTAACGGTATATCATTATTTGGCGCTATTACATAATTATAATAGGAGATATGACAGCGCTGAATACTATTATAATTTATTAGCACAAGGTGGTCGGATATCTTGGAGTAATTATGGTAATATGATGCATGAAGTAGGGCATTTTGCAGATGCTATAACTTATTATAAAAAACCACAATACAGAAGTAGATTTGCCTTGGAAGAAGCAGATTACTATTTGCCCTTGATGCTTATTTATGGCGCCAAAACAAAAGAAGCCATTCGTATTTCAGCTCAAAAAATAGCTCAGAGTCCTTCAACGCCGGGCTTTGGTTGGTACACCATTGGTTTAGCCCGAGGCTATTTGTACGACGGACAATTGGATAGTTGCGAATTTTACTTGAACAAAGCAGCCAACTTTAAAGAGCTGCATATCAATACCACGCTAACACAATCACAATATGAATTCACCATCAATTTATTGAGAATACAATTACTCGATAGAAAAATAAATTTAATCCAATTTCTGAATACAGGCTGGTGGTATAACGTGTCCGACTGGTACAATATTATCTTGGTGAAAATTGAAAAGTTAATGTTGGAATACAATGTAGTGAATGCCTTGGCAAATAATCCGGAAAGGACAAGAGTTGTTTATGACTTGTTTTGTGCCGAAACCACCGTTACCTATGATGAATCGATGTATTTATTGAAGGATTTTAGTTTGCCTTACTTCCGTAAAATGTACGCTTCCTATGCAAAATATGATATTCGAAAAAGAATTAATCCTTATTTCAGATATTTTGAAGCAAAGTTTAAGTTGGAAGATGGAGAAGAAGAGGATGCAGTTCAAATTGCCCAGGAGATATTAAGGGAATGTTTGCCTTCTAATATAAAGGAGGATGGTGAAACGAGTTTTATTGATGTCGAAAATGAGAAATTATTATTGGCGCGAATCTATGAAATAATAGCCAATGCCACGGATGATGAAAATTTGAAAGCAAACAGTATTTCAAAAATACAACAGTACTATCCCCAATTATTAGCTTTTTCAGAAATGCAAGCGGAGATTTATTTAGAATATAGTGGATTGGAAGACGAGATGACAGAAAAAGTAAAAAAGGAGCTGAAAAAGGCTAATGTTAATTGGACTAATAATATAGCGGCATATAAAGCGAGGGTGAATTTTGAGAAAAAAGGTGGTTTTTATACAGCCGGAATTTCGGTGTTGGATGAATTTGGAAATGAGGTGGTACAAGATGGAAGAATTGTGTTTAAAGACCCCAATCTGGCTGGAAAAGAAATTGTTTTGCGGATTTTAGGAAAAGGTGGGGCCGTTCAAATTGAATAAGGGATACTCATTTTGTAGAATTGAAATTTTGATATATAAGTAAAACTTATAAATTTGCGTTATGGAGAACCAATTACGTGTAGATGGAACAAATGATAAACCAACTATTCATTTTGAAAAGGATAGTGGTTTGCTTAAAATTTCCGGACGTTCACTTCCGGAAGATGCTTTTTCGTATTACAAACCGATTATTGATTGGGTATCGGAATATTTGTTATCTCCGGCAAACAAAACTACTTTAATTATCAATTTAGAGTATTTTAATACGGCTTCTGCTAAACAGCTATTTAAAATTATATCCTTAATTCACGATTTAGGCGCCAAGTTTGATGTGCAAATTCAGTGGCACTATGATAAAGGGGATAGAGATATGCTGAATTCAGGGGAGCGCTTTTCAAAATTATGTGCTCGTCCTTTTGAATTTATTGAGAATTAAACGGTGAATCCCGTAATAAGAATATCATCCGTTTGCGGATGAATTCCTTTCCAGTCATTAAAAATTTTCTCAAATTCTTTTTCACTTCCAGGCTTGATAAAATTTATTATTTTGATTTTTTCTTCTAGTCTTGAAACCAAAAATTTACTATTCTTTTCTCCACCAAACTGATCTGCGTAACCATCACTGCTCAGAATGATTACATCGCCGGGTGAAGCATTTAATTCATAGGTATTGTATTCTTTTTCGCTATTACCTAAACTTCCGCCTATGGAATAAATGTCCCCTTTAAGTTCCTGTACTCGATTTTCAGTTTTAAGAAATATGCTGTGGTTTGCACTGGCGTAGGTTATTTTATTATGTTCTTCTATACAAATTAGGCTAATATCCATTCCGTCATCCTGAGAAAAAATATCCGCATTTTGCTGACGTAAGGCACTCGTAATTTTTTTATTGAGTTGATGCAGAATTTTACCCGGTTCTTCAATATTCTTCTGATCTATTATTTCATGTAAGATCGTGTTTCCAATCATACTCATCAATGCGCCGGGTACGCCATGGCCGGTACAATCAGCAACCGCAAAATATTTTTTATTTCTATGTTTGGTAAACCAATAAAAATCACCGCTAACGATGTCTTTTGGAGCATAAAATAAAAAGAAATTCTTGAAGTTATCTTCTAACAAACCAAGTGGGGGTAGGATAGCACTTTGTAAACGTTTGGCGTAATGAATACTTTCTGTAATTAATTTATTTTTCGATTCAATGTTATTGTAGGCCAATGTTAATTTTAAATTCGCTTTTCTTTTTGAATAATAACTTTTAGCCAAAACAAATCCAATTACCAATAATAAAGCAAGTCCGCCCACTGTTGCTAAAGTAAATGTTCGCTGTTTAGATAATTGCGCTTTTTGTAGAACCTGATCTGTTTTTAATTTTTCAATTTGATTATCTTTTTGATTACTTTGATAAATCATTTGCATTTGTTCAAGGTTACTTTTATTGATATTATTTAAAGCGGTGTCTTTATAAGCTACGTGTAATCTGAAATATTCATTTGATTTTTTATAATCGTTTTTCAATTCAAATAATTTGGCTAAGTGTAATGCGCTGGAACTTAATAATTCATGTTCATTGAAAGATTTGCCAATTTCATAAGCGGACAATAAGCTTTCTAAACTTCTCTCGTATTGCCCTGTTTTAAAATAAATAACTCCGATTTTTTCTAATGCAACACCATAATTAAGATTAGTTGTGTTGTTTTCTATTTTATATCTTGTTATAATGTCGGTTAAATACGATTGCGCTTTTCTTAAATATTCGGGTTTACTCATCATTTCAGCTTTACCCATATACGCATCCGCCAAATTATCCATCACCATCCTGAGCGAGCCTTCCATTTCCTTTCGATTAACCATGTAAGCATATGATAAATTGAGTATTTCTATAGCTTCATCGTATTTTTTTAAATTAATAAATGGTCCTGAAGCATTGTTATACGAAATGTAAAGCCAAGTAGTGTCATTAATTTCTTTTCTTAGGTTAATATTTTTGAAATGGTAATCAATGGCTCTTTTGATAGAGATTGTATCCCCTGTTAAATTGCCTTTTCGATTGTAATAATTTGCAATATTATTATAGGCGGATGCCAAGCCATGCTTATCATTTAACTTCGACATTATTTTTATACTGCTGTAAGTATATTCTATCGCTTTATCGTAATTACCTATATCACTATAAATTATTCCAATTCTTCGGTACCCAATGGCCTCCAGTTTAGGATTATTTATTTTCTCAACTATTAATAATGTTTTTGCAGCAACATCCAAAGCAAATGCGGTAGACTGTCGGTTATTTCTGGCTAACTGCGTTAAACGAAATATTTTTAATGAATCATTGTTTTCATTTTCTAAAATATTGGCAAGACTGTCATCCAGATTTTGAGCTGAAAAAGATACACTTAATAAAGTGATGAAAAGGATAAATATTTGTGAAAGCTTTTTGCTGAACAAGTTGTTGCTTATTTTTGATTTTTTATGAGTTGTTCTAAAATCTGAATTGCACTTTTTGCTAATACAGTTCCCGGCCCAAATATAAAACTTACTCCTTTGTTAAAGAGAAAATCATAATCCTGTTCAGGAATCACTCCGCCGGCAACCACCATAATATCTTCCCTTTTTAATTTTTTTAATTCTTCAATTACTTGTGGTACCAGTGTTTTATGTCCAGCAGCCAATGAACTTACACCTAAAATATGTACGTCATTTTCCATGGCTTGTTTGGCGGCCTCAGCCGGAGTTTGGAACAAAGGACCAATATCTACATCAAAACCCATATCGGCAAAACCGGTTGCTATAATTTTAGCGCCGCGATCATGTCCATCCTGTCCCATTTTGGCAATCATAATTCGTGGCCTTCTGCCTTCATTCTCCGCAAAACGATCTGCCAGTTCCCGGGCTTTTAAAAACACTTTATCCATTTTTATTTCTTTACTATAAACTCCCGACAAAGATTTAATATTGGCTTTATATCGCCCATAAATTTTTTCTAATGCAAATGAAATTTCGCCCAAAGTTGCTCTTTCTCTGGCGGCATGTATGGCTAATTCCAATAAATTTCCATTTCCGGATTTTGCTGCTTCAGTTAAGGCATCTAAAGTCTGACACACTTTGTCATTATTTCTTTCGCGCTTTAATTTTTCTAATCGGTCAATTTGATTTTTTCTAACCTTATCATTATCTACATCTAATATGTCGATTTTTGTTTTTTCATCTGTTTGAAAAGCATTTACACCAACAATAATATCTTTACCACTATCAATGCGTGCTTGTTTTCGAGCCGCCGCTTCTTCAATACGGAGTTTAGGTATGCCCGTTTCAATAGCCGCTGCCATTCCTCCTAGTTTTTCTACTTCTTCAATTAATGCCCAGGCTTTATGTGCTAATTCGTGTGTTAAATATTCCACATAATAAGAACCTCCCCAGGGATCAACAACATTACAAATTCCTGTTTCTTCTTGTAAATACAATTGAGTATTCCGGGCAATTCGAGCGCTGAAATCAGTAGGTAAAGCAATAGCTTCGTCTAGCGCATTAGTATGTAAACTTTGCGTATGGCCCATGACTGCTGCTAAGGCTTCAATACAGGTTCTAGCTACGTTATTAAATGGGTCTTGTTCTGTTAAACTCCAACCGCTGGTTTGGCAATGGGTTCGCAAGGCCATCGATTTTTCGAGCTTAGGATTAAACTGTTTTACGATTTTAGCCCACAACATTCTTCCTGCTCTTAATTTGGCTATTTCCATAAAATGATTCATGCCAATGGCCCAGAAAAAAGAAAGGCGAGGGGCAAAGGCATCAATATCTAATCCGGCCTTTATTCCCGTTTTTATATATTCTAATCCATCTGCTAAAGTATAAGCTAACTCAATATCAGCAGTAGCGCCGGCTTCCTGCATGTGATAACCGCTAATGGATATGGAATTAAATTTGGGCATATTTTTAGAAGTGAATTCAAAAATATCCGCAATTATTTTCATGGATTGTTTGGGCGGATAAATGTAGGTATTGCGCACCATGAATTCTTTCAAAATATCATTTTGAATGGTGCCACTTAGCTTATCCATGCTAACACCCTGTTCTTCGGCAGCAACAATATAAAAAGCCAAAACAGGTAACACAGCGCCATTCATTGTCATAGATACACTCATCTGATCTAAAGGAATCTGATCAAATAAAATTTTCATATCCAATATGCTGTCAATAGCTACTCCGGCTTTTCCTACATCACCAACTACTCGTTCATGATCACTGTCGTAACCGCGGTGTGTGGCTAAATCAAATGCTACGGATAATCCCTTTTGTCCACCGGCTAAATTTTTTCGGTAAAAAGCATTGCTCTCTTCTGCAGTGCTAAATCCGGCGTATTGTCGGATGGTCCAAGGATTCTGAACATACATACTCGAGTAAGGGCCTCTTAAAAACGGCGTAACACCTGCAATAAAATTTTTGTGTTCAATATTTTTAATATCACTTTCGGCGAAATTGTTTTTAATTTCAATTTGTTCGGCAGTCATAAATTTTTCAGATTTATTTTCTGAAGCTTGTTGAACGGCCTTAAATGAAATTTTACTAAAATCTTTTCTCATTTGCTATAGTACCTTTTACTTAACCGGAGTGGCGTTTTTACCGTTTTCAATACTTTTGGCTAATCTTATCGGTAAAACTCGTTTAATTATTCCTTCTGTATTTTCGGGTTTACTCAATTCTGTTTTTAAAGTGCCTTCATTTTTATTTAAATATTTGTTTACTCCAATCAATGTTTTTTTCCCTTCGTTTACTTCAATTAATTGCTGATTGGCGTCGTTTTCAATCAAATCCTGAACGGTATTATTTTTTATTCCCTTTAAAAATCCGCCTTCCTTTTCAATTTGTTGAAATAATTTCCAGGCAGCTTCTGCCATTTGCTTGGTATAAGCATCTAAGTAATATGAACCTGATGCCGCATCGGAAACTACACCCAGGTAACTTTCTTCTTTCAGAATTAATAATTGATTTCGAGCAATGCGATTCGAAAACTCTTCAGTTAGTTCAGTATTTGTAAAGTAGGGATGAACCGATATACTGTCACTTCCTCCTAGTATGGCACTCATGGCTTCCGTGGTTGTTCGTAGTAAGTTTGTATTGGCATCCATTGTACTTTTATTGATCCGTGCCGTTTGTGCGTGCATGTGTAATGGAATTTCAATTTTATATTGCTCCAGCAAAAATGAAACCAACAAACGAAAAGCTCTGAGCTTGGCAATCTCACCAAAAAAATCACCGTCAATTGAAAATTGCACATGAATTTTTTGATAATTCTTTAATATTTTATCGTCAATATTATTCAGGTATTCATTCAGGTGAGCCAAGGCAAGTGCCAGCTCCGTAATTCGATTTGCACCACCTTCTTTGTAAATAGATGCCTGGACAGAAATGTGTTTTAATTGCTTGGTTATTTTCAAATCAGCTTCCTCATTTTTGTGCCACTCACCAAATTGAAGGGCCAAGCGCAGCGGGTCAATATTGATGTAACAGGTTGTTCGGCTGTTGAATTGATTTTTGTACAAATATTTTTTTTGCAATTCATCTAACACATATAAACTATCGTTTGAAATATTAAACTGCGTGTAAATATTTTCAAGTTCAATATTTTTTAATAAAGTGTTTAAATCCGTTTTTTTATGAATTTCAAAAATTAGTCCGCTAACTCCTCCGCTAAGAGCATTTAAAGCTTGTTTGTTAGCGGCTTTCTCATCCCGAACAATAATGGTTTCACAAGTTTCCCAGCCCTGTTCACTTCTTGTGTTTATTGGAGAATAAGCTGAATGCTCTGCGGTATAAAAGGGATGTATTTTAATTCCGTTTTGATTTTTAATCAAATCGTTAAGGCTGCTTAACTTCAGGTCTTTTAAAATTTTATTTTCCCAATCTTGCGCAGTACTTGATTTAAATTCCTCAAATAGTTTCATGTTCAAGTTCTAAAAGTTCTGGTTGACTTCTTTCTTTAAATATTCTAATGCTATTTCACTGGGCATTTTCTTTTCAAGGCCTGAGGTGATATTTAAAATCATCATGGCTAATTCATTACTGCCGGCATCGTGTGCTACTTTAGTGGAGGAAATATTAATTAATTTGATTACTTCTTCCTTGGCGGTTTTCACTAACTCCCAACAATTATGTGATACGTAAATTTGTTGCGATAAATTATGTTCGTATTCAGTTTTAATGGCTTTTACCAATTCCTGATGTAACTGATGCGAATTCATTCCATGTTTGTTAACACGTACAACTATTGAATTAGGGTGAATACGCTCCAGAAAAATCACAAGCCTTTCATAAGCCTGAATTTTTAATGGGGTAATCGTACTTTGCCCGCTTTTTTTAAGTTCGTGCTCCCTTCTTTTTTCATCGTTGCTTAAAAATTTTTGCACCAAAAGATAAGCTGCAGCAAATACTGCGCCTGCAGGAAGTATGATTTTCAGTATTTCAATTAATCCATCCATATCTAATTACGATTGCTATAAATTTATCTAATTTTAAATGAAATTACTATTTCTAAGTTTAATTTATTCTGTTCAAATTTAATGTACAGGAACGCTCTTTATTATAATAACTAATTAAGATTCAGTTACATATATTTCAGGTTAAATTATGGAATGTATTGAAAGTGAGCATCTCAATTAAAAACGATTCATATGAACATTAAAAAATTCTTTACAGGTGTGCTTTTATTTGCCTTTTCAGCAATTATAGCCGTTGGTTTCATTAAAAAAATTAATCATAAGAATGATTTTATTCTACTTGGCAAAGGAAGTACTTATGAAGTTTTATGGAAAAGAGTAGATAGTTGTGAGCGCAAGGGATTAACTGAGTCGGCCCTGAAAGTGATTGAGGTAATTTATACCAAGGCGAAAGAAAGCAACAATGCCCCTCAATTTATAAAAGCTGTGCTAAACAAAATGAAGTTTGAGGCCAGAAAAGAAGAATTTTCTCTAGAAAAATCAATCAACAATTTACGTATTGAATGCGATGCTGCTAAATACCCTATAAAACCTGTTTTACATAGTGTGTTGGCAGATGCGTACTGGCAATATTTTAATAATAACCGTTGGCGTTTTTATCAAAGATCAGCAGCTGTAAATTTTAAAAATGATGATATCACAACCTGGGATTTAAAAAATATTGTGGATGCTACCATTAAAAACTATAAAATATCATTAGAAAATACGGATTCATTGCAACGGACTAAAATTGATTATTATGACGAAATTTTACACAAAGGCACAGTGGAAACCAGGAAATGGAGACCTACCTTGTACGATTTTTTAGCGCATAGGGCTTTGAGTTTTTTTACCGGAACAGAACCGGATGTGAGCCGACCCGCAGTTCGCTTTCAGGTAAATGATGATGTGTATTTAAGGCCATACAGTCAATTTTTAGAAACCAAGCTTAGCAATCCTTCGGATAGTTTAGAAATAAAATATTATGCCCTTCAGTTGTATCAGGATTTAATTCGTTTTCATTTAAATGATGCAGACAAAGATGCCTTGTTGGAAGCAGAGCTACTTCGTTTACATTATGTAAAAAATCATTCGGCTAATTTGCAAAAAGATACCTTGTATTTACAGACTTTAAAAGTACTCGAAAAAGATTTTGCAAGCACTTCACGTGTTACCGAAGTTTATCATAAAGAAGCCCAATGGTATGTTGAAAAATCTAATGGGTACAAACCCTTAGAAGGGAATGCTTATAAATGGCATAAAAAAACGGCTATTGAAATTTGTGAAAAGGCTTTTCCATTATTTCCTAATTCCTACGGTGCCGCAGAGTGCAAAAATTTAATCACTTCTTTAAAATCTAAATTCATAAATCTTACTGCCGAACAAGTGAATGAGCCGGGGAAAAAGGCCAGGGCTTTGGTGCAATCACAAAATGTAAATAAACTTTATTTTAAAGTAGTCAAAACCTCTCATCTGGATTTAAGAAGAATAAACAGAAAAGAATGGGGTGAAAAATTATTTAATGCCTTAAATAGTTTGCCTGTTGTAAATACATTTACCCGTGAAATAATAAATGATGACGATTATCAAAAACACAATCAGGAAATTATTTTGCCCGAATTGCCTTACGGATATTATGTAGTACTGGCTTCTGTTCACCCGGATTTTAAATTCAACAATAATTTAACTGCTTATTGCAATTATATTGTTTCGGATATTGCCACTATTGAACGTACGCGTGAAGATGGATCTTACGAATTTTATGCCATGCACCGTCAAACCGGAGAGCCTTTAAAAAATATTGGTGTACAGCTTTGGCATGAAAAATACAGTTATGTAACCCGTGATTACGAAATCAAAAAAGGAGAATTTTTACACACGGATGATAAGG
Organism: Sphingobacteriaceae bacterium; assembly: GCA_016715905.1. NCBI lineage: Bacteria > Pseudomonadati > Bacteroidota > Sphingobacteriia > Sphingobacteriales > Sphingobacteriaceae > Sphingobacteriaceae bacterium. The sequence goes on along the minus strand of JADJXI010000007.1, from coordinate 100,428 downwards.
GATATTTTCAGGTTAAAAGTGTAAAGGATGAGGATCGTTACTTTTTTGTGGAAATGATTAATGGAAAAGATAGTTATTTCAATAACAACAATTATTACTCCTACAAAACCTACCAAAATGATTATACCCACATTCGCTCTTTTATTTTTACCGATAGAGCAATTTATCGTCCCGGACAAACCGTTTATTTTAAATCCATAGTGCTGGAAGGAAAAACTAAAGAAGATTATAAAATAAAGGCTAATTATCCGGTTACAGTTACGTTTTACGATGTAAATCATCAGAAAGTTAGCTCATTGGATTTAACTACTAACGAATACGGTACAGTGAATGGATCTTTTACTGCTCCGCAAGGTGTGCTTAACGGGCAGATGAGTGTTCACGATGGTTATGGTTCCGTTTATTTTTCGGTTGAGGATTATAAGCGGCCAAAATTTGAAACAAAAATAAATCCGGTTGTTGGCTCCTATCGAATTAATGATTCGATTGTTGTAGGTGGTATCGCAAAAGCTTACGCCGGAAATGTAATTGACGGTGCAAAAGTAAATTATCGGGTAATCCGAAAAGTAAATTATCCCTATTGGTACTGGTGGTATAGATCGTACTATCGCACGGCAAATACCGAAATTTGTAATGGTACAACTATTACTAATGATACAGGAGGATATGTAATACGCTTTAAAGCTTTGCCGGATGAATCCGTTTCCAAAATAAGTCAGGCTACTTATAGGTATGAAGTGTTGGCAGATGTTGTAGATATTAATGGTGAAACCCACAGTACTGCGGGTTCTGTTCAAGTGGGTTATCAAAGTTTAGCACTTAGTATTGGAATTGAAGAATTGATGGATAAAAATGAAATAAAACCTTTAACTATTACTACAAATAATTTAAACGGAATTCATGAACCCACAAAAGGGAAGTACCGTATCTATAAACTCAATCAGCCCGAAAAAATATTCCGATCGCGCTTGTGGCAGCAGCCCGATAGACACAGCTTAAGCAAAACGGAATATTATACTACTTTTCCAAATGATTTATATGCTGATGAATTGAATAAATACAAGTGGGAAAAAGGAGAGAAAATTCTCGAAAAAGAATTTGATACCGAAAAATCAACTAAATATGAATTTAGTAAAGAATTAAAAAATCAAAAGAACGGAGTTTACATTATTGAGTCGGAATGTAACGATAAGTTTGGTGAAAAAGTTACGGCTTTTGCATATTTTACGCTATTTGTTCCCGGTAGTTCAGATTTACCTGTTGTTAGTCCGGATTGGTTCTATTCCAAAACGCATAGTGCAGAGCCCGGTGAAAAAGTGAATTATATTCAAGCTTCTTCTTATCCCGGTTTAAATTATTTATTTGAGTTGGAATCAAAAGATAATGTATTGTTTAGTAAAATACAAAGTGCTTCCATGAAAACGCAGGAGATTGAAATTGATGAATCATATCGTGGTAACGTAGCCTATCATATTTCCTTCGTTAAACAAAATCGTTTTTATTCGCATACGAACGTAATTACAGTGCCGTATACTAACAAAATGCTGGATATAGAATTTTCAACCTTCCGAAATAAATTATTACCGGGCCAGGAAGAAGAGTGGAAGATTAATATAAAAGATAAAAAAGGAGATAAAGCTATTGCCGAATTAATGGCTTGCATGTATGATGCGTCTTTAGATGCTTTCCGTTCCAATTACTGGTCGTTTGATATTTATAAAACTTTTTATGGACGGTTACATTGGGGAAGTGGAATTGCTTCTGTGGTAAACTCGCAAGAATTTAATAATATTCATAATTCCCATGTAAGTTATCCGTATAGAAGTTACGATGCGCTCAATTATTATGGCTTATATTTTTACAGCAACCGATACGGTAGAGGTGGTTATGATTACGATTACGATGATGGCTATTATTCACCTTCCAGCGGAGAATTAGCGGCAGATGAAGTAGTGTCTAAAAGTGAAGACTCTCCTCGTAAATCGAAGGAGTATTCAAAAAAATCAAAAGCCGATGCCAATTTTGCGCCGGAAGAAGAAATAGCCGACAATAAAAATATGGCGCAAACCGTTGCTGGTGCAGCTTTGAAAGAGGGCGATAAGTTGGAAGAACAAAATGAAAAAGGAGGAAAAGAATCGGGTGGAGAAATGTCAAATATAAAGGCTCGTAGTAATTTTAATGAAACGGCATTCTTTTACCCGGTATTAGAAACCAATGAGCTAGGTGAAACGGTTATTAAATTTAAAGTGCCTGAAAGTTTAACTAAATGGAAGGTAATTGGCTTAGCGCATACTAAAGATTTAAAGTTTGGCCAGTTTCAAAAAGAAGTGATTACCCAAAAAGAATTAATGGTTCAACCCAATGCGCCTCGCTTTTTCAGAGAGGGGGATAAAATGACCTTCATGAGTAAAATTTCCAACTTGTCTGACAAAGATATGGAAGGAAGCGCCGAACTTCAATTGTTTGATGCTTTAACGGAAAAAGAAATTTCAACAAAAATGATTGAAGCAGTTTCCGGTCCGTTTCCTACTATTGGTTCCCGAAATTTTTCTGCTAAAAAAGGTTTAAGTACTAATTTGGAGTGGAATATAGAAATTCCATTCGGACTCTCGGCTATTAAATATCGTATCGTTGCTAAAGGAGGAAATTTTTCAGATGGAGAAGAAATGGTTATTCCGGTACTTACTAACCGTATGCTTGTTACCGAAAGCATGCCTTTACCTATACGCAGCAAACAATCCAAAGAATTTAATTTTGAAAAATTCATCAGTCAAAATAATAATTCTACAACCTTAAAAAATCACAAGTATACGCTGGAGTTTACAGCTAATCCGGCCTGGTATGCGATTCAAGCCATGCCGTATATTATGGAGTATCCGTATGAATGTGCCGAACAAACTTTTGCAAGATATTATGCCAATAGTTTAGCAACTTATGTGGTAAATTCTAAACCCAAAATTAAAGCGGTTTTTGAAGCCTGGAAAATGAATAGTCAGGAAGCTTTTCTTTCTAACCTGGAGAAGAATCAAGAATTGAAAGCGGTGGTATTAGAAGAAACACCTTGGGTGTTACAAGCTAAAAATGAATCGGAGAATAAAAAAAGAGTGGGATTATTATTTGATTTAAATCGCATGTCGAATGAATTGGCCAGAGCTTTCCGAAAACTTCAAAAAGCACAAACTTCTAATGGCGGATTTTGGTGGTTTGAGGGCGGACCGGATGATTGGTATATCACGCAACACATTGCGAGTGGATTTGGTCATTTAGATAAATTAGGCGTATTAAAAGTAAGAGAAGATCAGGCGGTTTGGAGCATGATTACTAAAGCGGTTCGTTATTGTGATGATCGTATGCGTGAAGAGTTGGAATGGGTGAAAAAATACGATAAAAATTATTTAACCAAAAATCATTTGAGTTATAACGCTGTTCAATACCAATACATGCGTAGTTTCTTTAAAGATATTAAATTGAATAAATGGAATCAGGAGCAATTTGATTATTACAAAAAACAGGAGCAAACCTACTGGAATGATATGGGCAGATACGCGCAAGGCATGATTGCTTTGAGTTTACACCGTAACGCCGATCTAAAAACACCAAAAGATATTTTAAAATCATTGAAAGAAAATTCCTTAAACAGTGAAGAAATGGGCATGTACTGGAAAGAGAATTATGGATACTACTGGTATCAAGCACCTATAGAACAACAAGCTATGATGATTGAAGCTTTTGATGAAGTAATTAATGATCAAAAATCAGTAGATGATTTAAAAACTTGGTTGATTAAAAGTAAACAAACTCAACATTGGGGTACTACACGTTCAACAACCGAGGCCGTTTACGCTTTGTTATTAAAAGGAACAGATTGGTTAAGTACAGAGCCGAATGTAGAAATTACGGTGGGCAATATAAAGTTAGATCCTAAAAATGATCCGGAAATTAAAGTGGAACCCGGAACAGGCTATTTCAAAAAAATATGGAGTGAGGGAGATATTAAACCTGAAATGGGTAAAATAAAAGTTCAGAAAAAAGATGAAGGGGTGAGTTGGGGAGCAGTTTACTGGCAGTATTTTGAACAGTTGGATAAAATAACACCGCATGAAACACCATTAAAACTGAAAAAACAATTATTCCTGCAAAAAAACACAGCAAGTGGTCCGGTTATTACGCCAATAACATCGGATACCAAGTTAAACTTAGGTGATAAAATTAAAGTGAGAATTGAATTGCGCGTGGATAGAGATATGGATTATGTGCACATGAAAGATATGAGAGCTTCCGGTTTTGAACCCACAAATGTATTTAGCGGATATCGCTGGCAGGATGGATTAGGTTATTATGAAAGTACTCGTGATGCTGCCACTCATTTCTTCTTCTCGAAGTTGTATAAGGGTACTTTTGTTTTTGAGTATCCTTTGGTCGTAAATCAACTGGGTAATTTCAGTAATGGAATCACACAAATTCAATGTATGTATGCACCTGAATTTACCAGCCACAGCGAAGGAATACGGGTTAACGTGAGGAAGTAGAAAATTTATTTTTAAGCTGTTGATGCGATCCATCGCAAGCAGGATATTTTTTGGATAAACCACAAACGCAATCTAAAAGACCTTTACCCTTTAAAATGCGTTCGGTATATTTTTCAATTCTGCTTTCAATGGTTTTGGTTTGTTTTGCTGAGGAGAAAAATAAAATATAGGCCTTTTGTCGGCCCGGTGTAAGTGATTCAAATGCTTTTTTAAATTTCGCGGATGCTTTTAGTTTTTTACTTAACTCAATCGGTATTTTAAAATCTTCCGTTTTTTTATAACTGATTTTAGCTCCTGATTTTTCAATTTCGATGGCTTGAAATATAAAAGATTTAATAGTATCTTTTATTTTAATAATTTCTTTGGGCTTGGTGAATTTAATAACTCTGGTAGCCTGCACGTTATCGGTTTGCTGTTCCAAAATGCCTTCTTCATCTTTAATTAGTGCTCCTTTAAAAAAGGCAAGCATGCAGTAATTTTTAAATCCTCCTAAAATGACCATGTTTTTTCCGCCATAGGTATAACAAGGTTGTTTCCATTTTAGCTCTTCTTCTAAACCACAACTCAAAATAATTTCGCGTAGAATTTCAAATTCTTTTTTCCAATTTTTTTGCTCGCTTATAAATAAATCTACAGCATTTTTCATAGGTCAAGTAAACAGAATTTAAATAAAATAATACCGTAGTAAATGTAAGGAAAAGAATTAATTGACGAATGAAGAAAAATGAATATTGATGGTTTGTTTATGTACTTCTATACAAACCGGAAAAATTGTAAACTTTATTTATTAATTCTGCCAATCATACAGCTGGCATAACTTTTAAGTTGAAGTAATAATCCATTTTCTTCCGTAGCTTCCGGATAGCCTAATTTGTGAAGCATTTTTGTAAAATCTTCGCGAGTTGATTCTTCAGAATGCGTAATCGTAACGGCATCTTCCTCGTGATTTACGCTAACGCTTTCTACACCTTTAAGTTCGCCAAGTTTATTCTTAATGGTGGCTTCGCATCCACCGCACTTTAGGTTGGCTATTAATATTTTTTCTGTTTTCATAATTACAAGTGTTTAAATTAAAGTTAACGAAAAACAGCGGTTTACAATATGACTTTTGTTAGTTTTTGAAATTACTTGTGTTTGATTAACATTAATCTGCATTTAATTTCATTTTATTAACAGACCGAAAAAAAAATAGGTGAATATTCAAAATTAATTTTTAATCATTTTAAGGTTCTGTTTTCCTTTTAAAGTTTCAATCAAAAGAAAATAAACTCCTTCAGATAGAAATGAAAAGTTTTCTTGTTCAATATTTTCGCCTTCCCAAATTAACTCACCTAAAATATTTTTTAACTGAATGCGTATTGCATACATTTGATTTTCAATAAAAATTTTATGAGTGAATGGATTGGGGTATATATGGAATCCCAATGGCTGAGTTCTTTCCGGTACTGAAATGGGTTGACAAGTACCCGATCCGATTAAGGCATTTAAACTATCACATAAAAAATGATAGTTATAAATATCTGTAGCTGTCATGGTTCCCAACAGTAAATTATTATTTTCTTGTGTATCCAAGGTTTGGTTGTATAATTCTTCCGTTCCATTATTAAAACGCAACAAATGATAGTCTTGATTACGGATTGTTTTTCCATCTGTTGGCACAGTTGGCGCAGTAAATTTTTCTGAAAAAATCCAGGTTCTGTTGTTGCTTCCTTGATTTTTTATGATGGGTAAAAAACTTCTGCTGTCCACTATTGTGTTAGTAGGAATTGCATTTATCCAATTCATAAAGCCGCACAATTCAGCAATGCTGGCAAATAAATCGGGGGTGTTTACCAATTCGTTTGAAGTTCGGTTTGGATTTACCACAGCCGGACCCGCAACCATAAATGGAACCCTAACTCCGTAATCGTAAATGGTTCCTTTTACATTTAGTGTATTGGTGATTTGAGCAACTTTGCCATCGTTACCATTATCACCCATAAAAATAATATTGGTGCTATCCATTTTATTGTTGGCTGTTAGGTATTGAAATAATCTTCCTATTTCTGTATCCATCGCTTCTAATGCAGCTTTAAAGTAAAGTTTAGGATTCGCAGTGATGTGTTGTGGGGTTCCGGTTAAGCCAACGGTATTACATAAGTTGGCCGGTGGTATGTGGTAGGGTGTATGAGGGGCATTAAAGGCAATCCATAAAAAAAACGGTTTTACCGTGTTTACCGTATCTAACCAGGCAATGGCATCATCTATAGTTTGTGTGGTTGCATAAGTGGTAAGTGTGTCCTGAATTCCATTTTTAACCCGGATCCAATTGTAATAATTACTTAGTGCTCCATTAAAATTTCCGGAATATAAATCATACCCCATGTTATTCGGAAATGGTCTTTTGTTTAGTTGGTTATTGTGCAAATGCCATTTTCCCACGCAAGCCGTGTTATACTTTTTGGGTGCATGCCATTTTAGGAGTTTGGCAATGCTCATTTCGGCAGTATCCAATTGTGGTGATGTGCCCGCTGTGATAACTTGTCCTACACCCGTACGAAAGGAGTATCGACCTGAAAATATTCCGGCACGGGTAGGGGAGCATACGGGCGAGGCCCATACTTTGGAGAATCGAACTGAGCGCTGAGCTAAACCTGTAATGTTTGGAACATTTGCCGTATCGGTAGTGTTGCTAAAAGCTCCAAAATAATCGGGACTTACATCATCGGCAATAATTAAGATAGTATTCTGTTGAGAAAAAATAAAATGAGATAGGATTTGGAATGTTAGATAATATATAAATGATTTCATGGAAATAATTTCTTAATTAAATGTAAAGAAATAATTTCATTTACAGTTAGATTTGGCGAACTCAATTTGATTTAAATAATTTCGTTTAAATGGAGAGGCCTGTTTGAATGGCGTTTAAGAAATCTGAGAAATTAATGCAATAAAGTTTAGTGAATTATTCCACTACCGCAATATCAACATCAATATGTTTTCCTTTGTCCTTACGTGTAATTTTTACCGGAGCACCGCCATATACCGGCATAGAAATGGCGCTATCATAACCAACTCCATAAAAGTAATAATCTCCTTTTTGTAAATTTTCGAAGTGCGCATGTCCATCTTTATCGCAAAGTTCTGAGGCATCATATTTTGAAACATCAGAACCCGGAAAATCTTTGGCCCCATATTTTACATAAACCATTGCGGAGGGAATACGTTTGGCATGGTGAGCTACCAATGTGGCAACGGTAGTTGAGCCACCTGTGCCTTCTTTTTTACAAGCTGTAATAACAATGGCCATCAATAAAATTAATTTAAGAATTGAATTGGATTTCATATTGAAAAGTTATTTAATTAAATTATAATGAACAAGACGAGTATAGTGTTGGTGCAGCTTTTTGAAGGTCTTCGCAAGCCTTTGAAGCATCCTTCTTCTTTGCTTTTACCGTGAAGTGCTCGTCGCCTCCACCAATTTTTTCACAATGGCAGGTGTATTCTTTTTCGCAAGATGTGAAGCTGGCGATTAGAAATAAAATTAAAGAGATTTTCAAGGTTATTTTCATAGTAATGATTTAATAAAGTAAAAATAGATCATTTTAATGATATCGCGAAGGACGACAGTGTTAAATTTAAAATTATTTAATGCGACAATTATATTAAAATTGAAATAAACAAGGCCACGCGCTTACAACACATTTAGGCGCAAACCCGCAAAAAGTGGTCGCTTGCTTGGTGTTATGCGCTTTTAATGCCACAATGTTTAGTATTTTAATGTCTGCAAATTTATTTTAGTACGGTAATTCGAATGTCATTTAGTCGAATAGTCTCTTTGGAGTCATTGAAAGCTACAACATTGAAAATGGTCAATGTCACCAAGTTCGTATTATTGTTGCGCTTTAATTCGGAAACAATTTTTTTTGTCAATGTAGATTTTTTACCGAAAAATATTTTAGGTTCTCCGCCATTTGTCACAGCAGCATCATAACACCGAATTTTAATATTGTCTGTGCCATTTTGAATAGTCAATTTATTGTCCGAGATTATTTGTTCTAAAGTAACAAGTCCTGTGTCTGTTTTTGCAATAGTCAGTCGTGGCTTTGTCGATTCTTTTACTACTTTAAATGAAGTTGTCTGTCCGAAGGTTAAATTAGTCAGAAGAAAGCTGAAAATTAGGATTAGTTGTCTATATACGTGTCGTTTTTGCATTAATTGCGCATAACGTTTTGCAGCCTTGTGCCGTGCCGGTCTAACGTGGTGTTATAAAGATACAAATGTCCGCCGAAATGCTAAAATAAAAAGTAACCCGGCATGGCACAAGACTGCTGTTAGTGGCTGGCTTTTAAGTCAAGCAAATTTACATAGTCCGGCGTGTCGAAGATAAATTCCCATTCTTTACCACCTGGACAAAAGTTTATTATTAATGGAAATGATTTGATTTTAGTCGCGTCGACCATTAGTCTATGATGAAGGGAGTTGTCCTTTGATCTCTTTGAAGTAAATATTGCAATGCCTTTTGGTTTGTCTATAATATTAATAGTTAAATTGTATTCGTCCCAATAGTAGTTTTTCTCGGAATTAATATAAGTTAACTCGTCAACCATTTTCAGTGAATTGAATTCTGCAGCATACATACCCATAGCGTCTGTTTGACAGATATACTCGTCGGTTATTAAAACTTTATAGTCATTAATGCCGTCACATGGATAGTATGCGTAATACTGTCCTTTATAGAGTTGAAGAGGAAGCCATTTTTTTGGTAATAAAGGCAATTTGTTCGCTTTAGGAGTTTTTTTAACAGTGTCCTTGAGTGATTTTACAGTTTCAGCAAAATATGCTTTGTCATAACTGAAGTCTGTGAGATAACTGTATTTTTTTGAATTTTTGTTCGGGTCTACAAAGACCTTGTTTAGGACGGTGTCCATGTCGCCGCGTTTTAAAACGATTGTGTCCTGAAGTTTTTTTTGCGAAAAGCTGTCAACAACCGAAGTCAACGAAATAAATATGAATATTGTCCTGATTGTCGTCGTCATAAAGCTTGCCACTAACGTTTGGCAAGCAAGAGTAGGCGGGCTTTCGAAGCACCATCTTTCCCAACCGACCAAAGGTTATTTGAAGATACTTACTTTATTAGTGAGCCGCAAATTAAATTTCCCGAAGGGGCCGCTGTTTTGCGCGCGAACGATGACCCGAGTCTGCCCGCTTACTTTTGCTTGCTGGTTAGTGGTTGTTGCTGGCACAAAGGTACGTTTAGCTTTTGTTAGTGAGTCTCGTAATAAATTAATGTCATTGGAACAACGTTCATTTTTTTGTCGACTTGATGTCGGGTAGTTGCCGAATCCAATATCCTCTCACATTAAAACAAAATAAATAAATATCAATGGAAGAACATTCAGTACCAACAAAATAAATGATTGTCTACGAATATTTTTGTCTGGATTGTCCCTGTGTCGGCATAATTGTAAATCGTCAGCATAAAGTGGACTAAATTTAACTAAAACTAAGAGAGTGTTTCCAGAAAAACAATAAATTTATAATACTATGGAAACAAAGAAAAAACAAACAGCGGAGAACTTTATAAAAGAGATACGTCGTAAATCAAAAAGAATATTTAGTTCAGAACAAAAAATAAATATTGTAATGGAAGCTATACGAGCTGAGATGCCAGTAGCTGAATTATGCAGGAAGTATTCCATTAACCCATCTCAATTCTATAAATGGAACAAAGAGTTTTTAGAAGCGGGAAAGAAGAGATTATCAGGGATACAACCAGGGAAGCAACCAGTGATGAAGTAGCGGAGCTCAGAAAAGAAAATCAAAAGCTAAAGGAAACCGTAGCTGATTTAGTATTGCGCTATGATATCGTAAAAAAAAGCTTGAACATATTGGAGAATCTGTAAAATTCAAAAAGTATATGAGATTTACAGCTTCCGAAAAACAAGAGATAATCAAAATTGTTGTCCGTTCCGAAATCGGCGTTAATAAAACGCTTCGCTAAATCGGTTTAAACAAAAGCACGTTTTACAATTGGTACAAATCCTATTCCGACAATGGTATTGATGGTTTAGAGCCTTGTAAGCGCACTTCTAACAGGCAGTGGAACACAATACCCCGGGAACAAAAAAACTTAGTTGTAGAGCTTGCTTTAGAGTGTCCTGAATTATCGTCAAGAGAGCTCGCGCACAAATTAACCGATGAACAACAAATTTTTATTTCTGAATCGAGTGTTTACCGGATTTTAAAAGCAAGAGGACTGATAACAACACCCGAGCATATTTTTTAGCAGCTAAAGATGAGTTTACAAACAAAACAGGATTCGTTCATCAAATGTGGCAAACTGATTTTACTTACTTTAAAATAATTGGATGGGGTTGGTATTACTTGAGTACCGTTTTAGATGATTACAGCCGTTATATTGTACACTGGGAGCTTTGTGCAGGAATGAAAGTGCAGGACGTAAAAAGAACCGTTGACAGAGCAATTATAAAAGCAAGAATTGTAACTAAACAACGGCCCAGATTATTATCCGACAATGGTTCATGTTACATTGCAGGCGAACTCAAAACATATTTGAAAGACAATCATGGAATGGATCAGGTACACGGCAGACCCATGCATCCGCAAACGCAAGGCAAGATTGAACGTTATCACCGAACAATGAAAAACGTTGTGAAGCTTGATAATTATTATTCACCGGAAGAATTAATTGCGGCCATTGAAAAGTTCGTGGAAAATTACAACAATGCTCGTTATCATGAGTCTTTAAAAAATCTAACGCCTGCTGATGTTTATTTTGGACGAGGAGAACTAATTTTAAAAGAAAGAGAAAAAATCAAACAAAATTCATTAAAAAAAAAGAGGAGGAATATGAAAAATGAGAAAAATTATGAAACATCAAAAAACTAACTTAACTTTAAATTAAACTTAAAACACTCTCTTGTGAAAAGTTCACTTTACTTTGACTACATACAAACGCGGGTATATAAAATTCTTACCGCATTTTCTACTAAGGCCTTATCTCTTGGGCGATACGCTCTTGCCGGAAGTATGGCTGTGTTATAATGCTGGGCAAAATCAGCAAAAGTTTCATTTAACACCGGTTCGTACTTACTACTTTTTGTAACAGCCGATTTTAAATTATCCGGAACAATTGCCGCCGGAACTCCACCATAATAATGAAGTGCGTTTTCGCAAGCCCCAATAAAATCTTCCTTTTGTTGTGTCATAACCGCTTCTGCATAGGTTAGCTGACTGGCACCTAACACGGCCACAAATACTTCTACATCTTGTATTTCTCCGGTTTGTTTATCAATGATTTGTAATTTATCTCCTGCAAAATCAACATAGAGTTTATCACCGGCCTTATGATCCATACGCATGCGAGGATTTACTTGCTTTTTCCATTGAGCGAAATAGTGATTGAATTGACTCCTGCCAACACCATCGGGATACTGTTGCTTATATTCTTGCCAGAGTATTTGCCTGGTAATTCCTTTTTTTCGAAGCTCCTTGTCTAATTGAGGAAACAAATCAAAAAGTATTCTGTGTTTTTCAGTAAGCGGCTTTTCATCGGGTTGTATAAATAAATCTTCGAGGTCTTTATCGCTTAAAGAATTTATTTCATCATAACTCTGTCCGCTTTGAATAAAAGCTTTAATGTATTTCTTAATGGTATTTCTAGCGATACCGGTTTGCTGGGCAATTAAAAGTTTGCTTCTTCCTTGCTTATGCAGCTGTAATATGTGTCGTATTTTACTCATGTTTATTGGTTTGTTTGCCATTTTTTATTAAGTTTGATTTACAAAGCTTAATAATTAATGGTACCTCTAAAGCATGAACTTTTTTCTTCGAATCAGGTGGTCAATTTCACCCGGTGCGGGGTGGTCAATTTAAACCGGCCAGAGGTGGTCAGTTTAAACCGGTCGAGGGTGGTCAATTTCATCGGTTTTTGCACGTTGGATAATGAGGCTGAATTAAAAAAAGAAACGGATTTGTCCGCCATTATTTCGCCTAACGGATTGCGGCCTTGCGCTGTTTTTTGCTAAGTCCAATTTACGCATTTAGGCGCAAACCCGCAAAAAATGGCGCAAGACCGCTGTTAGGCGTATGTGTGCCCCCACAAAGATGTTTAGTCGTGTCTGTAAGAATAAAACCCCTGTCTGCCTGATTATTTGTCTGAGAGTTTTTTTTACAGTGTCCTCTTAAAAGGTTTTTATGGTTCGGCTATGCTCACCACAAGATTTTTTCCGTGCGATAGGAGTTGCGTCGCCGTCGGCGCGCTTGTACTCTATAACACTAACCCTACGCTCGGTAAAGTGGGGGCAAAATGCGAATGGATTTACAGCCAAATAAATTCTCAATCGCTGAAAAGACGCTGTAAATTGGTTTGCATTTTGCCTTTGCGGAATTTTGAAATTATTTTTTCTTCCGTATTTTAATTTTATCTTGCAACAACAAACCTTTTATTTATTGATTGAGTATTTTTTCCTTTTAAACTCAGCATATAAACCCCATCCGGTAATTCTTTTAAATCAATAAATGTTTTATTATTGCTATAATTAAGCTCAATAACCGTAAGCAATTGACCAGTATTATTAAATATTTCGGCTTTGGTAAATTCCTTATCTAAATCGCTCCACTCAAAACTTACATTTAAAAAATTCTGTGCAGGGTTAGGACTTAGTATTAAAGCATCATTTTTCATTTTTAACTCCGCTAAACCAACCGCACTTTGATGAACAACAACCGTATCCCATTTAATATTACCACAAATATCTTGACGAACAATATAAGTTGAAGTTACGGCAGGGGTAACGGTAATGCCGGCGGCGTTAGCAATGGGTGTATTGGTATTTGTAAGATTATACCAAGTACAAGCCTCATCAATGCCAACATCTTGTGGCCTGCCAATGTAAACAGTACCTCCGGGTATAAACGCAACATCAGGACCTGCATAGGCAGGGAGATCAATGTCTATGCAGGAAACATCGTCGATATAAACATCGGTGCCAATTGTTGGGAGGATTGCTGGATTTATAAGAACTTTATTAGTGTTTGCATCTGACTTAAAATTGCCAATTACCATGTGTTTTTCAGTTCCGGTAGCGACAAATGTTCCGGTAACCATTACCCAATTCATCGTATCAGTGATAATATTTCCAATAGAATTTTGGACTTGCGGACTGATATAAGTAAGTGGAATAGATACTTTTGTGATTGTATCAAGCAAATTATCACCAAAAAATGCACCAAACCCATCAATTCCGTAACTGCTAATGTCTCTAATGTTAACATAAAATTTTACGCAATAAATACTGCCATTTTGCAAAAGCCCCTTTAGTCTATTTCTAAAATACCCACGATTAGCATTAGGATCACATTGAGGAGGTTGGCATAAAAAACCTGTTGCTCCAAAGCTTTGTCCGGTTCTTGGAAGTTGAAAGCTGGAGCCATCCCATGGTACCACTGAGTAGCAAGAGTTGTAACGGTAGACAGGCTGTGGAGTTGAATCTATAGTTTTCCAAGATTTTACATTATTTATTACATTCGGAATATTGCAATTGTAGAAATCTTCAAATCCTCCATTATTTACATAATTCGCAACTCCTTGCGGGAAACAACAAAAGTTAATTATTACGCTAGCAACAACTAAAAAATATTTTGAGCAACTATTACTTTTGTATAATAATTTTTTGCACATCATGATGATCTTCATTTATTAATGTATGTAGTCAAAGTAAAGTGAACTTTTCACAAGAGAGTGTTTTAAGTTTAATTTAAAGTTAAGTTAGTTTTTTGATGTTTCATAATTTTTCTCATTTTTTCATATTCCTCCTTTTTTTTTTTAATGAATTTTGTTTGATTTTTTCTCTTTCTTTTAAAATTAGTTCTCCTCGTCCAAAATAAACATCAGCAGGCGTTAGATTTTTTAAAGACTCATGATAACGAGCATTGTTGTAATTTTCCACGAACTTTTCAATGGCCGCAATTAATTCTTCCGGTGAATAATAATTATCAAGCTTCACAACGTTTTTCATTGTTCGGTGATAACGTTCAATCTTGCCTTGCGTTTGCGGATGCATGGGTCTGCCGTGTACCTGATCCATTCCATGATTGTCTTTCAAATATGTTTTGAGTTCGCCTGCAATGTAACATGAACCATTGTCGGATAATAATCTGGGCCGTTGTTTAGTTACAATTCTTGCTTTTATAATTGCTCTGTCAACGGTTCTTTTTACGTCCTGCACTTTCATTCCTGCACAAAGCTCCCAGTGTACAATATAACGGCTGTAATCATCTAAAACGGTACTCAAGTAATACCAACCCCATCCAATTATTTTAAAGTAAGTAAAATCAGTTTGCCACATTTGATGAACGAATCCTGTTTTGTTTGTAAACTCATCTTTAGCTGCTAAAAAAATATGCTCGGGTGTTGTTATCAGTCCTCTTGCTTTTTAAAATCCGGTAAACACTCGATTCAGAAATAAAAATTTGTTGTTCATCGGTTAATTTGTGCGCGAGCTCTCTTGACGATAATTCAGGACACTCTAAAGCAAGCTCTACAACTAAGTTTTTTTGTTCCCGGGGTATTGTGTTCCACTGCCTGTTAGAAGTGCGCTTACAAGGCTCTAAACCATCAATACCATTGTCGGAATAGGATTTGTACCAATTGTAAAACGTGCTTTTGTTTAAACCGATTTCGCGAAGCGTTTTATTAACGCCGATTTCGGAACGGACAACAATTTTGATTATCTCTTGTTTTTCGGAAGCTGTAAATCTCATATACTTTTTGAATTTTACAGATTCTCCAATATGTTCAAGCTTTTTTACGATATCATAGCGCAATACTAAATCAGCTACGGTTTCCTTTAGCTTTTGATTTTCTTTTCTTGAGCTCCGCTACTTCATCACTGGTTGCTTCCCTGGTTGTATCCCCTGATAATCTCTTCTTTCCCGCTTCTAAAAACTCTTTGTTCCATTTATAGAATTGAGATGGGTTAATGGAATACTTCCTGCATAATTCAGCTACTGGCATCTCAGCTCGTATAGCTTCCATTACAATATTTATTTTTTGTTCTGAACTAAATATTCTTTTGATTTACGACGTATCTCTTTTATAAAGTTCTCCGCTGTTTGTTTTTCTTTGTTTCCATAGTATTATAAATTTATTGTTTTTCTGGAAACACTCTCTTAGTTTTAGTTAAATTTAGTCCACTTTATGCTGACGATTTACAATTTTTACATTGCTCGCCATTTTATGCTGCCAGTGCTTCGTTTAATTCGTTAATAATATCGTTCATGCCTTCGCCAAATAGTTGCCACATTTTGCCTTTGCCGCCTTCTGCATCAAAAGGGGTGTAGTCCAAATCGTCTGCATCTAAATGAATACTTGTTGCAATGTGGTTTTTAATCATTATTAATCATTGCATTTGTTCTTCGGTAAATCGGTTGTGCTGCCCTGCATTTTTTTTCAAAATCCAGTCTCGGAAATTCAAGTCCACTTTGTTTGAATAATCAATCAGCGTTGAATCAATGCCTGAAATTCTGCGAAGCAATGAAACCAATGCAATCAATTCCGATTTTGGACTTCCTGTTGCTTTTTCTAATTGCTCATAAGCCCGCCAAACTTGCATAGGAGCAAGCAATGGTCTTTCTAATTTCAATTTCTCCAACACCTCCTGAATCATTTTGTAATTCAGTTCACGCCTTCTTACTGGTTGCGAATAAAAAATTTGCAAAGCTGTTATTTCGTCTTGGTGTTGAGCAATCCAAGTTTTAAAATCAGCAACAAGGTTTTCAGCTTTCTCTTTACTATCGGTTGCCCAACCTTTATTTAGTAATGTATCGGGATTTGTTATGTCAATGGTTTGTTCGTGTGCCCTGCGAACATTGTCGATAAACAGATTCAGTTCTCCGTTGAAAACTTCTGCTGCTTTTTCCTTCAGTTCATCATGCAATTTATTGAATGCTTCTTCTTTTGCCATTGGGGATTCGCCAATCAATTCGGTTTCAACTTTTGCTTTCAAATCGTCCAATACATCTGGATTGTATGCTTGTAGCAATTCATTTACAACCTGTTTTATGGATTTGCCTTCCGCTTTTTCGCTGAACTGTTGCTTTTCCTGTTCGGTAACTTGCTTTTCTAATCTTGACAATCGATTTGCTAATGATGAAAACAAATCTTCATCACGGTTTCCAACTGCAATTGCTCCCAACAAATCTTTAAGCGGAACGCCTGGTTTCTTTTCCAATGGTCGGCTGTCAGATTTAATACTTTTTGTAACACCAACGGCATCCACAATTACAAAATGGTCTTTAGTGTATTTTGCACTTGGCGTTACTTTTCTTAAATCATCAAGGGTAATAATTCTTGTTCCTCTGCCTTTCATTTGCTCAAAGTAGTTTCTGCTTCTTACGTCTCGCATAAAAAGCAAACACTCCAAAGGTTTTACATCTGTTCCAGTTGCAATCATGTCAACGGTCACCGCTATTCTTGGAAAATAATCATTTCGGAATTGTGCTAAAACCGACTTTGGGTCTTCGTCTTTGTTTCTGTATGTAATCTTTTTGCAGAAACTATTTCCTTCTCCAAATTCTTCTCTCACAATATTGATGATGTCGTCAGCGTGTGAATCTGTTTTTGCGAAGATTAAAGTTTTCGGAATTTCAAATTCTCCGTTTTCCGTTAAGCGGTCTGGAAATATTTCGGGTAAATGTTCTTTAAATGTTTTTATGATTAGCCTGATTTGATTCGGATTTACAATTTCCTTGTCAAGCTGATTGGCTAAGTAGTTTTCGTTTTCGTCTTGTAATTCCCAACGTTTCTTTCTTGATAGCTTTTCTCTACGTTCTACATATTCACCTTGCCAAATGGTTCCGCCTTGTTGGGTTATTTGTGTTTCAATTAAGAAAACATCAAAGCCAACATTTACCCCGTCTGCAATAGCTTGTTCGTGGGTGTATTCACTCACAATGTTTTGATTGAAATAACCAAAGGTTCTATTATCTGGAGTTGCTGTTAAGCCAATTTGAAAAGCATCATAATATTGAATAACCTGCATCCACAAGTTATAAATACTGCGGTGGCATTCGTCAATTACAATGAAGTCGAAAAATTCAATTGGTAATTTCTCGCTGTAAACTACTGGCATAGGCTCTTTGGCTTGCCAACGAGATTCATTCGGATTTTCTTCTTCGGCTGTTTCTTCTAATTCAGTTCCTTTCAGAATAGAATAAAGCCTTTGTATAGTGCTGATATAAACATGATTGTCGGTAGGCACAAAGCTTGATTTCAAGCGATGCACTCCATACAATTCAGTAAATTTTCTGTTGTCGTCATTTGGTAGAAAGGACATGAACTCTTGTTCCGCTTGTTCTCCAAGGTTTTTGGTGTCAACCAAAAACAAAATCCTTTTTGCTTCTGTAAATTTCAGCAAACGGTAAATGAAAGAAATTGCTGTAAAGGTTTTACCTGAACCAGTAGCCATTTGAATTAAAGCCTTTGGCTTAAATTCTTTGAAAGAACTTTCAAGTTTGGTTATGGCTTTTATTTGGCAATCTCTTAAACCTTCTGTCTGCAAAACAGGAATGTCCAACAAACTTTTACGAAGTGATTTTCTGTTTTTAACCAAGTCCTGAAAGTTTCTGGTCTGTGAAAAGTAAATACTGATCTTGAACGTGGCTTTGGGTCACGAAAGTCAGTGAACCGAGTTACATCTCCTGTGCTTTCATACACGAAAGGCAAAGGGTCGTTGTTTAAGTATTTTAATTTACTATCAGCGTATTCCTTCGATTGTTCTTCAACAGTTGTTAATCGAAATCCTTCTTCTTCTCTTTTCGCTTCAATAATTCCGACTGGTTTTTTGTCAACGAATAAAACGTAATCTGTTTCTTTTCCGTCTTGTGTCAAATAGTAACGAACAACCACACCGATTCCTACATTCAGGTTTATCTTGTCTTTGTCCTGAATAACCCAGCCGCAAGCAATCAATTGCTTGTCAATGTTATCTCTTGCTATTTGTTCTGGGTCTTGATTCACTTTTACTTAAATATTTACAATTTTTAGTCGGTTTAAAATACGCAAAATAAACCTTGTTTTCGATGTTATTCTCGGTCTTTGGTGCGGTGGCAAGATTGGCTCTTTTGGTTTTGCCTGTGTGTCGGCTTGTGGGTAGGGGCAAAACCAAATGTGCCAATGCGGGCTAATAGAATTTCAAAATTTTTTGTGCGGTGGGAAAAAAAATAAAACACGAAGGTCGGCAATGAGTGTCGGCTTACTCGTTGTCCGTTTGTTGTATCGTTTCTATGTCTGTTTTCACCTGTCAAAATGGTTTACTTTTTCTCAGTTTTTGGTGGTCTGTTTAATGATGTCGTGTCTGTCTTTACGCTTGCTGGTAACGTTTTGCGACTAATGGCCGTTGGGCTTTTGGAACACTCAACTTTCTTAACCGACAAAAGGTTATTTAAAGATACTAAAGGTAATTAGCCGCCGCAAATTAAATTCGCGAAGCGACCTTGTTAATAGCGCGCGGCGATGACCCAATTCCGCCCAATGGCCATTAGTTGCTGTTATGCGTTGGCTTTTCAGTCCGTGACTATTAGTTTGTAAGTCTTAGTTTTTTGTCCTGAGCGAAATCTAACGTAATGCACTTCTGATGACGAAATGATGAAATTGCAATAACCACTAGAGTAGTCGTAACAAGGCCCTTCATGAGTCTGTGCAATTTGCGAAGTGGTCATTCCGGCGCTTTCGTAATATTGTCTTTTACTCTCCGTATATGTTGAAATATAACAGGTGTCCAACGAAGTTTTTTTCTTTGTCTGATAACGATAGCCAACATATATCCAAACGTCATTTTTGCGTTTAAGTGCTATTTGCGGAGTGTCGGCGGTTATTTTTTGGAATGATGGTATAAAAATATTGACATACATTGATACCGAAGGCTCCAGGCTTTTTTCGTATTCAAAAAGCTTTGTCTTGTTTTGACAATAAATAATTTGAAGTCCTAAAACTCCGATGATGGTCAAAAAGTGTCGTTTCATTTATCGTCTTTAAGCTTACGCATAACGTTTTGCGACTAATGGCCGTTGGGCTTTTGGAACACTCAACTTTCTTAACCGACAAAAGGTTATTTAAAGATACCAATGTTTATTAGCCGCCGCAAATAAAAATTCGCGCTAGCGACCTTGTTAATAGCGCGCGGCGATGACCCTCTTCCGCCCAATGGCCATTAGTTGCTGTTATAGCTTGTGCGGCGCATACAGCTTACGTCTTGCTTACGTGTCCGCTTAAAATATTTGTCCAATGCCAAAGAAGAACAATTTGTCTTCGTTTGAAATGCCATAATCAAAGGACAAAACCGTTGACTGATTCCACGCAATTCTAAATGCACCGCCGTAAGAAGTCTTTACGTTATTAAAGTTCAGGTCTTGCCACTTGTCGCGAACAGTCCCTGCGTCAAAGAACGGAACCAAGGTAAATGAAAAGCGTTGCTTACGAATTTTTGTTTCAGCAAGTCTTACGCGAAGTTCAAAATTACTGAACCACATAGACCGAGATAAAAACCTGTTCGCGCGATAACCCCTTAACGATTGTCGGCCACCCATTGCGTTAATACTTCCATCGGGACTCCATTGGTCTTGATACTCAAAGAACGGTGCTTTAGAACCAAAAATATTTCCTGCTCCAAGTCGGGCTGTAAAAACTGTCCGAGGTCCGACAGGTATTTTTTGGTAGTAACGCCCTTGAACAAATATTTTATTGAAGTCGAATTGCGAGCCGATAATTGGATTTGAAAACTCATTTGCAAGTTCAAAGTAAAGTCCGCGAGAAGGATCAGGCTCGAAATCTCTTGTGTCATAAATTAAAGCTGTTTGAAATAAGGAAACCCAGCCACCATTAAGTCCATGTATTAGTCCTTGTTCATAATCGCGTCTAAGTAGCGAAGTACCGTTTGGTGCTGTCGTTGTTTTACCTGTCGAGTCAATAGCTTCGGCTTTAAACCCCTCAAAAGTCTTGTAACTCAAATGTTGTATTTCGTAACCGCACATTACTCGCCACTTTCCTTTACCAAGAGCGCGGTCTGCTTTAAGGTTTAGCATATATTCAGTTTCTCGGAAACGATTTGAGAGCGCGTCAGTCACGAAAGCGTATTCGGTCGAGTCGCCAGGTCTAAGCGTTTTTCTTGCTTTATCATACTCGTTGAAAGTTGCGTATGTCTGTCCGCCGGTCGGCGTCGAAGGCAAACGAAGTGCACCAAGTGTTCGCTCGCTTGAACCGAAATACAAATTAGAAGGATTTTGTTGCGCTTTAAAATCAACTCTGAAACGCCAACGAGCCTTTGTAGTAAGGAACATCAAACGATAAAATAAGTTCGCGCGCATTGGTCGTGTAATATGCGGCGTTTGCTTTTAGCTTGGCGAGATATGGAGTGTAAGCAAAGAGAGGATTTTCACGAGTACCATTCCAGTAAATATTACTTCGCAAACCAAAGCCAAAACCTGTCACGGGGTCGGATGAAATGTCGGGGATGCCTGTCCAAAAAGTACCTTCCTTTTTTTTAGCAAGGTCGGCGTCAGACATTTTTTTTGATTTAATAAATGAAAGAGTGTCTTTGTCTTGTGATTTAAGGAAAGAGAAACCTAAAAGAAATAAAGAGAGAGTTAATATGATTCGGCTCATAAGTCAAAGATACCTTGCAATTCTATTTTAATTCTGTTGTCATTTGTCAGTCTTTAGGGCTGTCCGCCGCATTAGCTATAACGTCAGCCTGTGAAAAAACACATTGTTATTAACAGCAACTGTTTGTTATTACTGAAATAAAGATAAATAAAAAAAACGAATATGAATTATCTTTGATTATGCCAAATGTAATCTCTAAAAACCGCAGTCAGATTGAGTTTAAAAGCCTTGAAGATTGTATAGAAAAAGAAAATACAGTTAGATTTATAGATGCCTTTGTAGAGAAGTTGGAATTAGAAAAACTATTTTTGTAAATAAATCTGTAAAATCAGAAGGCCGTCCGAGTTTTACTAATCAGTTATTTTTAAAAATTTACATTTACGGGTATATGAATGGAATCCGTTCATCACGTAAATTGTCAAAAGAAAGTAGCCGTAATATTGAAATGCAATGGTTGTGTAATGGCTTAACACCAAACTATCATTCCATAGCGGATTTCAGAAAAAGTTAATCCCCAAGCCTTGCGCAACACGTTTAAATTATTTGTATTGTTTTAAAAGATGCTGATTTAGTAGCAGGAGAAGTTATAGCCATAGATGGCACCAAAGTAAGGGCACACAATAGTAAGAAAAACAACTATAACCAAAAAAAGATAGATAGACATTTTGCATACATTGAAGAAAAAGCCAATCAATATCTCAAAGAATTAGATGCCTGCGATAAAAACGAACAAAACGAAAAAGTAAAAAACATAGAAGAGAAATTAGGAAGACTTAAAACGCAAAAGATAAAGTATGATCAACTTCAGGATTACTTAACTAAAAGTAACGAACCGCAAATAAGCACAACGGATGCAGATGCAAGAGCCTTATTAATACAAGGTCAAGTAGTAGAGGTAAGTTACAATACACAAGCGGCAGTAGATGACAAGCATAAATTAGTAGTAGCAACCCACACAATTAATCGTAACGATAGAAATGCATTAAGCAACATAGCATTAGAGACTAAAGAAAATATACAAGCAGAGACCTTTACCGTGTTAGCAGATAAAGGATATAACAATGCAAAGGAAATACAAACGTGTCAACAACACGGATTAAGCACCATTGTAGCGCAACAAGAGATAGTTAACAGTAACGATAAAGGCACCACTAAAGATTATTTAGTAACTAAATTCACGTATAATAAAGAGAATGACACATACACCTGCCCGCAAAAGCAAACACTAACAACAACCGGTACCTGGCACACAAAGAAACGCGACAATGGTTCTCATAAATTTAAAAAATACCGAACCACAGCATGTAAAACCTGTGCTGCTTTAAAACTATGCACAGCAAAGGCTGATGGTAGAAGGGAAATAGAACGAAGCGAATATGCAGAGGCAATAGAAATAAATAATAAAAATTACAAAGAACAATACGGGCTCTATCGCAAACGACAAGAAATTAATGAGCATATTTTTGGCACGATAAAAAGAGTTTGGGGCTATAATTACACTAACCTTAAAGGATTAAAAAAAGTAAATGGGGAATGGGCATTAATTATGACAGTTTATAACATAAAACGAACAATAAACATACTTGGTTTTGAAGAACTGATGCAAAAACTCCATGCCTGGAAGCCAAAGTATAACAAGGGATGGCTTTATGCACAAAAAACTAACAAAAAAGAAGCTGTTATAAGAACATTATTTTTTGAAGTAAAAATGGCAGCCTAAAATTTTGCTATCCCTATATACAAATTATGTAAGCCTCAATAAATTTTACAATCAAAAATTTGCTATCCAAAAAATAAACTGAATTTTTTCACAACCTGACGTTCCCAGGCCTGGCGCTCGTTTGGGTTTTTTACTATATTTTTAATTGCGAAGCCTGATTATCAAATGTACTCAAATTTGTATTCCGAAGCAAAATGCCCAAATGGCGCCAGACCTGTGTTACCAGTTGTGCTTTATTCAATTATCAATTTACCATTCATTTCAACTCCAGCGTCTGTTATAAGTTGGAAGAAATATAAACCATTCAATAAATTCTGTCTCTCAAGAATTATTGTTTCTGTTGTTACTTGCTCAATTTTACGAACCAATTGTCCTTGAACATTATATAAATTAAAAGTGTATTTTCTGTTTTCAGGATTTTCAAAATTCAGTGTGGCATAATCTGTCAAAGGATTCGGAAAAAAATTAACGTCTCCGTTTTCCTTTGGAATTATTTCTATTCCAACATTTGTACACAATGTGTTTATTATTGTTCCGGTATTTAAAATTGGAATTGCGCTATTCACAGTCCCGCCACTAGAAATTGTCAAAGTTGGAATAGTTGCAGTTGAGATTGGAGAGTTCACGATTGTGGCTGTCGTATTTTGATTGCAAATTCCATTTCCATTGCTATCGGTTTTCACAAAATAAAAATCATGACTTCCAGCACCAAAACTCTGCCCATAACCAACAATGGCGTAGCCATTGTCGGGAGTTTGTTTTACGTTTGTTGCATAGTCGTCCATTGAACCACCAAATGTTTTTGTCCAAGTTGTATCTCCGATTGAATTAGTTTTGATAAAGTAATAATCTGAACTCCCTGCTCCAAAACTTGTTGTATATCCCGTCAACATATATCCTAAATCATTTGTCTGCTGAACACAATAAGACCATTCATTCCCAACTCCTCCAAATGTTTTTTGAAAAGTAGGATTTCCGCTATTATCTGTTTTGATTAAATAAAAATCGTAATTCCCAGCGCCAAAGCTGTTCGTTACTCCAGAAATAATAAATCCTCCATCGGAAGTTTGTTGAATTGAATTTGCCCTGTCATCTCCTCCGCTTCCATAAGTTTTCATCCACGTCACATTTCCATTTTTGTCAAGTTTAGTTGCAAGAAGGTCGTTGCCCCCAGCTCCAACACTTGAAGTTAAACCAACTGCGGTATAACTGCTGTCGGTATTCTGAATAATTGAATATGCATTATCATTTCCAGCGCCTCCAATACTTTTACTCCAAACAATATTTCCGATTGAGTTTGTTTTAACAATATAAAAGTCATTGAGCCCAGAACTAAAGCTATAAGTATTTCCAGCAATAATAAATCCTCCGTCCAATGTTTGCTCGATTGAATTTACAGTTTCATCAGCACTTCCTCCGATCGCTTTGTTCCATTGGTTGTTTCCATTAGCATCTAATTTTACTAATAACATGTCTAATCCTCCTGCTCCAAATCCATTAGTTCGTCCTGCTGCAATAAATCCGCTGTCGTTAGTTTGTTGAATTGTATAAATCAAATCCATTCCTCCGACATTAATATTTCTTGTCCAAGATGTGTCTCCGATAGCAGTTAGCTTGATTATGTAAGCATTTCCAAATCCAGTATATCCACCTAGAACAAATCCTTCGTCATAAGTTTTGTCGAGACCCCAAATTTCTTCGTAAGCTGTCGTTCCAAATGTCTTTTGAAAAATACTTTGTCCTGATACTGTGAAAGTCAGTATGCTAATTGATAGGAATATGGTCGTTTTTTTTAGCATTACTGGTAACGTTTTCAGGCTACACGCAGTGCGGATTAAATAACCACAAAACTGTCTTGACCGAAAAACTTTATTAAATGTACTGAACTAAATGGCAAATGCAAAAAATATTCTGCCGCTGAAAAAATGCATTTGCAACTTGCACGAACTCCGCATTGCGTGTGAGCCTGTGTTAGCAGTAGTTGTTCTTTTTGCTTGTCAAATTAGTGTTTTCCACCGTCAATGATTTTCGCTATTCGCTGTCCAAAGTTATAATAGTATTCAAGTTTCTCTTGCGATGTCAATAGTTCGGGGATGAATATTCTTAATGTCCGCTTGTCAGTTATTGTCTCAATTTCAATGTTGAAATTCTTGTAAGTATTGTTTTTATAAAACGATATAAATTCATCTGTCAATTCGAGAATTAAACTGTCGCTATTACATATAAAGATGTAAGCGTTGTCAAGTTCTTTAATACCAGTCTTTTTTCTACTCTGGGTTAAGAAGCTAAATATTTTTGAAAGAAAGTCTGTCGGCTGCACTTTTAATTTTATAGTTTCAGAATTGGTAAGTTCGTAAGTTAATAACGATTCAAATATTAAATAAAATCCTCTTCCCTTTTGAGGTCGGTTTGCCCACGTAAGTTCAATTGTATTTTTGTCGGTAACAATTCTATAAATGTTGTCTGGATTAGAATAATTTTCTTTTCTCTTTTCAACACGTCCGCCAATTGACTTTGAAAATCTGTCCCATTCTTTTTGCACTGATGCGTCATCCATAGTTGTCTTTTCGTTCGTGTCGGGTTCAGGTCTTACAATTACTGCTAACGGTTTGCAGCTACCCGAAGGTGGCGTTTTGAAACACTAAATTGTCTATACGTACCAAAGTTTGTTTGGAACACAAATGTTCGTTTAACCACGTCTGCGCCACTTTTGGGTAGGTGCTGTTATAGCCAGTGCTTTTATGTCTGTCGGTGTGTGTCGGGCAGGCATACTTATTTGTAAGCTTTGGTTGTGCACTGATTTGTGCGGCTTGCAAATGTGTATGACTGCGAAGGGTTAGGCTCATTCTGCAATTATTTCTGTCAGTATTTGTTTTACGTTTAAGTGTTTTGCGTCCGATATTTTTTTCGATTGCAAAGAAATCAATTCAATCCAGTCTGCAATTTTTTTCTTTTCACTTGTCTTTATGCCCCAATAGTCAGATAGCTCAATTGATGAAGTCTGTCCGATGGTTTCAATTATAAAATCTAAGTTGTCGAATAGATTTAAGAATATTCGAGGAACATTTTTGTAAGTTTTTTTACCAACTAATATTTGTCCTTTGCCACCAGCGGTAAATAAGTCCCGAATGTTTGGGCAAACAACTCCTTCACGAGTAACTAACCAAATTGCAAGTCTAGCGAATTTGTCGCCACTATTACTAAACAACTCGGGAAAATAAACCATTGCTTTATTTTTCACTTCTTGTTTTTCTGTCACGCTCAAATTCGTCCAAATTTTTATAACAAGATTACTTGCTTTACTATTCTCTTGGTCAATCCACCATAGGTCTTCACCAGGTTTTAGTTTGCTTTTGTAATAATCAACAATTGGTCTGATCGGATTTTCTTTTTTTCGTAAAGTGTCGTAAGGCACTTTTATTTTATCGAAAATAGTTTTACCCTTTTCTAAATTCATATCAATTAAATATCGTGGCGAATGCGTTACTACCACTTCTGATAAGCATTCTTCATAAGGTCTGCATCTGAATTCAATTGGGCTTGCTAACTTTGCGAAAAGCATAAATATTCTTTCAACATCTTCAACTCTTGTTCCTTCTAAAACACTATTTCCAGTTGTTTTCCAATGATTTTGTGTTGTCGTTTTTACTTCAATTCCGTAATATTTTTTCGCAACTATATCTGGAAATTTCTGTCCGCCAATTAATTCAATTGAATTTTCAAAAGCAGTTCCAACAGCTAAATCAGTCATTACATCTTTGACATAGGGTTCAAGGTCTCGACCCAAAAGCTTTGAGATAGATTTTGATGATTTGTTTGCATGGCTACTTAGTTCTGCGACTGTTGAATCTAATAAACTATTAAACTCTTTTCTGTTAGGTTCTGAATTAGCTGAAATTATCATAATTATTTTTTGAAATATAAATCCCAAACGTCTTCAAGTCTTTTTGCCAGATTATATGCAAGAAGTGGTGGAACTGCGTTACCAATAATTTTATATGCTTGTGAGGGACTAACTAAAAACGAACCTTTTCTTCCGCTTTTATTTTCAATTACAAAATCGTAGTCGGGCGGAAACGTTTGAATTAATGCACATTCTCTTGGCGTTAAGCGTCTTTCTTTTAGTCCCTTTGAAAGTTCTTCTATGATTTTGCCGCCATTTTTTTTAGATAGTCTTCTAAATTCAATATTTCCGTGATGCTCTGCTCTTATTGTCGGACCAATACCTGCTGGTTTTATTTCAGTCTGACCTTGGCAGTGTGCACCCATGTATTTTGCTTTTGAATAATACTTTTGAGAAAGGTCATTTGTTTTTTCGGGTTCGTCCAATACACTAAATACTTCCTTTAATTCCACGTGTCTTTTCAAATCTTCTCCCTCAACAGTGTATGAATGTGTCGGATTTGGATATGGATTATATTTTTCTGAAATGTTTAGTTTTTCTAATTCTTCAAGCGCAGATTTTTTAAGCGCAGATTTTCTTATACCAATAAAAATTACTCTTTCTCTTGATTGTGGAACACCATAATCAGCCGCATGCAAAACTTGAGGGTCTAAAACAATATATCCATTGTCGCCAGCAGATGAAAAGTCATTTTGAATTATTTCCTTTACGTTAGATAAATTAACCAAGCCTTTTACATTTTCGGCTATAAATATTTTTGGTTTTGTAATTTCAATAACTTCTTTCATCCACATATAAAGTTGCCCGCGAGTTTCTGTTGAAGGAATTTTTTTTGCACTTATTTCACCCTTATGATTTTTGTGAGACTTAAAACCATTTCTTTTACCCGCAATACTAAAATCTTGGCAAGGAAATCCGCCTGTTACAACGTCAATATTTTTTGGGAAAATTTCTGTTCCGTTTTTATGTAGCTTCACCAAATCAACGATGCTGTCCGTATAAAACGCTTCGGCATTGTGTCCTTTTTTTGAAAAGTGATTTACCCAAGCATTTCTTGCATCGGTTAAAATATCATTGGCAAATACAGTTTTAAATCTCGTCTTTTTGAGTTGAATAAACTTTTTATCAATTTTCTTCTCAATAAAATGAGGTGTTAAAATTTCATTTATTGATGAAGATAAAACTGAAAATCCACCCTCAAAACCTAAGTCCATACCACCACAACCAGAAAACAGTGAGAGTACATTTAAAGTTTCTGTTGCATTATTTTTTTTTGTGTTTGTCTGATAAGCAGGATTTATAGAAAATCGCATATCTAATTGAGGTTCTTCAACTACACTAAGAGTTGAAGTTTTTTGATAAGTGTCTTTCATTATTAGCTTTTAATGGGATGAGCCTTTAAATATTTTACTTTTTTCTCTGCTACTTTTAAAACTCGATTAGCGCAATCTTCGTCTGCAATTTCATAAGCGATTTTGTCGCTCATGAATTGAACCATTAGCTCGTCTTTGTCGAGTTTTAGAATTTCAGAAAGCTTTAGAATATTCTCTTTTGTCGGCTTGCGTTCACTTCTTTCGATTTTGCTCAATATTGCTTGATCGATGTCGAGATAAGCTGCAACCTGCCTTAAAAGCAGTCCTTGAGCTTCTCTCTTTGCTCTAATAATTTGCCCTACTGTTTCCATTTTATTTAATTGACAATAATTGTCAAATGTAATTGGTCAAGTCCGAAAGTGCAAATTGTTTGTAGGGAAATTATTAACAGTCGTGCGGTGGGAAGATTTTAGCACTTTTGGTTTTGCGAAGGGTCGGATATATTGTCGGGCAAAACCAAAAGTGCTAAAATGTGCGTCTGGTTTGTCCGTCTAAGCATTGGCTATAACGTTTTCAGGCCTGGCGCTCGTTTGGGTTTCTTACTATATTTTTAATTGCGAAGCCTGATTTCAAAGTTAATATAATTTGTCTTGCGAAGCAAAATGCCCAAATGGCGCCAGACCTGTGTTACCGGTAGTTTAATTTTCAGTTTAGTTGCCTCGTTCTTTCAAAAGTCTTTGTTCGTCTACCTCAAACACATACTTGTTAAGCGCGAAAACAATGTCGTCAAAAGTCTCGCAGTTGCGTATTGCATTTTTAATAATGTCTGCTTCCTCGAATTGAGTTATTATATCATCGTCTTTGTCAACACACAGAAATATAGCATTCTTTAATTCACTCAAGTCGTAGCTACCATTTAGTTTCCAGTCAAGGTCGACACTTACCATTGGATTATAAATAGTATTTGCTAAAAGGCGTGTTTTAAAGTCGTTTTTTATTTTGTCGTTAATAAATCTAAATGTCCAGCGTTTTCCATAGCGGTCGTAAAAATTATTCTCGTCTGGGTTTTGAGAAATGAGCGTATAGGTCGTAACCTTACGAAATAGTGAATCGTCTTTAAAAACATTCAGACCGCGGTCTTTATAAACTGAAATTAGTGGAAATTCAGGTGTCATGTTTTGGTCGTCTATAAATTACCGGTAACGTTTTGCAGCTACCCGAAGGGCGGGACTTTTACCACAAAACTTGATTTGAAAAACGAATATTTGATTAACCACCAAACTGTCTTTGGAACACGAAACCCCGCCTTTTGGGTAGGTGCTGTTAGTGGCTGCCCTTCTTTTAGTCAAAGTCATAAACATAAGTCTCAATTTCGTTTTCTAAAAGTGATTTGTTTATCAATGGTTCAATTTTGTCCCAAGTTCCACCTGCAAGTCCGCAACCAATTCTTGGCATATGTACTGTGGCTTTTTTGTCAATGGCGAATTGTCCCACTTTTTCAAGACCTAACAAAATTGCTTCATATCTAATTGGTGCGTAACCATTTTCGCCTTTTTTGATTTTATGTTGTCCTATTAAATTAGCAACCCAGAGTTCTTCTTCGACTTGCACAAATTGAACTTGTCCAAGGCTGAAATTGTCATTTGATTTAAACCATTGTCTATATTCATGTTCAGGTTCTTTCCAACGTTTAGAAATTGCCATTACAAAACCCTTGCCCCAACCACCAATGTCATTGCAAACGTGAACAATGATTCTGTTTCCATTTTTCTGCGGATTTGTAGCGTCACCAGTTATGTAATTCACTTTTGCCATTGATATTCAAAGTCAGTTTTATTTATTGCAAAGTTTTCAAAATCGGAAAGGATAAGGGGTTGGTCGGCAAGAAATCCAAATTCATCTTTGATAAATTGTTCGCCATATTTTAATGTTTTTCCATTTTCATAAACTTCAATTTGTCGAAGTACTTCTCCGTTCTGATTTGTTTCAAAGTAATAGTCACAAGTTCCCCAAACTTCGGATTGTTCTGTCCGAGGTTCGTCAAAATGTCGTTTATAGTATTGTGTCGTCATAGGTTGCCACTAACGTTTTGCAGCTACAAGAAGTTGGCGATTTCGGAGACGAAAACTGTCTGCCACCACAAAACTTGATACGAAGCACAAAGCTTCATTTAACCACTGAACCGCCAATTTCTTGTAGGTGCTGTTATGTGTAGCCTTTCTTCTCATTGTCTGTGTTTGCAGTTGTCAAATTTAGAAATATCAAACTTTATTTTTGTTATTTCTTGTCGTCTGTCTTTAATTATGTCGTTTAATTGTTGCCAGTAATTTTTATTGTCGTCCCAAAACTTAGTGTCCACTTCTAATACGTTTTTCAATAAATCACCTTCATACATATCACCTTCAGCAAACAAGTCATTTGTTAATGTTTCAATTGCTAATGGCATTAAAAAATAAAGTCCAATTTCCTGTCCAATCATTATTCGCAAGTCTTCGGTCGTAAAGTCTTGAAGTTGTTTTTTCGTAACGAGTTGCAAGTTTTAATTAAATAAGAACCTTCGTCTGCACTTAACGCTGGCCAGGTCTTCTTTTCAAGACTTTCAAGTGATTTTTGTCGCCAGTTATTTTCGAGTTTTATCATTTGTCATTTTAATTAATAGGTCACTTATTTGATTTGCCAAGTCCTGACCGTCACTGCCTACAAAGTCGTCCCAACAAGAAGTCGGCAAAAACCAAATATCAAGTTTGTCAAGTTGCGAATTGTCTCCGTTTTTGAGTTTTGTTATGCTGTCAACCAATGCCGAATGAAATTCTTCTGCTGATAAAAATTGTCCAGAGTAACCACCTGAATATTGTCCAGCCAAATGTTCTGCTTTGTCGAGCAGTTCAATTAGTTTCTTTTTGTCGGTTTCTGTCGTCATAAGGTTACACATAACGGATAACGGCTAGGCATCAGTGCCTTTTTCCATATTCAAAGTTACCGAAATGAAATGAAGGTAACAATAGATAAAAGAAAAAGGCATTGTGCTTAGCCGTTGTTAGGTTTCGTTTGTGGCGCACTGACCGCAGCAGCGGTCAAGCTTTTAAAGTCTAGGGTCCACAGGAGAAATTTTAGGCTTTCTATTATTGCTTCAAGCGCGACAGCTTGACGCAGTCTTAGAAAGCCAACTTTTAAGTTGTCGGGACAAAATAAAAGGGTAAAAATTTTTGATTTTGTTTATAAAAACAAAGTCTACCCCTTGTCAAACCGTTGACTTTGTAAAAAATTTTCGCTACCTTTGTCTAAGCAAAAACGCTTAGCGTCTTTGTCACTTATGCGAGTGCACTCGCAACACTCCAAATCCACTAATCGTTTTGTTTTGCTAAGCAAAACGTTTTTTTTTCAAAAAAACTGCTTAGACAAAAGGTCAGGATTTATTTAATAAAAAAATCAAAAATTTTTACGCCTTGCTTTAACGTCCCGCAACTTAAAAAAAAATTTCTACTGCTACGTCTAGCTTAACACACACAGGTGCGTTACAAATGGAACCTAACGTTTTCCGGCTTGGCTTCAGTGCGGCTTTTGGAACCTTCCTGTGTCTATACCGAAAATGGTTATATAAAGATACTAAACTTTCTGTTACCTCGTCTGCCCGCATTGAGCCAAGGTGGTGTTATAACCCAGTGGCGGCCACACAGAAGTTTCCCCATGTGTCTATGAAACACGTCCGCTCATTACTTAGGAAAATGGTTGTTTATAGCTGTCAATTGTCCCGTTACGAAAGTCAAACCGTAAATTCTTTTCCGGCCTTTGTCCACCCATGTTTGTTTATTGCACTTGTACTTGTTATTGCGTGCGATGGCAAAAAGCGGTTTTGTCAAACCGCCCGTTCTTTAGCACCTCACGCATGGGGCAGGAAAAAATGCAAGCTTATGTGACGCCAACTAAAATTTCTACCATTAAAAAGCAAGCGGCACATGTGCTTGCATTTTGTGCGAGGGCTTACACACAACATACAGGTGTCTGCATACATTGTACTTTAGCACCCTAACGCAATGGCGCCAATTTAAACTAATTGGCGTCCGTTAAAAAAAAAGTCCGCCGAAGGCGTATCGTTATAAGTGCGTGGGAAAATACACCGTGCTCAAACAAGAATACTCTGAGCAGTTAGCAGAATACTCTGTACATAAAGAAAAATACTCAGCGCACAAACAAAAAATACTACGTGCATTCGAGAGCTTACTGCGTGCATAAAGAAAAACGCTCTGTGCATAAGAAAAAACACTGTGTGCAGTTGAAAGAATACTGCGTACATAAAGCAAAACACTCCGTGCATAAAGAAAAATACTCGGTGCAGTTACAAGAATACTGTTTGCACTTTCATTTTTACTCAAATAACTTAAAATAGTACTGCGCACTAATATGTTTTAGATAACCACATATTAGAAAATTTCATGTGTTTAACGTTCATTCACAAAATGAATGTATACTTCGGCATAAGATGTGCGTTATAGTTATTAATTAAAAAAAGAAAGGAAGGTAAAAATGGAGCCTCAACAAAACATAGGTATATTTCTATAAGCCACCAACACTTGGCCGTTTATAGTGGGGTTTTTCTTTTCCGATACTATTCCTCATGCAAAAGTTCCGATGATAATCGGGATTTAGAATCGGGCAAAATTAAAAACGAACAATTAAAAGAATATAATTATGGCATCAATTAGTGAAGTTGGCCATGCTAAGAATGTAGCCAATTTTGAAGATCTTATAAGCTTTTGCATCGGATACGGTGTAACTTATAATCCAATTCTTAACGCAATTAAGGTAGCGAACATGAATACTTTAAAATCAAACGCAAGCAACTCTTTAACGGCTGCAATAACAGCGCATACCGCTTTTAAAAACTCAACCAATAGCAGGGAACTTGCATTTGAACCAGTGAAAAAGTTAATCACAAAAGTTATGGCTGCTTTAAAAGCCAGTGGCGCAAACGACCTTACTATAAGTGATGCACTAACGATAAATCACAAAATACAAGGTAAGCGTGGTAAACTTACCAAAGCAGATGCGGGAAAAAAATGCGAACAAAATTGCTCCGCAAGACCCACCTGTTGAAGTACCAGAAGAACCGAAACAAATAAGCGTGTCTCAACAAAGTTATGACAGCATGATTGAACACTTAGAAAAGCTCATCAATCTTTTAAGTTCAATACCTGCTTATAACCCGAATGAGAACGAACTGAAAGTTTCTTCACTAAACACTTTGCTTACAAGTTTAAAAGCTGCGAACACAGCTGTGATTAATGCTTACACAACATGGAGTAATGCAAGAATTGTGAGAAATGATTTGTTGTATAAGAAAACCACTGGACTGATTGACGTTGCTTTAGAATGTAAAAACTATGTGAAGTCAATTTACGGAGCAACAAGTTCACAGTACAAACAAGTGAGTAAATTAAAGTTCAGAAAAATGAAGTAAACAAGAGGTGCGGGGCAACCCGCTCCTTTTTAAAAACAGAAAAGATGAAAGCAAATGAAATAATTAAAATGCTCATTATTGATACAATGTCAACCATGAGTAAAAAAGATAAAGTGGCATTAATAGATGCTATTGCAGCAAGCGCGAAACTTTCAAAAGCAGATGCAGGAAGAATTGCAAAAGGATTTACAGATGAAGAGCTGATAAATATTTACTTCGGCACAAGCAAAACAAAATTGATTGATGCAATTGCTGAAGGAGCAAAACTAACAAAAGCTGATGCAGGGCGTGTTGTTCCTATCATAACTGAAACTTTAAGCCGAAAACTTAAAGTTGTTTTTGGTGGTAAAGGGCAATAGATCTTTAAATATCAAAAAAAAAACGCCTCGATATTTCGAGGCGTTTTTTTTATTCTTTTATTATTTTGTTTGTAAAGGTTGTTGAGCCGTCATATATTTTTATAAAGTAAATGCCGGAACTTAATTCACTTAAATCAATTTCAGTAACAGAACTAGTTATATTCTGTTTATGAATAAGAGTACCTAATGAACTAAACACAGTTATGTTGCAATTTTCACAAACAGTTGACTTAAACAATAGGGTTAATTTGGAATTAAATGGGTTAGGATAAATTGATATTTGTTCTGAAATATTTGTTAACTGATTAATGGTTGTACAAGCAGATACGTTTTGTGTAAATAATGAAGTATTAGTACAGTTGTTGCCATTAATACCAGTTACAGTATATGTTGTATTGCTTGTCGGAGAAACTATGATGCTAGAGCCTGTACCACCCGGATTCCAAGTGTAATTTAACGCCCCTGTTGCTGATAAAGTTGCTGATTGTCCAACACAGAGCATACTAGTTGAGCTTGATGCGTTGATTGTTGGCAGAGGATTTATTGTTACAAATATATTTTGTGTTGGAGACAAACCACACGAGTTACTTGCAGCAACAGTAATATTACCTGAATTACCTGGCGTTGCATTAATCAAATTAGTAGAACTTGAACCAGACCATCCACCTGGTAAAGTCCAAACATATGATGTTGCACCTGAAACTGCGGCAATGCTGTATTGAGTTGAGCCACTACCAGCGCACATATTTGTTATGCCGTTTATTGCAGAATGCTGATTAGGAGTTGCGCAATATAAGTCAGTATTCCATAAACCTCTACCAAAAGTGCCTGCCCAAAGTTTATTATTTACATATGATATTTCTAATTCATTAACAATCACATTTGGTAAGCCAGTATTATAAAAAATCCAATCAGCCATTGTTGCGTCACGGAAGTAAACTCCTACATCTGTTCCGATATATAAGCCATCCGCAGAACCATTTTGATAAACTATACAGTTTACAGGTAAATTAGGTAAAGAACCAGAAAAATTAGTCCAAGTAGTACCGCCATCGGGAGAGTACCAAACTTTATCAGCGGCTGTGTACCCAGATTTCGTCACCCAAATTCTTTGTGAGTTTGTTGGATCTACTGAAATATAGGTGATACGTGTAGTGGAAGTTCCCATCAATGACCATGTTGAACCACCGTTAGTTGTTCTGAATACTTGGGTGGCAGTTGCAGCATAAATTACAGCTGGATTTGAAGGAGCGTATGCCATTGAAATTAAATTGCCAATTGCACCTGGCAAACTCCCAAGTTGTGACCAAGTTGAGCCGCCATTTGTAGATTGATATACTTGAGCCTTTCCAACAAGTAATATATTGTTATTTGTCGGGTGCATAATGTAAGGTGTCACCCAAGCACCCGGAGCGTTAACCCCAGTGCCATTATTTTGAACTATTGTCGTGAAGGTTGACCAGTTATTAGTTGTTTTGTAAATTAAACCTTCAACATAAGTTGCATATTGAATATTTGAATTTGTATAATCAATAATACATTCCATTCCATCGCCACCTGTACGTTCATACCAAGTACTTGTTTGCACTTCTTTAGTCCCATTATCTTGTAAGCCGCATATTACTTTATTAGCTACAGTTGCACTTGTTCCAATTCTGTATATTTGACTAATACCCATTCCATTCGTTATATCAAACCAAGAGCTTCCGCCATTATTTGTAACATATAATCCCCCATCATTACACTCGTAAACAAAAGAATTATTTAATGGATGAAATGCGATAAAATGTTTGTCTGCGTGAACTTCAGGAACTAGTGTCGTTTGTGAGGACGACCATATATTATTTAAAAACCAATTGCTGCCTCCGTTAGTTGAACGCCAGCTATTGATGCCGCCCAACCAAATTTCATTCATGTTAGAGGGGTTTATTGCATATGCAAGGTCGTAATTACCTTGTCCGCCGCATCCTGAGCCGTTGAAAGTATTGTGTAATAAATTATTAGTGCAATTAGCATTAAAGTATTGAGTGTAAGAAGCACCGCTATTACTTGAAAACCAAAGACCACCTAAGCCATATGAGGAGTTTACGCATACGGCATCAACTAACGCAGGTGAGTTTGCGGTGACTGCAAGATTAATTCTTGTGTAGCCAGTGAAACTCGTAACCTGTGACCAAGTGACACCGTTGTTAGATGAAGTGAATATTTGCGCATTACCCGCAGGGCTATAAGTTGCAGCGTAAACAAAATTCGGGTCAGTAGGTTTAAATTCTACATCCATAAACCATAAACCTGTCGAAGTAACGGCGTTCCAAGTTGTGCCGCCATCATTTGTGCGCCAAATACCGATACTAGTAGCTGCCAATAAATTTTGAGGATTACTAGGGTTAATTATTAAACGTCTTATTAGAACATTCTGTGATACTGAAGCAGTAAGTACTGAAGACCATGTTAAACCCCCATTGGTTGATTTTAGTATTCCAATACTTTTTGTATCTCCTTCACCATTTGATAAACTAATTGCTGCATCGCCATCCCCAGTTGCGACATACATAATGTTTGCATTCGTTGGGTCAATTGCAATATCACTAATTCCTAATACAGGAAGATTATCGGTATTGGTAGTCCATGTTGTTCCAGCATCGGTTGTTTTCCATAAACCTCCTGCAGGAGTACCAACCCAAAATGTATTGGCGTTTGTAGGGTGAAACGCAATACAATTAATACGACCTAAACCTCTGTATCCTCCTGGACTAGAACTTGGCCCTTTAAAAGTCCAATTAGCTGTTGTGGCTGAAACTGCACTTTGCATTTTTTGACTTGCATTTGAACTATTATACTTCTCAAATTCATCATATAAAGCAGTTGCTTTAGGAAATTCACCATTTTGCCCAACACGCTGAGACCAATACCATTCCCATCTTTTAAATTGTTTGTAACCTTTTCCTTTTTCAACAGGTTTATCTTTCCAATAGTCATTAAATGCCTTTTGAATTTCGAAAAAGTTTGGATTTTCAGATTTTAAATTTTTTGTCCACTCTTGCGATTTAGCAATTAACGCAATAAATAAAATTGCAATTGTAAGTAGGTTTTTATTTCTCATTCTTTTTACTTTTTTAAGGGCGATTTATACTTTCTTTTGGAGTAATTTTTTTGATAATTAAATATTTAGTCTTGTCATCTAAATAATATCTTATTAATGCATCACCTTTATATTTGACTGGTTTAGATATAGAAATAGTGTTATTTAAACTAAGGTCAGATGCCCTCAAAGTGATCGTTTCGTTTTTTTTAAAGTTTACAGGATTTTGAGAAACAGATAAACTTGTATTGGAAATGTACGTGGGGAGACATTTACCATTTACCCAAACGGAATCAAACTGTAAATTTTTAGCCGTGTTGATTTTTATGTTAAAATAATACTCCGTTCCACTGCCTCCTCCATTAATACCGCTATTCCATCTTTCCGATGTAGCCCCAACTAATTTTAAATCACACTTAATAATTGAGAATGCTAGTAGGACAAAAGTTAAGGCTACCAATATAGGAAGCTTTGAGCTATTAATCAGGAATGAAGTTTTAAAACGCATTTAAATGATACCCTTAATTCTTTTACTAATATAATAATTTATCCTTTTTGTCACCAAAACTGTGTATAAAGCTGTAATTGATTGTTTTGCACATCAAATATAGGAAATAAATACAATTATCAACACATCTGTTGATGTAAAAAAATCAGCTTATATGTTGATTTGTGTTGATAATGCAAAAGCAACGCTACCTTAAAAAATTAGGCGAAAGAATCGTTGAACTCAGAAAGAAAAAGGGTTGGTCGCAACGTGACCTTGCATTCGAATGCGGTAAAGAGCCACAAAGTATTGAACGCATTGAAAACGGCAAATCAAATCCAACAGCATTTTATCTTAAAGAACTAGCGGACGCTTTGGGTGTAAGGGTTTCTGACATCTTTAATTTTTAGTTTTATTTCCGTTAGGGATTGCAATGGAAATCCTTTGCCTGCCTCCTGCAAAGATTGAAATGAAAAGCCCGACCCAAAGGGGAACGGCAAACTATTTTTTTATAAGCTCTGATTTCAGTTTCGATAAACATTTTATTCTATTGTTTATTAAATCTAAATATTTGGAGTTTTCTGGATTGTTTTTACGATTTAGCCATATTGAGAGTCTTAAATCAACAAGAGGTAGTGATAATTCTTTTACAAATTCTATTCCTGGGCTGAATTTTTCGCCAAAAACACAATAGTTTGCAAATTGCTGGCAGTTTTTGTCATAGAAACAATAACTTTCGTATTCCCATTCTTCAATTCTTTTTAATATTTCTTCAAAACTAGTACCGCTTGGTTTGGATTTAATGGTTATTTCAAAAAAGCCGTCCATGAAATCATCCAATGTTTTGTAAATTACGTTTGTTTGAGGCGACATATCAAATATTAGTTTTTCTCCTACGGTAGTGGTTCCGTAGACAATTCCATAATGCTCTATTCGTTTATCTAAACTTGAAAGATCCATTGAGCGAATTATAACATCTCCACTATTTGCAAAAACAGAATCAGAAATATAAATTCCATTGAGTTGTAGTTGCGGTAGAGATTTTAAAATTGAAGGTTTAATGCTTTTAATGATATTAGAAAATTGTTTTTGCATTGCTTTATAAGAATATAACTGCGCATCGTCACAAATTAAAAATTCTAAAAAAGGGTTCATAATATTAAAGTTAGCAAAAAAAACCATACGCCTGTGGCTTGCGCCTTTGACTGAGCGGAGCGAGAGGCGCACAAACGCGGGGCTGTCGCCCCGCACCTTATTGTGTGCGTTTGCGCGAGGTGATTTGGAATTTTGGAGTGTAACGGAAAAATTACAAATGACCGCAGTTTGGGTTAGCCAAAATGGTTTTGAAAAAACCACAAAAGTGCGTTGGGATGTCGCGATAGCTGTACTAACGGGCGTGTCCGCCCGAAGAGCGAAAGGAAAGCAATAACAAGTACACCTATCTATTTACCTCAAATGTGTCTATGGAACATTAAAGCTGTCCTTAAAGGCCGGACGAAAAGTTTTTTGTCTATCGTAAAGTTGTCTACGGAGCGAAAGTCCGCCGCCATTGGTTATAACGGTTTGCAGCTACTTGCAGTTTTTTGCTATGTCCAAGTTACACATTTGAGCGCTAACCCGCAAAAAATTGCAAGTAGGTGCTGTTATAACTTGGCCGCCGCACACAGTTTAATAGCCATTCTGTATTGTCTTTTCGTCAACAATTGCGCAACCAAAATACATATTCATTAGTCTTTCGATGTCTTGATTGCAAGTCTTTATTTTACTTTTATAATTTTTAGTCCCGATTGTCATCGAATATTGTATTTTATTCGAGCAAGTCGCAGTGTCGCGTTTTATATTTCGTATGCCTTGTTCAAACGCGTTCGTAAAATTTATTGTAGCGGGAGAGTGAAGACAAGATTGCGCTACTTTAAAAACTATTTTATTTGGGTCAGCAGAAAATAAGTCTTTGCATCTTTTTGGTTGCGCATATTTTACTGGAATAAAAGTACGTATGCCATATGTCTGAGATTGCTTGAAGACCTGAAATTTGTAATAGGTCACTGTGTCACAATTACTATGTCGCCTATAAAATGTTAATGTGTCGAGACCGCGCTTAAGAATTTTTGTAAACTGAGCGGTGTCCGAATTATTTATTTTTATCGCGCTCCATGGGTCAGGCATTTCACACGCAGGTCGATTAGTTAATTTAAAGTCAAGAGTAATTGTCTTGGTAATTTTATGTTTTATGGGAATTTCTTTTGTGTTGTAGCCGACATAAGAGCAGTATAATATCACGTTTTTCAATGTGTCCGCAATAGTCGTTAGGTCTATTGAGTAATTACCTAAATTGTCTGTGGTACAATGAATTTTCGTCCCTTTGATTACCACTGTTGCGAAAGGAATAGCCTCATTATTACTATTGTCGAGTCGCGACCTTTAAGTAAAATTGTTTTAGAGGTTATCTGTCCGACCGAAAAGCCAAATAAAAGTAGAAGTGTTATTGTCAGTGTGAAATTTTTTTTCATTTCCGATGT
Source organism: Sphingobacteriaceae bacterium (assembly GCA_016715905.1). NCBI lineage: Bacteria > Pseudomonadati > Bacteroidota > Sphingobacteriia > Sphingobacteriales > Sphingobacteriaceae > Sphingobacteriaceae bacterium. The sequence goes on along the minus strand of JADJXI010000007.1, from coordinate 60,391 downwards.
CCCGGCGGCTTAGTTATAACGTTTTGCAGCTACTTGCAGTTTTTTGCTATGTCAAGTTACGCATTTGAGCGCTAACCCGCAAAAAATTGCAAGTAGGTGCTGTTAGCGGTTCGGTTTGCGCACACAGTTTACGTCTCGCTCACGTGTCCGCCGTTGTTTTGTCCGTTACTATTTAAATAAAATACTTTAAGTCTTTGTCTGCGTCGATAAAATGAAAGTGTTACATAAATTAGTATAAGTCCTAGGCAAATTACAGAAATGCCGGTTACCGAAACAGGCGTGTTACTTTTAGTATGAAGGATTGAATATGAGAATGGTCTTGTTAAACCTGCAACTATAAAAATTATACTTATCAGTCCTAAGATAATTTCATATGTCGTAGCCTTCGTTTGCTTACGCGCTACTATTTTTAAAGAGAAATATTTGTCAAGGTCTAACGCTTTATAAGTGTCTGCCAATTTGCCGAAGTCTTTATTCAATGAATTGTAAAGATCTTGATCCGCTTTAATTTTTTCGAAGAAGAGTCCGAGCGCATAGGCCTTTTCTTGTCTATTTAAAGAAGCGTCTGTCGCAGTATGAACGTCCTTATGAAAAGGTCCTTTTGGGACTTTCGCTATTATTGTTTTGATTATTTCGTCTTCGTTTATTGTCATTTTCAACCGGAATGTCTGTCCGCAAACTGACCGCTAACGTTTTCCGGCTACGCGTAGTTGGCGTTTTGGAACACTCAACTGTCTATACCGACAAAAGGTTATTTAAAGATACAAAACTTTTTATTACCTCAAATGCGCCAATTACGTGTAGGTGGTGTTATAGCGTCGTAGGGGCGCACCCAGATCAGGCGACTGGTTACGTGTCTGCATACATTTTTTTTGCTACGTGATTGCAGGGGAGGAAAGCAGCTCTCCGAATGTCTTTTTAACACCGGCCCCTTTTTAAAATTTTTTTGCGTCGGCTTTTTACACACAGTTCGATACACACAGGAGGGCGGAAGATTTTGCAAGCTTTTGTGGCGCCAAATAAATTATCTGCCTTAATCTAAAAGCGACACAAGTGCTTGCAAAATGTGCGGTTGGTAAGTACTGGTGAACGGGTTTTGGTCTAAGGGTAGTGGTGATGTAAAGGTCTCAACTGACAGACCAGTAAGTAATGTTTTCGGCACAAGAGATTTGGAAACACTTTGTAATTATTTAAAGATTAATTATATTGCATTATGAATATAGATTACGATAATGAAATTAATCCTTTGATTCAAAAAGAGGAACTAAAATGGTTGCCGTGGATTGGATTAAATTATGAAGCCTTAAAGACATTGTTTATAGGTGATAGTAATTATGAAGACGGGGGAAATGTCGATGAAAAAGTTAACTGGACCAGAGATTTTATTTTCGATCAAGGCTTCAACAAAGAATTATCGAAAAACGGTAACTCAAGGTTACTTCGTTCTGTAGAAAAGACTTTTTTGAACGAATATGCTTATGATATTAACAAAAGGAAATTGCTTTGGTCAAGTGTTGCGTATTTGAATTTATCACAAAGAGCTGTTAAGGTTGAGGATGGAATATATGATAGGCCAACAGGAGAAGATTTTCAAAAAGGCTGGCGTGTAATGCTAAAGGTATTGTTGATACTAAAACCTAAATGCTGTATTAAATTTGGTATAGCTGGAGATGGGATTTTTATAAATGAGATTAATCAAAATACCGATTGGGACTTTTTAGAGAGCCCGGAAATAATTAAAAATAATGAGCTAGGTATTTATGAAAGATGTTATAAAATTAGCCACACGACTGGTTATGAATTAATTGTTATTTTCATCAATCATCCATCTGGGAGCAGAGGATATAAAACTGCTGGATGGCGATCATTTATTTTTAGAAATCTCACAGAAATGGAGCCTTATTTTAGAAAATAACAGAAATTCTAAAAAGGTCAAGAAATTAAACAACTTTGTTCTGTATCACAGATAATGTAATAAAAATCATTATTTGCCGAGTACTTTTAATGCTACTAACAGAGTGAAAATTAACCAGAAAAAGCTCCAGCTGATTTTTTTCCTAAAGATTTTATATTTGCTATTTTGATAATTATCTTTTCTTGAAAGAAAATATCCCGAAAATATCCATGAAATAATCGCCGCGATTATTGGAAGTATTATGATTAAACTAGATTTTATAAGATTCATAGAACTAATTTAAAGGGGTAAATTCGTTTATTGGAATGTCTACGGACTTTATCGTTATTAGCATTTCCTTTGTAATATTTTCGGAGCTTGCATTTCTATTGCTTTGTTTTTCGAAAGTCTTTTCAAATATATTTCTGACTAAACGGGCATTTCCAAACCTATCATCTTTGCGATCGTGCAATGTTGTAAAGAGCGTTGAGATATTTTCAAGAGCGTCCGGTTCGATAATAAAACCAGATGCACCAATCATTTTTTCATAAATTTTAACGAGCTCCAAGGGTTCGTAGTCTAAAAAATTAAAATATTTATTAAAACGTGATTTTAAACCGGGGTTAGATTCGATGAAATTTACCATTTCTTTTTTATACCCAGCTACAATAATTATTAGTTCATCACGATGATCTTCCATTCTTTTGAGCAAAATGTCAATGGCCTCTTGGCCATAATCATTTGAGGAGTCGCCACGTTTTAACGTATATGCTTCGTCTATAAAAAGAATTCCGTTCAAGGAACTATTTATTATTTCATCTGTTTTTAAAGCAGTTTGTCCGACATAAGCTGCAATTAAACCGCTTCTATCGACTTCAACTATTTTATTTTCTTTTATTACCCCAAGTTGAAAATACAATTTAGCTAAAAGCCTTGCAATTGTTGTCTTTCCAGTACCTGGGGGACCAAGAAATACACAATGTAAAGAGGTCTTTTGTGTTGGGAGACCTTCTTTCTCACGGAATTTATTTATTTTAATAATATTAATTAAAGAATTTATATCAGTCTTAATGTTGGCCAGTCCTATGAGATTATTAAGTTCGTTTAATGTATCTTCTATAGTTTCCTTTTTTTCTTCAGATTCTTTTTTTATTTCTTTTTGTTCAACTTTATTTTCTGTTTTTGTTTCCGTATTTATTTTATTATCATCATCAGACTCGTTATATGATTGGAAATAATTACGGGCAATTTCAAAATTTGCTTCAATATTATTTTTAGGAGTAGAAATTGTTACTGGATCTTCATTTGTTGGTGGCTCAAAGAGCGCTATTAAATCCTTCATTCCAGTTTTTAAAACGTAATCATGTGCGGTGAATCCGTAGGTATCCTTTAAATCAATGTTGGGGCTTTTGCTTAATATTAATTTCACTAAGGGTAAATTACCAGTTTTACAAGAGAGAATTAGAGCGGTCTGCTTTTTTGAGTTTGTGATATTTATGTCTTTTAATTTACTAAGACCTTCTAAAAAACCTAAGACGCTCCCTTTTTCAATGGAGTTAAAGAATTTGTTTTTAAGGAATAAATCATTAAACATGATAAATTATTTTTTAAAGGCGAGCTGCTACAAGACAGAAGACTATGAAAAGCCAAGTTAAAACTTGCGCCCAAATCGGAAACCGAACAAACGGTGCTTTCGAAATTTCCAAAAGTTTGCGTTCGTTATTTTTAGCAATTAATTCAAGTTTCTCCACGTTATCGTCTTCAACGTAAGCAAGGTCTTCATCGCGAAGTTGGACATACCTACCAATTAAATCCGCTATTTCTTTTTCCTCTTGTTTTGTCATTTTTATAAATCTTGCCAGCTTGTCACTATATCATCTTCAAGTATAATTCGCTTTCTGTACTTAGTTGCGCCTCGGCTTATATACTGATCATAATTCCAGTGTAAAATAGTTTTGTTTGCAGAAACATTTTCTTTAACTTCTTGAGGTAATCCTTTTATGTGGTGAACTAAACGCCAGTGCATTCCAATCCACAAATCATTATTATGAAATTTAAGAGCATTTTCATGACCGTATATTTTACTAATTTTATTAAATAAATTTTCGTATGACGCGTCAATATTTGCCTGATGCACTTTATTTTGCTCTTCAATCAATCTTTCCTTTTCCGCAAGGTTTTTCTTTGCCAAATCTATATTTTCAATATCTTGGAGAATTGTACTTTCCAAATTTTTAATTCTTTTTTTCTTTGCTTTGAACATATAAATATTCAATAAAATAATGAATATAGGACCGAGTAGAAATGCAGTTATGGCGATTAAAGGAAGAGAACGCCATGAACGTTCGGGTTTAGATTCTGGAACTGGTATAATATTTAAAGGGACTGGGGTTAGGTAATCCATTTTTACATATTGTAGTTCGTTATTTTTAATTTTACCCCAACCATTGGATACGCTTTCTAATTCAATAGTTTCATCAGTAGGTAAAGTTTTTATCACTTCAGCATTTTCATCGGGCGCTGACCTGACGTTTAGTTTGTCCGCTGTAACCTTATAGGAAGTTGTTGAATTTTGACAATAGTAAATATCATATCGAAGTATTAAAAAGAAAAAAAGGATCAATTTGTAATAATTTTTCATTTATTCTAAATCTTTGATATGATTAGCGCGGTTAATTTATAAGAGCTAAGTTAATAATTAATTTATGAAATAAAAATACCATACGCCTGTGGCTTGCCCTTCTGACTGACCGTAGGGAGATGCGCATAAACGTGGCGCTTTTCGCGCCACACCTTATTGTGTGCGTCGGCGCGAGGTGATTTGTGATTTTGGAGCGTAGCGGAAAAATTACAAATGACCGCAGCTTGGGATAGCCAATCCGCCTTCCGAAGGAGGCGAAAAGGAGGTCGTGCGATGGCTGTTACTATGACTTCCAGCCAAAAAGTACGTCGGCAAAAAATTTTAAAAATCTTTTACCTGAATGTTCTTGTCAAACCGAAAGAGCTGCTGTGCGGTCGCCCGTGTGAGAAGTCGCCTGTCGAAGCGAAATGCTTTTTTGTCAAGATGAATTGTCTTACGGAGAATTGTCCGCCCCTATGCGCTATAACGGTTTGCGCACTGGCGCAGTAGCGGTTTTGAAATACTAAACTGTCGAGTACGCACAATGTAAATTTAACGAAATAATGTTTATATACCCACTTCCCCCGCTATTGCGCCAGTGCGCTGTTATAGGTAGGCCGGTTTTGTTTTTGTCCATACAACACGGTGTCTGCTGTGAATTTATATTTGTCTGTCTGCGTAGTTTTTGTTTGCGGTGGCTTGAGCGGTCGCAGTTTAAATTTTTACAGAAGGGAAGGGAAATTTTTTCTTTTCACGTCACGCATACATAGGCGGGCGGGAAAAATGGCAAGCTTATTTGCAGCCAAAAACTTTCATTCCTTAATCTAAAGCTGCAAATGTGCTTGCCATTGTGGGTTTGCAAGTCTGCGCAACGTATATAACACACAGGTCGTTGTACACATTATGTTATTTTTTCTTTTCAAAGTCTACGATAATAAAAATTGCTTTTCCAGTATCTCTAAGAATGTCTACGGAGTAAATGAAAATAGCCGTGTTTAAGGTGTTAAATATAATTTCTTGATACGGTAATTTTGCTTGGATAATTTTACTGTCTGCCAAAATTAAAACAATAAAACCAAAACAGATTAAAACGATTTGCTCTGTAAGCGAACTTTTAAGTGAGCCATAACTTTCTTCAAAATTAAAATCCTTATGCTTTTCAGAAATCTCTTTAAGTTTTGACAGAAGAATACTTACTGTTGCTGTATTAATTGCAAGTAGGGTCAGGAGAATAATTATTAGATTGCTTTTTAAAAACTCAGCAATAAAATTACTCTCGATCCAGTGTAAACCAAGCGATATAAGCAAGGCTAAAAAAAGAAAAGCAAATATGTTTTTGATATATTCCATTCCTATTTTAAAATATCTTTCATCATTTCCTTTAATTGTTCTGGCGGTCCGTTTAATTCCAGTTCAGTTATTTCAAATTCTTCCGAAGATTTTTTGGTTTTAATTTTCTTTTTAAGTCCTTTAATTTTCAAACTAATTGGACCACCGCCCTGTGCGCTATATTCTAATAAATTTTGAATTTGCTGATTATCTTGAGTGATATTAAGGTTCGCGTCTTTATTGCTTTCTAGTTCAAATTTTGTTTTGTGCGCATCAGTTGAAAGTTGCAACTGCTTTATTTGCTTATCAATTGTATTTGAAATGTTACTAAGATTTGGTCTAATTAATTCGAAGCCTATTTGCTGAATTTTATTTGGATACCGTTCTATAATATCCCAAAATTCAGAAACATTATAAATCGGTTCAATATAAATAGCGAGATTTAAACCAAGCAAAAAATTAGATAAGCTATTTTCAATAAGATGAGCAACGGTTTCAGACTTATTGAATGCTCTATAATTTTTCTGAATTGCAAGTTTCTGTACTGTCGGATCATTGTTAAAAATCAAAACAATATTCGGGTAATCTTCGATTTCTTCTTGTTTAAATTCTTTTGTGTTACGTTTTATATCTCTCCTCACGCCAAGGCGGAAAATAAAAATATTTTTGTCGGAGTACTCCAATCTAAAAACGACTTGAGAGCGTTTGTAATTAAGGAAAATATTTTTGTTTAATAAAATGTCAGCAAGTAAATTGTTCTTTTCTGCAACAAGTTGTTCATAGGTTTCAATATTACTGTCAATCTTTTTTTGAATGTTTTTACTGATAGGTAAAATTTGATACCTATATGTTTCAAAAACATATTTTTTAAGTGATTCTATACTGCTCATTTTTTTCGTACTTAAAAAAGTGAAAGTTGACTATCATTATCCTGCTGTTGTTGAACTTTCGGGCGGGATTGCTTTGCAGGATTGGCTAAGTCGCTCATTATTTCCTGACGCGCTTCTGATTTACTTACAAACGTTTCAATATCGGCAATGGCAAGTTCAATTTCATTTGGCGCATCAGGAATATCATTTTCAGCTTTGTAAATTCTTGCTTCAATTATTTGTTGATGCCAAACTTCAAGAAGTTCCAATGAGCCAGTGTTCTTAGTTTGCTCCGCAATTTCCGATTGTATATGAACCAAATCAAGCTTTTTTGCAAGTTCTTTGTCAGGCAATGTAGCCATGATAGCAACATACTTCTCGTGGTTGTCAATACAGTCTTTTATGCGAATAGCAATACTCATTTGCTTTTAGTATTAATTGCTTCTATGTCTGTTTTGGTTAGACTATATAAATCGCAAACCAATTCATTTATTCTTTCTTCGTTGTAATCTATTCGTTGCTTCAATTGTTCTATTTTCGCAGGAAGTTTCTCTACTTGCAGATCTTCATTAAATTTTAATAGCAAATCAACAATTTTTATTATCTCCTTATATTTTTTCAATTCCTCACCATTGAACTTTGTATAATCAACAATAGAAGTTTGTTCAAGATATTTTATTTTAAGATTTATATCTAAAAATTGTTCGCGGTAATAAAAATTGTAGAAGGATGAATTTAATAATGCCAAAAGAAATTTCAACTCATCTTTGTTATTCGTTTTGGAATTAAGATAAATTACTCCATCGCCAACATAGAGACCTGTTTCATCATAAGTGCCAACAAGTCGTTGAGCAAGTTTTTGATTTCTTATTTTCTGAAAGATAATCTTTGGACTTTCGAATGTTTTCTCCTCTCTTGGCCACTGAAGGGAATACCATGGGATTACATTCTTAATTACCTCCCTACGCTTTTCCAATTGTTTTTTGTAAGGTTTTAAGATATTTTCAGCTAAAGGAAAATCTTGAATATCGATATGCTTGTTTAAGTAAACAATCGAATGATTCAAAAATCTAAGAGCATACCGGTCAAAATCAGAACCGAAAAGAAATTTTTTTAATAATTTCTTTTCAATTTTTGGAAGTAACTTATTAGTATAAATATATGCTTCATTTAATCCTGAAACAATTCCTTGAATAACATTAAATCGGTCTTCAATTTTTAATTTGTTTTTTTCTATCTTTTGGAAAATAGCTTTGTTATCGTACGAAATTAAATCTATTATAAACTCTTGGTTGTTTAAAAACCCGTCCTGATCTATTGACGATTCTTTTTGTTGTAGAATCTGGGTTTGTGTGGTTTTGCTATCAATTAATTTCGTTAATGTTTTTTTGTTTCTCTTTTTTCCTAAGATAAAAACGATGGTGTCGTTTTTTGCTTGGTCACAAACTTTATCACCAACATAATTAATTTCTTCTAACTGATTATTTTGAAGAATGGATTTGCGAAGCATTTCAAACGATGAGTTTCTAAGAAATTGCATTGGTATAATAAAACCAAGTTTTCCATTTTCGTTTAATAAGTTTCTACCTTTGGCTGTGAAAAGCCCAAATAAATCAAGACGTTTTTTTATTTCTGGATATTTTAAAGTATAGTAATCTCGTTCAACTTGTTTGATTCCATCAATTGCCACATATGGTGGATTACCAATTACGACATCAAATCCTCCCTGACTAAAAACCTGAGAAAATCGCTTCTTCCAATTGAAAGGTTTGATTTTGGATTCAGTTTCAAATCCAAATTCGCCATCCATATCAATTAAGCTATTACTATCCTTTATGTTGTTATCAAGGTCAGGGAGAACGCGTTCGTGAAATAAACTTATTTGTTGTTTGATGGATGCTTCTGTTTCACCTTCCATACACTTTAAAAGCAAACTTAGTTTTGTTACTTCAACTGCGTTGGAATCTAAGTCAACTCCGAAAATATTACAAAGTAGGATACGCTTTTTTTCGTGCGTAGTTAATGTGCCTTGCGGTGTAAACGGATTATCTTTTCCTTTTTTAGTGGCGTATCCTTTTTCGTGATACCAATTAACATGATATTGGAGCAAATAATCAAATGCTCCTAACAGGAAAGAACCACTACCGCAAGCAGGGTCAACAATTTTTATTTTCTCAATTTGTGTTGGTGTTTTTCCGTCAACAAGTTTTCCTACTGTGTTTTTTACAATGTATTCAACAATATATTGTGGTGTGTAATAAACGCCACCAGCTTTGCGTACTTCGGGTTTTTCTTCAATGCGTACACTGCGTGCAGGTGTAATGCGAATTACTTTTCCGAGAAATTGTTCGTAAGCATTTCCTAAAACCTCAACAGGCATTACGGAAAATTCGTAACGGCAGAGCGGATAATAAAGTTCTTCAATTACCGATTTGATTACTTTATTGTCGACTTTTAGTTTGGGAGTTATCTGATCTTTTTCAAAATCAAATAGTCCTGAATTGTATTTATCATCGGCTTGTTTAAAAAGGTCGAACAGATTTTTATATGATTCGCCTTTTGAAGTTGCTTTTTGCAATTGTCCGTATGGCTCTACTGCTCGGTCTTCGCAGAAGCGAAGGAAAATTAAACGGTCAATTGTTTGCTGAACTGCAAAATTTATTTCTTCGTCATTTAATTTTCTGTTATTTAATGCAATGCTTGTAGCAAGATATCTGCGCCAGTTGTCAAGACTTTGTACAAATTCTTTATCGAGTGTTTGACTTCCTTTTTTATCTGTGTCACTTGCAACAAACTTATCGAAGCGTCCCTTTGTAACTGCTTCGTGCGAAAAGGTATCGTAAATAAAATCGAACTCTTTTATGTAATCTTCAAAATGTATATGCTTTAAACGAGAAACACTTGCGCTGTCATTGAGTTTCGGAACTCGCGAACAATCATAAACAATAAAATCTTCAAAATTTGTAAGAATAGAAACGTATGCTTGTGCGCTACTGCCGTACCGTTTTAATTGATATGCGGATTCCTTATTTGTCTTTAGCGCAACAGAAGGTTTTTTTGCTTCAACAAAAAATAATCTTTTTTTTCCGCTACCTGCAAGTCGAAATCCGTAATCGGGTGCTTTTGCTTTTCCGCGAACAAATACCTTGTCTTCATAAATTACTTCTCGGTATGCTTCGGATGCGCCCTTTTCATTGTCAATGTCCCAGCCAAGTGCTTTGAAAAACGGATTAATAAAATCCTGTCTCGCCTTTTGCTCGTTATAATCGGGCAAATGGTATTCTTTGCGGTGTTCCGCAAATCGTTCAACAAGTGCATTTATTATGGCTTTCGCCTCTTCTCTGGTCATATTGATGTAAAAGTGTCCAAATATACAATTTTGAGTGCAGAAATTGGGAGCTTCTTCCAACTGAATTCCAATATGTTGAAAATTATTATCATGGTAGGGCGGGCGGGAGATTGCAGCTCTTTTACAAGCCTTTGGTCGTGCGGTTGGCTTTTGTGCGGGCTTGGAAATGTGCTGCAATGTGGGATAGCCAAAACGTCCCCGTTTTTTTTAAACGGGGCGCAAAATGTGCGGTGGGGTAAAAATTTAAACTTCTTGAGCGGTCGGTGTGTGGTCGCCCGAGTGTCGCAAAGTCTGCCGATTTTTTTGGAACCGAGATGTTTTTATTTACCGATAAGTTGTCTTGGTGTGATGTCAGCCCGGCTTACCTATAACGTTTGGCAGCTACCCGAAGGGCGGGACTTTTACCACAAAACTTGATTTGAAAAACTAATGTTTCATTAACCACAAAACTGTCTATGGAACACGAAACCCCGCCTTTTGGGTAGGTGCTGTTATAGGGCGTTATCTTCATAATCATGTTCTGAGTATACTGTCCGTGTATTATTCTTAACAAGGTCAATTAGCAGTCCAAAAACTAAAAAAGCATAACTACTACGCGGAATACTTTCCATTACAGTGAATGTTAGTTGTCCGTCTGTCGAGTTTTTATAATGGGAATTAAAATAAATAGGAAAATAAAATGAATGAAAAATAAAAAATGAAAGGATCATCAATGTAATTATTCTTTTTTTGGTCACTTGTCCCTGTCTTTTTTTGATCAAATGAATATTGTAGAATGAAACAAAAAGAAATACAAAAAGAATAATTGACATAATAACAATACTATTTGTCCCTACATAACTTTCAATAAGTAGAATAGGAAATATAGAAATCATTGGAATAAAAAATGTGAAATTCGTCAGCAAACTAAGGATGGTAAAAACACCCCCAATCTTTGTTGCTTTATATTTGTCGTCTTCAATCAACATAATGCCCTATAACGGATAACGGCTAGGCATCAGTGCCTTTTTCCATATTCAAAGTTACCGAAATGAAATGAAGGTAACAATAGATAAAAGAAAAGGCATTGTGCTTAGCCGTTGTTAGGTTTCGTTTGTGGCGCACTGACCGCAGCAGCGGTCAAGCTTTTAAAGTCTAGGGTCCACAGGAGAAATTTTAGGCTTTCTATTATTGCTTCAAGCGCGACAGCTTGACGCAGTCTTAGAAAGCCAACTTTTAAGTTGTCGGGACAAAATAAAAGGGTAAAAATTTTTGATTTTGTTTATAAAAACAAAGTCTACCCCTTGTCAAACCGTTGACTTTGTAAAAATTTTCGCTACCTTTGTCTAAGCAAAAAGCTTAGCGTCTTTGTCACTTATGCGAGTGCACTCGCAACACTCCAAATCCACTAATCGTTTTGTTTTGCTAAGCAAAACGTTTTTTTTCAAAAAAACTGCTTAGACAAAAGGTCAGGATTTATTTAATAAAAAATCAAAAATTTTTACGCCTTGCTTTAACGTCCCGCAACTTAAAAAAATTTCTACTGCTACGTCTAGCTTAACACACACAGGTGCGTTACAAATGGAACCTAACGTTTTCCGGCTTGGCTTCAGTGCGGCTTTTGGAAACCTTCCTGTGTCTATACCGAAAATGGTTATATAAAGATACTAAACTTTCTGTTACCTCGTCTGCCCGCATTGAGCCAAGGTGGTGTTATAACCCAGTGGCGGCCACACAGCCCCATGTGTCTATGAAACACGTCCGCTTATTACTTAGGAAAAATGGTTGTTTATAGCTGTCAATTGTCCCGTTACGAAAGTCAAACCGTAAATTCTTTTCCGGCCTTTGTCCACCCATGTTTATTTATTGCACTTGTACTTGTTATTGCGTGTGATGGCAAAAAGCGGTTTTGTCAAACCGCCCGTTCTTTAGCACCTTACGCATGGGGCAGGAAAAAATGCAAGCTTATGTGACGCCAACTAAAATTTCTGCCATTAAAAAACAAGCGGCACATGTGCTTGCATTTTGTGCGAGGACTTACACACAGCATACAGGTGTCTGCATACATTGTACTTTAGCGCCCTAACGCAATGGCGCCAATTTAAACTAATTGGCGTCCGTTTAAAAAAAGTCCGCCGAAGGCGTATCGTTATAAATGCGTGGGAAAATACACTGTGTACAAACAAGAATACTCTGAGTAGTTAGCAGAATACTCCGTACATAAAGAAAAACACTCAGCACACAAACAAAAACACTGCGTGCATTAAAGAGTTTACTTCGTGCATAAAGAAAAATACTTCGTGCATAAGAAAAAATACTGCGAGCAGTTGAAAGAATACTGCGTACATAAAGCAAAACACTCAGTACATAAGAAAAAACACTCGGTGAAGTTACAAGAACACTGTTTGCACTTGCATTTTTACTGAAACAACTTAAAATAATACTGCACGCTAATATGATTTAGATAACCACTTATTAGAAAAGACCCCGTGTTTAACGTTCATTCACAAAAAAAATGTATCCTCTGGCATAGGATGTGCGTTATAGTTAGTAATTACAAAAAGAAAGGAAGGTGAAAATGGAGCCTCAACAAAACATATGCATATTTTTATAAGCCACCAACACTTGGCCGCTTATAGTGGGGTTTTTCTTTTCCGATACTATTCCTCATGCAAAAGTTCCGATGATATTCGGGATTTAGAATCGGTTAATATCAAAAAATAAACAATTAAAAAATATAATTATGGCATCAATTAGTGAAATTGGCCATGCTAAGAATGTAGCCAATTTTGAAGATCTTATAAGCTTTTGTGTCGGATACGGCGTAACTTATAATCCAATTCTTAACGCAATTAAGGTAGCGAACATGAATACCCTAAAAACAAACGCAGGCAACTCGTTAACGTCAGCAATAACAGCGCACACCGCTTTTAAAAATGCGACTAACAATAGAGAGCTTGCATTTGAACCAGTGAAAAAGTTAATCACAAAAGTTATGGCCGCTTTAAAAGCCTGTGGCGCAAGCGAACTGACTGTAAGTGATGCGTTAACAATAAATCACAAAATACAAGGTAAGCGTGGTAAACTTACCAAAGCAGATGCAGGGAAAAATGCGAACAAAATTGCTCCTCAAGACCCACCTGTTCAAGTACCAGAAGAACCAAAACAAATAAGCGTGTCTCAACAAAGTTATGACAGCATGATTGAACACTTAGAAAAGCTCATCAATCTTTTAAGCTCAATACCTGTATATAACCCGAATGAGAACGAACTGAAAGTTTCTTCACTGAATACTCTACTTACAAGTTTAAAAGCAGCGAACACTGCGGTGATTAACACTTACACAACATGGAGTAACGCAAGAATTGTGAGAAATGATTTGTTGTATAAGAAAACCACAGGACTGATTGACGTTGCTTTAGAATGTAAAAACTATGTGAAGTCAATTTTCGGAGCAACCAGTTCACAGTACAAACAAGTGAGTAAATTAAAGTTCAGAAAAATGAAGTAAACAAGAGGTGCGGGGCAACCCGCTCCTTTTTAAAAACAGAAAAGATGAAAGCAAATGAAATAATTAAAATGCTCATTATTGATACAATGTCAACCATGAGTAAAAAAGATAAAGTGGCATTAATAGATGCGATTGCAGCAAGTGCCAAACTTTCAAAAGCAGATGCAGGAAGAATTGCAAAAGGATTTACGGATCAAGAACTGATAAATATTTTCTTCGGCACAAGCAAAACAAAAGTGATAGATGCGATTGCTAGTGGTGCAAAACTTACAAAAGCTGATGCCGGACGTATTGTTATAGTAATTATTGAATTACTTAATATAAGATTGAAATACGCTATAAGCGAAAATGCATAATAAAACAACTTGCATCTGATTATGAATTAAATCAAAAGAGGGATTAACCTAGTTAATCCCTTTTTAGCGATACATTTAGTTTGGGCAATTTAATGAACCACCAAACGGTAATTGAGTGCATTTGTTGTTCATTGCGCCATAAATAAGTAATACAACGCTTACTCCTAAAAGTACTCCTACTATGACATTTTCTGTTTTCATAACACAAAAATATATTGATATTTCGTAATACCACCTAAAAAATAGTGAATGAACATAAATTATTGAGGGAATTGTAGTTTCTGGAGAGGGAATAAAATAATTATTTGATAAAAAATTTTATTTGTAATTGATTGAAGATTAAAAAGCATTATGTTTGTAAATAATAATGAGGTTCTTAATAATAATAATAATCTTGGCTCTGGCTGTATTGTCTTGTAGTGAAAGCAACGAAATCTCTTATGAAGAGGATCAGTTAAAGAGTCTTACTGAAATCAATCAATTTATTTTGCCTGATTCTCTTAAAAATTTAGATACCAATTTACTGATTGCTGCATTTTATGAAGTACATCCAAAAAAGGCTTGCGTAGTTCTATTATACACAGACTCTACAGAAATAGAGGCAAAGAAAATCAGTTATTTTAACGATTCAATTTTTAGCGTAGATTACCTTGTTAAAGAAAGCTATAACACGTTCGCCTTTAAAGACAATAGAAAACAAACATATGCGGTCAGTAATGACAAAGTATCTTGGACATATTATAATGGTAATTCAGCAATGACAGCGGATTATAATCGTGTAGATGTAAGGAACCGTTAGGGATTGAACGGAAATCCTTTTGCCTGACTTTTGCAAAAGATTGGAGAGAAAGCCCGACCCGAAGGGGAACGGCAAATTTATTTTACTGAATAACACACTGGAAACTTACGTCTGTGTTTTTAAGTTCGCTCTCGATTTCTTTACACTTTTCTTTTGCTTTCTTTTTAGTCTCTTTTATGGAAGTTGATGTTTCTTTTAAAGGCGTTGAACAAACACAATTGTATTCTTTTTTACAACTTGTTATAATAAAGAAAGAGACCATTAATAACACTTGTATCTTGATTTTAATTAATTTCATTTTATTTAAATAAAGTATACATAATCACCAAACTTTAACCGCCCCAAAGTTTATTTGTTTTTTTTCAAAGTTCCGATTGATGTTTCGAAGTCTCTTTTACAGATTACAGGTTCTTGTCCGCATTGGGCAGGAGTATATTTTGGTAATAAACCAACTACACGTTTTGCTTCTGCTTCAAGTTCTTTGTCATTTGTAGGGAAAGCTAACTTAATAAACTCGCATTTACCTTCTTGAGTAATGAGCCAAATGAATTTTAATTTAAGTTTGTCATCATAAATTTTATTTGGGACTTTAAAGGTAGAAAGAAAAAAGTTTATGTCATTGAAGTTAGTGTCTAACGGCTCAGGATAACTGGATATGTTAATATACAGGTTTTTGCCAATTTCGGCGTCGTAAACCAACTTGCACTTTATTTTGTCTGCGGATTTGCTTTTTTGACCGGAGGCTGTTGCGAAGGTTAGTGTTGCCACGATTAAAAATGGCAATCGAATTGTTTTTATCATATCATATGTGTTTTTTCGAACGAATGCTCGCCCGCGGTTATGTCTGCTAACTTTTGAGTATACTGAGTTCTTAAAATTTCTTCTATTTTGTATTTTATTATTTTATTTTTTTCATTTTCGTCACCGTAGTGAACGCAATAATCATTATCGCCTGCTTCAATTGCGGCTTGAGAACAACCACCATTACATAATGGCATAATCTTACATGATAAACAAGGTTTATTTTTGAATTTAATATTCATTCTTTTCTCAAGACCATTGTTTTCCCAAACTAAACTACCATCTTCATTTAAATAACCTTCTCGGCTTGCTTTCGTGAAGTCCCGGGCTGTACACTTATATATGTCTCCATTGTAGTTAACAACAACACTATTTCTTTTATCTGCATAACAAGAATTTATTACATTGTTTGGGGACTGCTGACTAACCTTGAAGCCAGCATGGCGAAACGAATTGATCGTGTCATATAAAACTTGGTCTATATCTGATTCTCTCTCGTTTTGCCAAACCCTATGAAAGTCGAATAATATGTATTTATTTTTTGTTTCCTCCGAAAGTCCAATAAAATCATTTATAATTTTATACGCGTTTGCAATATTTTTGTCTGTGTAATTAATTCTTACCGATACATAAAATGAATTTTCAACTAATAGTTTAATATTTTCTACAATTTTAGAGTATGACCCTTTTTGTTTATTAACGAATCGAACCTCATCATGATCTTCCTCAGAACCATCTAATGTTATCTGGAGAGAACATTTGTGAGCTTTATCATCAAAGTATTTAATAAAATCAGGTGATATTAAATAGCCATTACTCGTAAATCCTATTTCTGGCTGAATATCTGTTTTTTGACATTTTTCTAAAAAGTAATTAATTAATGGGATTACACTTTTATCAAAATAAAGTAAAGGTTCACCGCCGAAAAAGGAAATGGAAAACGTCTTAATTTTTGGATTCAAGGATATTTTATCGATAAGTTTTTTTACTCTATCAATCGCATTTAAGTTCATTTTTGATTCTTTAATATGTGATTCATAGCAATACCAACATTTGAAATTGCAATTCATCGTTGGGTTAATAGTTAAAATGAAACTACTTTCGTTATTATCGACCTCTAGAGATAATGCTCTTACTTTTTCAATTTCATCTATTGAATTTTCAATAATAAATTCTTCTTGGCATAAATAATTAAAGAAAGAAGGATGATAATTTTTTAGATTATCAATTCCTTCTGTTATTGCAGCGCTTAACAATTCTTTTAACTCGGGAAGTAATAGAATTACTTTTTGATTAAATGAATTAAACAACGCAAATTGGTTTTCATGCGGAATTATAGCGTTAAACTGACTGTATTTCATTATTTAAATTATTTTACCGTACATTGCCAATTTGTACAACCGTTATTTGAGCAATCTCCTTTATTAACACATTTAGTGTTCTCTTTGCAGTCCTTTTCATTTTTCCCAATCCCAAATGCCTGTAGTCCTGAACCAAATGCAGGAGAAAATCCACCGATAAATGTTTCTTCAACTAATTCAAGCGGAAGAATTTCAGGAACCCATCTAAAAATAACTTTTCCTGCGCCAATTGCAATGGCTCCAATGAGAGCAGAAATTATGTTTACGCTAGTAATGTCCGTGGTAGGTGCAATGAGTCCCTTTTCACTTGCATTTGCTCCAATGAGCGCGCCTTCTATACAAGCAGTAGACCACAATGGGATGTTTGCATAATTTAATGGTGCGGGTGTTTGAAAGAATGCTGACCAAGAACCAGGTGTCGCTACCTTGCGATTCCAATAGGCATAAATACTTGTACCACATCTAATGCCCAACAAAAGAGGGGTTTGATCATCAATTGATTGATTCGCATCCGAAATATTATTTTGAATATCATTAAACCATGTATCAATTGCATTAATCGGAACATTATTAGTTGTAGTAAGACCAAGCATCATGCTAATGAAGTTCATTTGCTGAGCAGTCCAAGGTAATTTATTGATTACTTTACTGCTATATGCATTTATGACGTTATAAATTACTGATTTAATTTCTATCTCAAGTTGAGACGGGATAGCCGTGCCAGCAGTCGAGGGATAAAAAATAGGTTGAATGTAATTGTAAATTGCGTTTACAAACTCATCTACGCTTGAGGTTGGAGTAACTGCTGCAGAGACAGCGTCCATGCCTGCGACTAATTGATTTCCTATTAAAGGATAAGGGTTAAATGTTCCGATTGCCATTTTAAGTAGTTTTATATTTGCCTACTCTTTGATAAAGCTTTTCGGCTACCGCTTATAAGAAAAATTAAAGAAGTGCTGAAGAAAAAATTAGAAGGAATCCCTAAACAAATATAGTCCATATTTTCACATGACAATGAAAAAAATTTATTTTTGACCAAAAATTATATTAAAAATGCACTAACAAGTTTTAAACAAAAAAAATACCGCAAGCGCACTTTATGGGCGGAGCCACGTGCACAAAAGCGGGGCTATCGCCCCGCACAATATAGTGTGCGTTTGCGCGAGGTGATTTGGAATTTTGGAGCGTAGCGGAAAAATTACAAATGACCGCAGCAAGCGTGAGCCAAAATGGTTTTGCAAAAACCACAAAAGTGCGTTGGGATGTCGCGATAGCTGCACTAACGGGCGTGTCCGCCCGAAGAGCGAAAGAAAAGCAATAACAAGTACACCTGTCTATTTACCTAAAATGTGTTTATGGAAAATTAAAGCTGTCCTTAAAGGCCGGACGAAAAGTTTATTGTCTACCGTAAAGTTGTCTACGGAGCGAAAGTCCGCCGCCATTGGTTATAACGGATAACGGCTAGGCATCAGTGCCTTTTTCCATATTCAAAGTTACCGAAATGAAATGAAGGTAACAATAGATAAAAGAAAAAGGCATTGTGCTTAGCCGTTGTTAGGTTTCGTTTGTGGCGCACTGACCGCAGCAGCGGTCAAGCTTTTAAAGTCTAGGGTCCACAGGAGAAATTTTAGGCTTTCTATTATTGCTTCAAGCGCGACAGCTTGACGCAGTCTTAGAAAGCCAACTTTAGTTGTCGGGACAAAATAAAAGGGTAAAAATTTTGATTTTGTTTATAAAACAAAGTCTACCCCTTGTCAAACCGTTGACTTTGTAAAAATTTTCGCTACCTTTGTCTAAGCAAAAACGCTTAGCGTCTTTGTCACTTATGCGAGTGCACTCGCAACACTCCAAATCCACTAATCGTTTTGTTTTGCTAAAGGCAAAACGTTTTTTTTCAAAAACTGCTTAGACAAAAGGTCAGGATTTATTTAATAAAAAATCAAAAATTTTTACGCCTTGCTTTAACGTCCCGCAACTTAAAAAAAAATTTCTACTGCTACGTCTAGCTTAACACACACAGGTGCGTTACAAATGGAACCTAACGGTTTCGGGCTTTGCGTTCGGGCGGGATTTTGAAGCACAAAGTTTCAATGAATTTCTAAAGTTTCATCGAAGCACAAAGCTCCAATTTTGCACGTCTGCCCGCCTGACGCAAAACCCGTGTTATGCGGTCGTGCTTTCTTCCGTATTGTTTGTCCAACAGTCAATATTCAAATGAATTCCATTTTGTCCAAGTCTTGTCATTTCTTGAGGATGAAATTCCATTCCGCATTGTTGATCATATTCATAAAGCATCCAAAACAAAATTTTATCTCTTGTCACACCAAGTTTTTCAAGGTCACCATATTTGGGTTCTAAAATGTCTAGAAAGTTATTAATAAAATCATAGTATGGGTCATTTTCAGTTTCTGTCACCATATACATCCATGAGCTATATCTGTCTTCGGAAGTCTTGTCCTTTTCACTTTCAGTCGGCTGAAGTCCTAATAGTTCTGTCACTCTATTATAAGTTTCAGCATTATTGTCAGTGTCTATAAATAATTGATAGTATTTCATTCGTTTATGGTTGTCATAGCATGCCGCATAACGGTTTGCGGCTTGGCGAAGGTGGCGATTTTCAGCACCAACTTGCATACGAAGCACTAAAGTTTATATACCCACAAAACTGTCCTACGAAGCACTGAACCGCCACTTTTGCCAAACCGCTGTTATCGGCTGCCCTTCCGTCTTTCGTAGTGGTACTGTGTCAAGTTTGTAGTGTCTCTGTGCGCTGGTTGCAAGCTCTTTTACATTTTTTCGGTCGGATTTGTGAGATGCAAAAAATGGAAATGTGCTTGCAAATGCGGTGTCCTGTTAATTTCAACAACAACTGTCTCCTGCTTGTATTGGTGGGCATTTCACTGTCCCGTAGCTACAATACACACAACAGTCGCCTTGCAATGGTTTTATTCTGACCTTACAATTTTCACACTCGTAAAAAAACTCACAAGCATCGGTCGGCATTATTTCTGTTTTTTTGTGTCCACAGTTTGGGCAAGTAATTGTAGATTGCAGTTCAACGGTCTTGCCATTGTATGTTGCACAAGTATTACAACTGCCGTGCATTTTATTTCGTCTGTAATTCCAAATGGTAGCTATTAAAAGTCCGAACATACCTGCATAAAGAAAATATGGCCAGTAGTCGCTGTCGTTAAAGTGATAAGCGTAAAAAATGAAAAGTCCGCTTGGAATTGCAGTCATTAGCGGATACATACAACGGTGTCTGCGATACGAAATGTACAGTCCGCCAACTGAAATAAAAACCATTGCTTGAAAAACCCACATTGTCCAACCGCCAAAAAGTTCGGCACTACCAAGTCCGAGTGCCGATGCTGCAAATGCAAACAGTGGAAAACAGCAAGGTGAAAATATTGCAGTCAGGAAAAGTCCAGCCGTTCCTAATTTGTCTATGTTATTGGGTATTTTCATTGCAGGTATTTTCTATTTTTTACAACATTTATCTTTATTCTTTTTTTCGCAAGATTTTAATTCTTTGTTTTCATCTTCAGTAGGTGTTAAACCGTTTGCAATAGCATCTTTTAGTGCTATCATTTCGGTTTCGTTCAGGTATTTTTTTCCTATTTCTAAAATTTCAGTTTCAAATTTTTGTTTATAGGTTTCCATCGCTTTTTTCTCGTCCGTATTGATATTTAAAGTTGAGTTAATAGCTTTAAAAGTGGTTTTAAAATTATTAGTAATAGCTTGTTGTAGTACTCCTGATTTTTCCTTTGTTAAAGGTGTTTTTGCATTAATGCGTTTAACCAATCGTTCAGCGATTATGGCTGCTTCTTCCATACTCAATTTATCTACTTCCGCACCACGATACCAATTTTTCTTTTGTTCAAAATCGATTAACATTTTTCTATGTTCATTTTCCGAAAGCAATGTTACATCCATCTTGTTCTCTTTAAAAATGGCATCAGAAGTTTTTGTTTTTAATTCGGCAGAAACATTTTCATTCCAAACAATAGCAATCACAGTTCCTTCACGGTTCAGCCACGCTTCTTTTACAACATCATTTTTTTTCTCTAAACCAAGCAAAATAGGTTTTGCTTTACTCCCGCAACCAATATGCGGTGCGGCACCGCACACAAGCGGCACATCATAGAAGTTGACCACTTCGTTTTGTGCTGTTCCTGAATTGCTATTGTTACAAGCATTGAATGTAATTGCAGATAGTGCAATTAGTGAGAAAAGGATTTTTTTCATTTTTAATGAATTTTATTGTGAATAATTAGGATTTATACTGTTTGCGTTTTTAATGATTGTTTTGAAATGTGTTTGAAAAATGGTTTGAGTATTTCAAGGTGTTCGGGTTTTAAAGAATAAAAAATGGTTTGTCCCGAACGCCTTGTTTGAACAATGTTACCGTCTTTCATTTTTCGCAAGTGCTGAGATACCGCAGGAATACTCATACCCAGAATATCGCTTAGGTCGCAAGGGCATAATTCGTTTTCTTCTTCCAAAAGAAACAGGATTTTTAAACGCACTTCGTTTCCTGCCAATTCAAGCACTTTACCCAACGAAGCAAAAGTGTAAGAATTCTCGGTCAATATTTTTTTGCAATGGTCTATTTGCTCTTGGTCGGCAAATACTCTAATACAGGTGTTTTTGTCCATCGTTGTTTTGTTTTTCGGGGCAAAGATAATAATAGTTTTCGTATTTAAGCAAACACTTAAATGAAATTGTAAAAATAGCAAATTGCCCCGTTTGTCGGTGGTCTGGTCGGGCAAAGGCAAATGTGCTGCAAATGCGTTGGCTTGTGTGTAGGCTTGCAGCTCTTTTGACTTTGCAGAAGTGTGTGGTTTTCTCTGTCAATTTACTACTGTCGTTTCGGTCGTAGAGGGTTGCCGATAACGGTTTGGGGCTTGACGCAGTGGGGGAATTAGAAGTGCAAATGTTCAATAAACCACAAAAGTTTAATAGAAGTACAAATGCTGAATTTACTACTTCTGCCCCCATTGCGTTCAAACCCCTGTTAGCAGCTGCCCATTTTCTGTCTATTGTTTTCCGATTTTATTTTGCTAATAGTCCACATACAATTCCACCAATTAGTCCAAGTCCAAGTATTGGTGCATATTGTTTGGTTACAATAGCGTCTGGCAAACTCAAAACAAGTCCAACAAGACCACCTTTAAGCCAATTAGGAATTGGAAGTTCCATATTAAAAATAATAAAGCCAATTGCAAATCTGCTTATAAATGAAGCAGTTATTGCTCTTGTTTTGTCTTCAAATGTCATAAAGAACATTGGAATTATTGAAACTATTCCAAAAATTGTTCCTGCAATAAGTCCTTTGATAATATTATTCATCTGTCTATTTTTTTATTTCGTAGGCTTCTCTGAGCCAAGTTAATAATTCCTTGTCTATGTCTTTGGTTTTTGTCAACTTGATTGTATGGTGAAAACGATTTGTAGAACCTTGTTCAATTTTTGATACTCTGTCGCTGGTCAGTTTGTAGTTTAAATGAACTTCAAGGTTAATATAGTCTTTACGAGTGTATACGCCTGCAAATCCAAATCTGTTTCCAAGATGAATGCTTGTCTTTTTCGGTTCAACTTTTATTTGTCCGAATTTGTGTAGTTCAGTGATTAATTTCTCGTAAATGTCAGTTACGATTTGCTCTTTGTCTTTTAAATGGTCAAGTTCTGTATATTCCATTTTATTGTCTGTTTGTAATTGTCGGTATACGTCTGTTTGGGTTGCTGCTAACGTTTTCGGGCTAAGAAAAGTGCGGCTTTCGGAGCTTCCTCTGTCTACACCCTAAAATGTGTATATAAAGATACTAATGTTTTTGTTAGTACGTCCGCCGCATTTTTTTTAGCCCGTGTTATGCGGTCGTTTTTGACACACAGCTTAGTCAACAATTCCGCTGATTTCTTGAAAAACAAATTCTGTCGATGTACTGTCTTGTTTGATGTCGAACTTTAAGTCTTCAAGTTCAGCACCGCGATAGCCCATGCCTTTGTTTTTTACTATACCTTCAATGCCTTTGTCGGAGCCATTTAATGTCAGGACAATTTTAGCGCAAAGTCCGTCACCTTGAATATGAACGTTGATGAGTTTTGCATCGTTGTTTTCTTGGTAAGTGTCCATCCAATAGGTCAGCTTGGATCTGTCAATGGTCGCTAATTGTTTAGCCAATTCGTCCTTATACTCTTTGGCGTCTGGAGAATATTTGTCGAAGATGGGATTTGTGTTTTTGCAAACGGGTCTGTCACAACTAGTAGTCAAAATTGCAAGTCCGAAAATTGTCAAGATAAAAGTCGAAAGTCTTGTCATGATGTTTTTTATTACGAGAACGTTTATTTGTCCGAAAAATTGTCTGCAGAAGAGTCCGTCCAAAAATGCCGCATAACGGTTTGCGAATTTGCCCAGTGCGACTTTCGAAGCATCACCTGTCTTAACCCACAAATGTTTATTTAAAGATAAATGTTTTTTAGCGAGCCGCAAACAAATGTCACGAAGTGGCCGAAATGTTGCGCGCGAGCGATGACCCTGTCCCGCCGCATTGGGCGAATTTGCTGTTATAACTTGGCCGCTGCACACAGTTTTTATTGGCCGGCGCGATGTCCGCCTAATAAATAAGCGGTCGTTTTACCTTTTTTGTCACCGCTTATTAAAATAGTAAGGTATTTTGTCTTTTCGTTGAGCGCAAATTTTATTTTATTATACTTTGGAAATTTGAGAACTATGTTTTTTAACGTGGTAATTTGTTTACTGTCCATTTTTGTCGAGTCTGAAATAAATAAACGTCGGCAGCAGGTCTTTGCGTCGCTGTCAATAACAATATTTAGTTCAACAGTTGTCTTCGGGAAATTTTTATTGAAATTCGTCGCAACATAATTTGTAAACTCTTTTTCAGTAATGTCCAACTCGTCAAACATTACAATTCCGATTTCTTTCAGAGAGGTACAGTTGTTGTCATAAACTTCTTTTCCAATTTTAGTTGAAGTCTGTCCGAGGACTTGGATTGAGAACGAAATGAAAATAATTATGCAAAATATTTTTTTCATAGATGTCGTCCAGCGGCTTAGTTATAACGGTTTCAGGGCTTGCGTTCGGCGGACTTTCAAAGATCAAACCGTCCCAACCCAAAACTGTTTATTTAAAGATAAAACTTTTTTAGCGAGCCGCATAAAAATGTCCGCCGTGCGGGCCTTGAATGTCAGCGCGCGAGCGATGAACATTCAGCCCGCTGACGCAAGCCCTGTGTTAGTGCCAGTGGCTTACTTGTCCGATTACAATGTCTGATGTAAATAAAGTCAGTAGATGGTGCAATTAGCAGCGTCACCATTTTGGTCCGGCCCAGTTGAATAGTTCTTACATTTTTCCTCCGCCTTACTTTTTGATCCTTTAACAGTCCTTTGTCCACTGCCACCATTTTGATTATTTGAAGTCGTGATTGTACAAACACAAGTATACTTTTAACAACTGGTCGTCAAAAAACCCGCCACGATTAGAATTATCCAGCAATATTTAAATTGTCGTTTCATTTGTCGGTGTGTTATAAGTGTGCTTTATGAACAGTTTTGTTGGACGAGTTTAATTTCAATCTAGAATAAAGTCAATTTCTGGACTTATTCCAATATTTGTCGGATTACCAACGGAGAAGGTTTGGGACGCGGTTTTTGTCAGCGCTCCATTCAAATACACATTCATATCAAAACTGACCCCATAGCTGGTAGAAGTTCCTTGTAAATAAACTCTGTCTCCGCTTTTTCCAGAAACCTGTTTAGTCCAATAATAATGCTGTTGTAATGTCTTATATTCCGTGTTATAGCTACCATTTAAATTAGAGTACTTAAAAGCTGCATCCCAATTATTTTGATTCGATACAGCTTCATATCTAACTGTGTATGTTTTGCTTTCAGGTGCTTTCTTTTTCTTGCAACTTTGGAACGGAAACGCTAGAGCTATTATTAAACAAATAATTATTCTTAGTTGCTTATTTTGTAATTTGGGCACGTTTGATATCTGATAATTTTTGCTAGCTATTAATTTACTGATTAGTCTGAACATATCAAAACAAAATATTAATGGTCTATTTTAACTTTATAACTGGTCTGTTCTGATGAGAATTTTGAATTCCTCTAACATTACTTATAACTTGTCGGCTGTCGAGCCATTGGCACTAACGTTTTTCGGCTTGGCGATGTGGCGGATTTTTAGCACAAAAGTTCAATAGAATTACTGCTGTTGAACCTTGCACAAATGTTTCATAGAAGCACTTCAGCCGCCATATTGCCAAACCGATGTTGTGCGTTCGTTATTTTTTCAGTTTGATATTTTTCCACGTATTTATTGCCCAATCAAAATCATTCTTTTCGTCAAAGTATATGGCAATTTGTATAACTTCTTTGTCAATTATCGAGAATCCATAAATCACGGAATATGTTTTTTTATCATCATTCTCTTCGATTAAGTACCCAATTCTTGAAACATCATTGTCTGAAAAATCAAATTTGTCTAATGTTTTCGATTTTGTTTGGTCTCTGTTTTCAATGTCTTGACTGTAATCAGCATACAACTCTTGCTTATTCTTTTCTGAATTCCAAACAATAAGTCTTATAGATTTGTCGCCAGTTGTATAATATAAGGTTCCATCCTGTTCAACGGAACGTTCAAAAAGATTATTGATGTCGATTGTCCAATCTTCTGTTAGTCTATGCGTTGTCATAAAGTCATCTTCCAAGTCAAAATCTGTTACTTTATACCAATCGTCATTTTCTGTTTTTTCGTAAACAGAGCCAATTCCTTTTAATAGCAAATCTTCAATTGACGGGTCAATTTTTAAAATTGTTGAAGGATTATAAATTCCAATATTGTCGGGATTGTCGGTATATTCTTCTGATTCAAAACCAGTGAAGATTCTCCAACCACTATCTTCTGGTCGAGTTCTTTTTTCACGGTACATAAATCTTGGTTTGATATTTTTGTCAACTACCATTTTTGACACCATAAGTCCTCCAATCGGTGGAAAGTTGTCAAAATTATTTTCTTCTTTGTTTTTGTTTTTTTTGAAAAAATTTATCATTCGGTTCGGTTTTTATAATGACGCACAACGGATAACGGCTAGGCATCAGTGCCTTTTTCCATATTCAAAGTTACCGAAATGAAATGAAGGTAACAATAGATAAAAGAAAAAGGCATTGTGCTTAGCCGTTGTTAGGTTTCGTTTGGGAGTGCACTGACCGCAGCAGCGGTCAAGCTTTTAAAGTCTAGGGTCCACAGGAGAAATTTTAGGCTTTCTATTATTGCTTCAAGCGCGACAGCTTGACGCAGTCTTAGAAAGCCAACTTTTAAGTTGTCGGGACAAAATAAAAGGGTAAAATTTTTGATTTTGTTTATAAAAACAAAGTCTACCCCTTGTCAAACCGTTGACTTTGTAAAAAATTTTCGCTACCTTTGTCTAAAGCAAAACGCTTCAAAACGTTTTTTTTTCAAAAAAACTGCTTAGACAAAAGGTCAGGATTTATTTAATAAAAAAATCAAAAATTTTTACGCCTTGCTTTAACGTCCCGCAACTTAAAAAAAAATTTCTACTGCTACGTCTAGCTTAACACACACAGGTGCGTTACAAATGGAACCTAACGGATAACGGCTAGGCATCAGTGCCTTTTTCCATATTCAAAGTTACCGAAATGAAATGAAGGTAACAATAGATAAAAGAAAAAGGCATTGTGCTTAGCCGTTGTTAGGTTTCGTTTGCTGGGCACTGACCGCAGCAGCGGTCAAGCTTTAAAGTCTAGGGTCCACAGGAGAAATTTTAGGCTTTCTATTATTGCTTCAAGCGCGACAGCTTGACGCAGTCTTAGAAAGCCAACTTTAAGTTGTCGGGACAAAATAAAAAGGGTAAAAATTTTTTGATTTTGTTTATAAAAACAAAGTCTACCCCTTGTCAAACCGTTGACTTTGTAAAAAATTTTCGCTACCTTTGTCTAAGCAAAAACGCTTAGCGTCTTTGTCACTTATGCGAGTGAACTCGCAACACTCCAAATCCACTAACCGTTTTGTTTTGCTAAAAAACGTTTTTTTCAAAAAACTGCTTAGACAAAAGGTTAGGATTTATTTAATAAAAAATCAAAAATTTTTACGCCTTGCTTTAACGTCCCGCAACTTAAAAAAAAATTTCTACTGCTACGTCTAGCTTAACACACACAGGTGCGTTACAAATGGAACCTAACGGGATTGGGCTAAAAGCTGGTGGGCATTAAAAACCACTTCACTTTCCGCTACCACAAAAGTAGCAAAAAGAGATAATGTTTCATTTAGCACTTTCCGCCCACTTGATTTTAGCCCATGTTACCGCCTGTGGTTCTGTCCTTCGAGTAATTGTCCACCTTGCTTACAGCGATTTTAAACGATCGATTACTTGTCTCGAAAAACGATTTTTTTCTGTCGGCTATGAGCGGTCGGGAAAGATTTAATTTTTGCGAAGCGAGGGAATTTTTACTGTCTCACCGTGCTGTTGCTTTTGGCATATCCTTTTGTTTTGCGTGTCGGCTTTAGCTCTTTGACGCCCGCAGGAACGAGGACGTCAATGTGCTAAAAGTGTACAAGCTCAAAAAGTATGACAAAATAATTGAGAAGTTAATAAATGATTCTTGAATGTTCCTCCTTTATTTTGCACTGAATGTTAATCCCTTTTTGAATATTCATTTTATTCAAATTATATATAGATAATTCCATTTTTAAATTAAAGCTGGTTTCATGAATTGTTAAATATACCAATGCGTCACTTTCTTTGTAAAAGATTTCTGTTACATAGGCGTTGAAACTGTTGATGTGGGAATTGTTTTTTTCTTCTTCTTTAATAACCCGGATATCTACTGGTTTCACTCCTAATCGAATTTCATGATCAAAAACGATTGGTATTTCGGAGAGCGTTAGATTCGTATTTAGTTGAGGGCAATGAAAAATATTATTTGAATTTTTAACCTTATTTATTTCAAATAGATTTGTAATACCAAGTAGCGATGCAATTTTTATTGGAATTGGGATGCTTGTAATTTTTGAAGATTCAATGCTAAGTAATAATTTTCCGTTTTCGATAAAATGTAATTTGTCCGCAAGCAAAAAGGCACTATCCTTATGATGTGTTGTCATTAAAACGGTAAGATTCAACTTTCGTTGAATGTCTTTAAGTAAAAGACAAAATGTCTCCTGCATTATTTCGTGCAAGGATGATGTTGGCTCATCTAAAAGTAAAAATTGATTTTCAAGGACTAATGCTCTCGCCAAAGCAACACGTTGTTGTTCACCACCGCTTAAATTAGCCGTGGATCTGTAAAGGATGTCGCTGATATTAAGTTTTAAGGCGATATCGGAGATTTTATCATTAATTTCCTGTGCGGATAACTTATTTTTTAAACGCAATCCAAAAGCGATATTTTCAAATACATTTTTATTCGGAAACAGTGCATTATCCTGAGGCAAATAAGAAAGATTTCTGTTTTCGGGTGAAAATTTTGTAATATTCTGGCCATTGAGTGTTATAGTACCACTTTTCGGGTTTATTAATCCGGCAATAGTTTCAAGCAAAATAGTTTTACCACTTCCGCTTGGACCTAAGAGTACGTGAAATTTGCCCGCCTCAAAATGAGTTGAGATATTGTCAAGTGTAAATTTTCCTGTGTTTACAAGTATGGTATTTAGTTCAATCATTTTTCTTGTGATGCAAAATAAATCTTGCTAATGAAAGCATGAATATACTAATCAAAAATAGTATCAGAATTAAAACAACAGTGCCTTTAATATCTGCCATTGAAAGTTTCATAAAAATTGCGGTCGGCAAGGTTTCTGTTTTCATTGCCATACTTCCTGCTACGGTAATTGTCGCACCAAATTCGCCCACGGCTTTGGCCCAGGTTAAGATGACTGATGAAAGTATGCCTTTCTTTGCAAGTGGTAGTGACACCCTGAAAAATGCTTGTCTTTGGTTGGCTCCCAAGGTTCTTGCGACATTTTCGTAACGCACCGGAATTTCATCAAAAACAGCCTTCATCATTCTTGTGCTAATTCCCAATACTGTAATAAACTGTGCCAATACAATGCCTGAAAATGCGTAAACAACATCAATGTAATTATCTCTAATATAATTACCCGCAGGGGTTTGAAAAAATATTAATATTAAAGCACCTAAAGCGGCTGGTGAAATAATCATTGGTAATTCGAGCATTACGTCAACCGCTGGTTTAAGCCAAAAGGAATAACGGCTCAGTGCATAAGCAGATGGTATTGCTATGCTAACAGCTAAAATTGTTGCAATGCTTGCAGCACTAATACTTATCCAAATAGCACTAAAAACCTTTTTGCTTGAAAGGGCTTCATTTAAAGTGGTAGAATCAAAAAAGTAAAATGCGGAAACAATCAGTATTCCATAAATAAATAGAATACTGATTGCAGTGCTTATTGCAAATCGTTTTAATTTCATCCAAATTTTATTTACTCAACCAGTTTTCCGGAACCACATATTCCCCACCAATCGGTTTTTCTGCTCCAATAAATTGTTTCGCTTCATCGGCAGTTGCAAAGTAACTGTATTTTTTGAAAATTGCTTTGCCTTTTTCTCCAGTGACATAGTCTATAAAGTATTGAGCTAATTCCTTGTTTTTTGTAGAAGTTGAAATAGCAATTGGAATATAGCCAATACGAATTATTTCATTTGGTTGCAAAGGAATTGTTTCTATTTCTTCAGGATTCCAATATTGAAACACGCTCCAGCCAATGACTGCATCGACCGTTTTTAGTGCAATTGCAGAGGCCGTTTTATCGCAACTTTCAGTATAATTACTCAAATTGTTTTTAAATTGCTTCATTTCATTTTCATTCAGATTCTTTTCGAGAATCTCCACAGCATAAGCCCCAACACAAACACCTTCCGGGTTAGCAATGGCCACCTTGATACCGGGCTTACATAAATCTTTTAGAGATTTAATATTTTTCGGATTCCCATTTTGAACATTGATGGCGTTTACTAAGTAAACAACCTGCTTCTCTGTTTCAGGATAAACTAAATTTTCTCTTTTCGCAATTTCCATATAGTCGGATGAACCGGGGAAATAAATATCACCTTTGCCGGAAAGTTTCATTTGCGACATAACATAACCAGATCCTCCAAATATGGTTTCAACTGTTACTCCGGTTTCTTGTTGAAATTGCTCTACAATTTCTTCGGTTGGTGGTTTTGATGCAGCTCCTACGTATATTAGAAGATTTTGCCCCTCATAAGGTTTTTCAACTTTTATTTCAACACTGTCAGTCTGTTCTGATTTGTTGTTGCTGCAGGCAAATAAAGCTACAGATAAAATTAATAATGCTACTTTTTTCATAAGGATTTAATTTTTATTGTTTGTTTAAATAATTCAGGTTTAAATGTAATCATGAGATAACTCCAAACAGGAGTCCGTTCGGAATTGCCTCCTTTCAATGTTTCCATACTTTTTTCTGCAAACATGTATGAAACGCCAAAATCTATTGTGGTAAAATTGTTTGCTTTGTATTTTATTGACAGGTCGTTTTCAAAGCCCAAATACTTGTCAATAATTTCCATATTGGCATTAGATACATTGTTTTGCAGAAAGAAAAGATGTGCATCTGCTCTGACTGTAATTTTTTTATTCACTTCATAAAACAGAAATAAATAGGGATTGAACAATCCACCATTTTTTAAATCTTTTGGGAATGAAGTGAAATAGTCCATATTTCCCATAAATTTCCATGCTACTCCATAAAGGGGAACAAATGATTTTGATGTATTAGATGTTAAAGTTGCATCATCACCACTCATATACTCAAAGCCCAAACGAGATTTAAACTTTTGTAATTTAATTGAGATTTCGGGTTGAATATAATAAGCGGATATATTGTTTCCTGCTTGTAGTTTTCCATATTGGTAATAGCCGCTGACTGTTCCGTTAATATTTCCGTTTTCATATTCAATTCTCCCGCCACTTGTTCCCCTTACATATAAAGTTTTTGTATTTAGTTTGCTCTGATAACCATCAGCTGCGTTTATCGTGGTAAGTGTAAATCCTTTTCCGAGTTTTAGGTTAAGGTAATGAATATTGAGTGTTTTATAATTGGTAAATGTTGCTGGAGAGAAGTCCGTTTCAACTATTTTCTCAGATGTTTGATTAAAAAAGGTCATGAACTCCGAAGTTATTTTTTCATTTTTATAAATAAGGTTTATCCCGTCATGGGCTCTTCCTGCTTGACTCCAGTTAGCGGCAGAGAAAATTCTTCCATTATCTAACTCTACTTTTTGTCGCCCCATTCTTATGAATAAGTTTTTAGTAAAATACGATTCAACGTAGGCTTCAAATACATTTAGCGAACCACTTGTAGAGCTTTGTCCATATTGCCCCCAAACTCTTATATCCTGTATAGAAGTATGAAATTTGAATTTGTTTTGTTCATAAGTAAAATTCAAACGGCTACGCTGTGTGCCGAAATAGGCAGCACTGCTGGTGTCGTTTGGTAACTGTCGGTATCCGTCTCTATATTCCATTCTTGGTCGAAATTCCAAATCAAGTTTAAATGTTTTGGTTGTATCAGTTTGTGCATGAATAGTAAAACTCATTGCAAACAGGACGATTGTTAAATTCAAAATTCTGTTATTCATATTTAACTTGTTATTTTATTGCTTTAATTTTTCAGTGTGTTTAAATAAGCATAGTGTTTGACAAAAAAATTATAATTTTAAGTTCTTTGCTTCTGATTTAATGAAATGAATTACTCGCTTTTCAAGTGCATAAAATTGAGCAATAGCATTTTCTCCTGCTTTTGTAATTTTTGCTCCTCCACCAGTTTTTCCACCCAATATTTTTTCTACTAAAGGAAGATTTGAGCGCGTATTCATGTCTTCAACTAATTGCCAAGCTTGTCGGTATGACATTTTTATTGCCTTTGCAGCATTTGTTATAGAGCCGGTTTCTTTAATTTTTTGTAGGAGAATAACTCTACCTATACCTAAGAAAGGGCCAGTTTCTTCATCAATCCAAATTCGAGTTCTTATAGTATATTTTTTTGTATTTGCCATCACTATGTTTATCAAAGCACAGTGCAAAGTAATTGCATTTGGACTTTACGAATTATGATTTATGTCATATAGTGGAGGAAATATTTTTTGGGCAAGCGTTTTTGTTTTGCGTGAGGGGTTTAGCTCTTTTGCAGGTGGTGCGAAGCAAGTTTTTAAAATGCGTATTTTTCTAAACGCATTTTAAAAACTAACCTGCAAATGTGCTAAACGAAGCGAAGGGCAAAAACCGGGACAAAAAATTGTGGGTGGGCTTGTTCTTTTTTGAGTGCGGTGGGCAAAAATTAAATCTTTCTTGGGTCGGTCTGTGAGTCGCCCGTTTTTCTGTCTGCTCGAAATGTTGTTAGCTGGTCTGTACCGTTAAATATTTCACCGTCATTGTCAAGGTAGCACGGTCGTTTTTTACCATTGGCGGTAACGGTTTGCAGCTACCCGAAGGTGGCGATTTAACCACTAAACTTTATTCGGAGAACTGCCGTTCAAATTTACGAAAAACTGTCATACGAAGTACTGAACCGCCACTTTTGGGTAGGTGCTGTTATGTGCTGCCCTTATTTCAGTCGTTTAGTTGTCCGTCAGCAACAACTTGCTCCAGCCTGTATTGATGGGCATTTGACTGTCCCGAAGCTACAATAAACGCAACAGTCTCCTTGATTTGGTTTTAATACTTTTTTACAATTTTCACAGTCATAGAAAAATTGGCAAGAGTCGTGAGGCATAGTCTCTTTTTTGCTGTGTCCACAATGAGGGCAGGTGATAACAGATTGGAAAATTAAAATATTGTCTTTGGATGGCTGAACGCAATTAGGACAAGATTTAGCTTTACGTTTTGAAAAATGATTGACAATAGTTGCTAAAAGTAGTCCAAACATTCCGCTGTAAATTAGCGGTAATGAAAAATAAAAATAATATGAGCCAAAAATTAATGATGAACTTATTAATGTGATTAATAACGGAAAAATATCTTTGTGTTTAGTGTATGACCAATATTGTCCGAAGAGAGCTATTAAAACAAGACCTTGAAAAACATACCAAGTGTAACCACCAAATAATTCAACACTACCGAGTCCTAAAGCCGATAATGCAAAGCCATAAAGAGGAAAACAACACGGTGAAAAAATTGCTGTCACGAAAAGTCCAGCGGTGGCGAATTTGTCAATATATTCCTTACCTGTCATACGGTAGATTATTTTAGAAAGAAAAAGGAGGCGGTTTTTCCGCCTCCTTTAAAACTGTTACTTTTTCTTGCAACAAGCTGGCAATTCTGCGGTTTTTGCATTGTCATAAGGACAATCAGGTGTTCCCGCTAATGGGCAATTAATTTTTGGACAGTCAGGCGTTCCTTCTAAAGGACAACCTTCATGCGAGGAAGTAAAACCATATGCAACCCCAGCAATGGCTAACATTCCTGTCGCTGCGAAAATCATCATTCTTCTTTTCATTGTTTTTCTGTTTTAAATGTTAATATTAATTTACAATACAAAGGTCTGTCAAGGTAGGGGGTGGTCGCCAAATTATTTTTCATTTTTTTTACATTCATCTACTTTTTGCCCAAGTTTCGTGATTTCTTTAAATCTTTTGAGAATCTCATCTATATTGAATTTTGGGAATTCCTTTCTTATATATTCAATTTTGTCTTCACAACCACAGTCACCGGGGCAAGCGTCAACGACTTCAACAATTTTTAATGCAAGAACTTTTCTAAAAACCTCGTCAAGCAGAAGATTATAAGCCTTGTCAAGTCCGCTGTCAACCGCTTTGAATTGGGTTATTATTTTTTCAGGGTCTTCTTCATTGTCAAGCATTTTTACAAGCCCGTCAACTTGTCCCCCGATTGTCGCTAAACGAGTTTTTATGTCTTGTGTAAGGTCTCTCGGTAACATAGTCTATAATTTTATTTCACAAATGTAGTCACAGGTCAGGGGTGGTCGCCAAATTTTTCTGTTGCGTTCTTTCTGTCAGGGTTGCACATAACGTTTTGCAGATTTGCCTTGTGCGGATTTCGAAGATCCACCTATCTAAACCCGCAATGTTTATTTAAAGATACTCAACAAAATTAGCGGCAGCAAAAAAACTTTCGCGTCAGCGACCATAATTTAGCTCGCCGCGATAACCCTCGTCCGCCCGCATAAGGCAAATGTGCTGTTAGCTGCTGGGCATTATTTACCAACTTGTAAAAGGGAACTTTATAATTTGTTCTCTTTTGTCCCCCGTTGGTCTAAGAACTAAGTATTTTGCTTCAATAATGTAGTCTTTATTTTGTGATGCATTAATTGTAATTTTCAGAGTGTCATTTTTTGTTTTCTCATTTGAAATTACTGGAACTGTTTTGCCCTCATTGTTTGTTACATTAACTAATTCTAACAATTGGTAATTTGCATAACGAGCCGGATACCGATAATATAATTTCAATTTTATCAATGATTTGTCTTGAATGCCGTTAATTGCGTATCCTGAATTTTCAATCTGGAAGAACCAAATACCGCCAGTAGATGTTGAATTAGAAATTATATTTAAGTTTTGCATTTGTCGGTGTAATATACCTTGAATTAGCATATAATGATTTATGTAGCTGTCTTGTGTCGGGCAGTTATAGCGACCGATTGGTTCTCTTAATGATTTAGCATCGTCTGGAAGAAACATTTTGTGTGAATATCTTTTTTCTTCGGAGTCAATGATTGCGACGTAATTAGTGTTTAATTTTTCGATGTCTGCTTTTATTACATTAGTGTCGGAACTCGATTTCTCAAAGGTAGTGTCAATGGAATTTAGTATTAAGTTGTTAAGCTTAATACATAATTGTCTGTATGGATTAACAGCAGCATTACCGCTTTCTTTTAATTCTAATAAGTTAATTTGTCTCTGGTTTTCACGAATAACGATTTGAAGGCTCTTGTTGAGCGCTTTTATTTCTGATGTCCTGTCTGCTGTCTTGGTGTTACAAGAAAGAAGAAATAATAAATTAAATATGAATATATATCTCATGTCTATCCTCGTCTATGCCTTGCAGCTAACGTTTTCGGGCTTGGCGAAGGTGGCGATTTTCACCACAAATGTTGATGCGGAGAACCAAACTTTGAGGAACCACAAATGTGTCTGCGGAGCACTGAACCGCCACTTTTGCCAAACCCGTGTTATAGGGCGTTGTTTTTTTCGGTCGTGTTTGTCTGTCCGCTATGGTCTGCCGTTGTGCGTTGGCTTGGTTGCTCTTTTGCATTTTTTGCGTTGGGATTGTGTATTGGCAAAAATGCAAATGTGCAACCAATAGCGTTGGCGATATGTCAAACGTATTGTTCAATTTTATTCGTTTTCTATTAGTTTCATAGTTCTTAAAAGTTGTGCAGTTTGTTCAATATCAAAATATCTGTCCTTTACAAGTTTGATTTTATAGTTGTCTGGTAAATATGTCCCCCATTTTGAAAAATCTAATAGGGCAGGATTTGTCTGCAAAAGAGTTGAAATGTGTGTATCAATGTCTGTCAGTGGAAATGATAAATAACTCCATTTTGAAATCAACTCTTGTTTAGGCACTTCAATGTCAAATGAACTACTGCTGTCGTCAAGAGTATTTTTAATCCCTGCAATATTTAAAAGCAATTGAATAGTTCTGTTTATTCGTGTCCCTGTGAATGTAAAGAGTTGTAGGTGTTTTTCAGCTGTCAGTAGGGGTCTGTCGGATTGTAAGTCGGCAATGTTGAAAACAGAGAAGTCTTTTCGAAGTATTTCTGTTTCATCACAACTTGGTTGGTCAAGAAAATCGTAGTCCGTTTTAGAATAAAGAACTTCAAACATTTTCTCTCTTATTCTTTGATGTATAGTAGCTCCACCTCCAAAAAACATTGGTTTTTTCCCGTCCTTTGTTGGTATTACTTCTATTTTTTTCGCCTTGTGGTCAACGAATTTTATTTTCCAAATTTTAGCAGAAAGCAAAATGTTTTCATCCTCAATAATTTGTGGTGAAAATGGTATCTCACCAATTGTATTGCCAGCATTTACAACTTTAAAGTTTTCTTCTGTTTTAAATACACTATAAAAGTCACGGCTGTTTACTACCTTTTCACCTTCTACACCAATTATAACTTCGTGTTGTAATTTTTCAAGAAAATCTATTTCAATTAAATGTTTAAGTATTTCGTCAATTTCTGAAAGTTCAATTTGCTTAAATGCAGCATTTTCTTTGAGTTGATTTATTAACTCTGTTAATCTTATGCCCGAATGTCCTTTGGTTATTGATAATGCTTGATGAACTAAAATGTCATATGGTTTCTCATTTTTTTGAGGTGGTTCGATAAAACCTTCCTTGTATAATAACCAACAAGCTATTGATTGAAGTAAACTCCACTCATTTGTGGCATACAAATATAAATTACTATTTTCTCCTTCCTTTCTGCCACTTCTTCCAACTCGTTGAATTAATGAAGCTATACTATGTGTTGCATCAATTTGAACAACTTCATCAACAGTTCCAATGTCAATACCAAGTTCTAATGTTGATGTGCAGGAAATACAGAAGTTTTGGCGATTGTTATTCTTTGCAAAGTATTCAACATACTCTCTTACTTCTCTGTCTACAGATGAATGATGTGAAAAATAATTGGGATGTCCTTTTACTCTGTCCGATATTTTTCTAAGTTTTACAGCTACTTCTTCGGCTCGTCCTCTACTGTTAGGGAAAATTAGAACTTTATTGTCTTTGGTCTCAATGTATAAATCTTTTAAAAGCTCCAATGGCAACTCTTCGTTTTTGTTTTTGAAGTAACGAAATAGTGCATTGATTTCTTTAGCTGTTCTGTCTAAAAGAACCTTTGTTTTTAATTCATCACCTGTGAACCTTTTGGCTTCATCATAATCCCCAATTGTTGCCGAAAGTCCAACAATACTGAATGATTTAGAATTAACTTTTTGTAGTCTTGACAAAATTGATTTTAATTGAATACCTCTGTCCGTTCCAATAAATGAGTGTATCTCATCAATTACTACATACTTCAGATTTGAAAATAATTGCTTCACATTGTAAGGTTTGTTTACAAACATTGCCTCCAATGATTCGGGCGTAATTAGAACAATTCCGTTTGGCTGTTTAATTAGTCTTTCTTTGAGTGTTTTATTTGCTTCACCGTGCCACTTAGTGACAGTTACATCAAGTTTTTTACAAAGTTCTTCAATACGATAAAATTGGTCATTAATCAAAGCTATTAGCGGTGAAATGTAAAGAACTTGAACACCTGAATCATTGAAATTAACTTTTGAAAGAATTGGTAAAAATGCGGCTTCTGTTTTTCCTGATGCAGTCCGTGATGCCAAAATAAAATTGTCGTCCGAGGCTAAAATTTTGCCAATAGCTGCTGTTTGAATTGGTCGCAATTGCTCCCAACCCTTATTACGAATGAATTTTCGTATTGGTTCTGAAAGTAAATCAAATGACATTATAATTCTTCAATACTGTCTAAAGAAACTTCATTTGGTCTTTCATCCGAAATTTCAAGTTCCCCAAATAGCTTGTTTTTATCTACTGTTGGATTTTGTCTAATGATGTTTAGAATATTCAAAAAGTCTCGAATTACTTCTCTTGGGGTTAAAAATTCTGATGCACCAGGCTTGTTAAAAAGCTCCTCCATAAACTGGTGAATTTCGTTATCACTTATTGAAATTTCAGTTTTATAATTGTAATCAAAGATTGCTTTCAATTTCTTCAACAGTACAAATATTTCGTTGTGGTCAAGTGGCATTAAACGAATTACTGGCTGTGCAAAATCTCTTATTTCTGCTGTTTCAAATTTATTTGTAAGAAGCCTTGACTTTAAAGCATTATAACTAAAAAGTCCTCTGCGTTCATTTTCTAAAACTTCTTTTGTACCTGCAAAATTAAAAAACAGATTTGCTACTTTACCTTGGAAGCAATCGTTGTAAATGGTTAATATTTTCTCGTAATTTTTCTCCCTCATTACCGAAGTTGAAATTTTGTAAAGATTTATAGCTTCGTCAAGATTTACCATAAATCCGCTGTAACCCATACTTACAAAGAGTTTACAGAAGTTTTTCAGCATATCATAGTAATTCAAATCATTAATTACTTCTCTAACTCCTAAATCTTGTTTTGCTTCCGTTTTGGTTCTGTATTCCCCTTTTAGCCATTTTAAAGCATTTCTCCTTAGTTGTTCATCATCTTTTATGTAGCCTTCGTAATATTTCATTACAACCATTCCAAAGTCAAAACCACCTACATCAGTGATTTCATTAATAGTTTTCATAATGTTGTTTTGAATGAGATTCAAGTATTGTTCATTACGAATATCTGTCAATGAAATTTTATTTTCTTCGGCAGTTTTGGTTATAATTTGCTCAATCCACTTTTCCAATAAAGTTGGTAATGCACCACCTTCTGGCTTAGTTTGAATTGAAACATTGTCCATAATGGCAGAATATAGAGCAACTCCTTTTCCGTCATTTGAATACAAACGATTGTCAGGAGTAAAGTCTGCATTGGCTACGACAAATTTCTGCTTCAAAGCAACCGTATTGAGTAAATGAAGCATAAATGATTTGCCTGAACCGAAGTCGCCAATCCAGAATTTTACCATACTATGCCCATTCTTCACATCTTCTAATGCAGCAACAACGGCATTTATTTCTTCTGAACGCCCAACGGTAATATGTTGAACTCCGATTTTTGGAACTACGCCACCAATTAAGGAATTGATAATTGATGTGGCTTCTTTAGGTTTAATGTTGTCTATCATTGTGCAGAAATTCTTTGAAAATAGTTTGTGTTAATTGTGTAATAATCGTCTTCTTCCTCAATCAATACATCATCTAAAAAATCGTAGCAAGTTTCATTAATGCTTTCGATTAATTGATTTTTAAAGATGCCTTTTGATTTTGCAAATATTTCAAGTTCGCTTTGTGGAATTGAAAAATTACTCTTTAAGAAAAGCTCCAAAGCCGATATGTGTATTGGGGAGAATGTCAAGTCGCTTACAAATGCAGAATGAGAGGTCTCTTCACTTTTCTGCGTGATTTCGATTTTTATTTCCTCATTGTTTATTTCTTGCGACTTTATAGAATTGTTCTCATCCTCAAAATCGTCTTTTAAATATTCATTAAGTAGTTCAACAGTTCCGGAATGTTGTTGCTGAACTTCTTTTATTGAAGTTGTATCAAGTTGTATTTTCTTTCGCTTCACTTCATAAACTTTGGAAACATTTTTTAATGCTTTTTCTAAATCTTTGTCTTTGATTAACTCGCTAACAATTATTTCAAAATCGTGTAACTGTTCATTAGTTTTGAATAAACTTTTCTGAATAGTTTTTGTGAGTTGTTTATTATCGAAAGTGGCAGATTTTAAATCGTGAAATAAGTAATGAACATAAAGTGAAAGAGCTGATTCCTTATCATGTTTTGCAATAAATTTTGATGCTTCAAAAAAAATATTTTCAATTGAAGGATTCTTTTTATTTAGTTTACCAAGGGCGACAATTGAATCAATAAACTCTTTAGGCTTTTCATTATAGCTTGTTGTCAACTCCTCGAACTTTATTTTCCACCGATTTGTATTTTGTGAATACAATTCAATGTCTGTGGCTTCGTCTGGTATCGAAACTTTAGAAATAAGTACAGGTAGTAATCCTGATACTTTGGAAATTATTTTAGTTTCAAATTCCGTTTTTGCTTCTGCTGTTGTGTAATAGGTGTCTGTGTTTATTTTTCTCTTATGTCCGTAGTATTCACGAACTGCATTTTCACAATGTTTGAAAATATGAGAGTAAAATTCATTGGTTGTTGTTTCAATACAATACTTGTAATTCTGACTTCCATTCTTGTATTTAAAATGTTTTCTTGCGATTACATCTGCAACCGCTAAGAATTGAGCATCAATTGTTGTTCCTTCCGCAATGTAACTTGCTTTTAACTCTTCAATGACAGTAGTATAGAGTTTTAAAATTTCAATACAACAATATTCAACACTGCAAAAGTTATTGCTCGGATACCATAGTTTGTTTAGGAGTTTAACTTCTTCGTCATTCAGTTTTAGTTTGGTTTTGTATTTACTCCCTAATCTCCAATAGTCGTAATCTGTATTGTAGTTTTGATAACTGTATCTGTCTTCTGCTCTAAGTCTTGAAACGCCATCACTGTCGCCATTTGCCTCCATTTTTTGAATTAGGAATGATACACCATAGGATTTTGTTTTTGGATAGCATTGTCCTAAATTTTTAAGTTGGCTTTCAAGTTTAGATATGTCTTTATGATTGTCAAATTCAATAAGCAAGTCAAATAATAGAATGAAAGCATAATTCGTGTTTCCTTCTAAATCAAAATATTCTCCATTTAAAAAGCTGTTTTTGAAAATAGCGTAGAACTTCTTTTGTTCACTTGATGCACTATTGATTTCAGAATAAGAATAAACATAGTGGTGTGCCCAGTAGGGCACACCACTACTGTATTTTTTCAAATTACTATTTGAGTTTATTCTATAGGATTGGTCTGTGACATCAATAATTGAGTCGTCATTGTATTTGCTTGTTGAGCTTGATGTCGTCACTGTAACTTTGATGTTTTTAATAAGACTTTGCACTAATTCATCTCGAATTTCCTTTTCAGATTTTTGTTTGTTGTTGGGAATTGTATAGGTCGTGTTTTGTTGGGTCGGTTTTTTCTTGCTCGAAGCGGCATAGATTATAAAAATTATTATTGCGATTATTATTATAGCTGTCATTATGCTTCAAAGTGTTAGTTGTCAAAAGTATTAAAATTTGCAGTCATCTGTCGTTTTGCTGGTGCGTTGGGGCAAAAGCAAATGTGGTGCAACTGTGTGTCGGCTTGTGTGTTGGGTTGCACCTCTTTTGATTTTGTCGAAGCGTTGGCTTTTCTTTTCATTTTCTGTCTGTCGATTTACTGGTCTGTCTGTCGTTTTACAATGCCCTATAACGTTTTCCGGCTACCAGTAGTTGGCGTTTTGAAACACTCAACTGTCTATACCGACCAACGGTTGTTTAAAGATACAAAACTTTTTATTACGCCGTCCGCGCCAATTACTGGTAGGTGGTGTTATGTTTAGTGCGCGCCACCCAGATGCATCAACGATAAACCCAGTTAAGTGTCCGCATATTTTTTAATTGTCTGTCTTGTTTAATGAACGAAAACCATGTCTACCGTAAACCAAACCGTAAATTCCTTACGGCTTTTTGTCCCCAATGTTTGTTTCGAAGCACAAAGGTTTATTTTTTTGTCGTGCGATAGGGAAATTGCGCCTCAAGCGCAACCGTTCTAATAACACCCACAGGAGCGTCGGGAAATTTTGCAAGCTTTTGTGCGCCAATAAAAATCTTTAGACCTTAATGTAAATGCGATACAAATGCTTGCAAAATGTGCGGTGGGTACGTCTTGGTTGACGGGTTTAGGTCAGCGGGTAACGGTTGACAAACACAGGTCGATGCACATAGGTCTATACGTTTTGGTCGATACACACAGTTGAGCGGTGTCCGGTGATAAAATTACGCCAATTTAAACTAATTGGCGTAGTATGCCTCTTCAGCCCGCCGCAGGCGATTCGTTATAATGTCCCGCTGTTAGTTAAGCTTTTATTTTTGTTTTTTCATTGGGGAATGCGTCCGCACAGGCTCAGATGTTTGTTGCGCAGGCTCAGATGGTAGGTCTCTCGGCTCAGATGCTTACTGCGCAGGCTCAGATCATAGCTGCGTAGGCTCAGACGCTAACTTTCTTTTTTGTCAATGGAGTTGCGCAGGCTCAGACGGTAGGTCCCTCGGCTCAGACCATAGTTGCACAGGCTCAGATGGTAGGTCTCTCGGCTCAGATGCTTACTGCACAGGCTCAGACCATAGTTGCGCAGGCTCAGATGGTAACTTTCTTTTTTTACATCACTCGTTTACTTTTTCTCGCGATTTATTGCTGTGTTAGCTATGAAGAAAACTAAACCTACTAATATGTTTTAGATTGCCAGTTATAAATTTACTAATTGGATTAACTAATTTTTAGAAAGTGAAACGTAACATTTGGCACAAGATATGCGTTATACATATAATTAATAAAAAGAAAAGAGGTCATCATGAATCCACAACAGATTAAATAAGTTCTAACCGAAGCCGCACAAAGTGTTGCGCTTCTACTGGGGTTTCTCTTTTCCGTTTTTATTCCTCATGCAAAATCCGAAAAATCCTTTCGGTAAGAATCGGGCAAAAACAAGAATACAAATTTTAAAAAATCCATTACTATGAGTAAATACTCAGAGGTAGGGCATACAAAAAACGTTGCTAATTTCGAAGATTTGATTAGCCGTTGCACCGGATTCGGTGTTACCTACAACCCAAGTCTAAACGCGATAAAGATCGCAAACATGAATACTTTAAGAACCACTGCACTTGCAGCACTCGCAAGCGTTGTTTCAACCGGCACCACGTATATGAACGCGGTAGATGCACGGGAGATAATTTTTGAACCGCTGCAAAAATTCGCAACGCGAATTATGAGCGCATTAAAAGCATGCGGAGCAAGTGATGCAGTTATTAAAGATGCAATGACAATAAACCGTAAGATCCAGGGGAAACGTGCGAAGCCCGTAAAAGAAGTACTGAACCCGGAGGCAAAAATGATTGATCCCAACAATCCTCCTCCAGTGGTGCCAGTGCATATTTC
Source organism: Sphingobacteriaceae bacterium (assembly GCA_016715905.1). Taxonomy (NCBI): domain Bacteria; kingdom Pseudomonadati; phylum Bacteroidota; class Sphingobacteriia; order Sphingobacteriales; family Sphingobacteriaceae; species Sphingobacteriaceae bacterium. The sequence goes on along the minus strand of JADJXI010000007.1, from coordinate 17,790 downwards.
GGTTGCGCAGTTAGGTTATGATAGTATGATTGACCACTACAGCAAGTTAATTGATTTACTGGCATCGGTTGGATCATACAACCCGAACGAAAACGAATTGAAAATTGCGGGCTTAAACACTTTGCTCACATCAATGAAAACATCAAACACCGCAGTGATCACAGCGACCACAAACTATAATAACGCAAGAATAAACAGGAACGATGTTTTGTACAAAAAGGATACAGGTTTAATTGACGTTGCACAAGAATGTAAAAACTATGTGAAATCGGTTTTTGGTTCAACCCACCCAAAATATAAAGAAGTAAGTGGGATAAAATTCACAAAACATAAAATTTAGTTTATGAAAGCAACGGACAGAGAAAAAAGAATACTCTATTTGCTTGTTCAAGGAATGACCAAAGCGGAGTTAATAGATGCAATTGCGAGTGGCAGTAAACTTACCAAAGCGGATGCCGGAAGAATGATGGCCTCCATGAAAAAAAAGGAATTCGATGAATTTCTGATTGGAAATGAGAGAACCATGATAATAGATGCAATTTCAGCAGGAGCTAAGCTTACCAAGGCCGATGCAGGGAGAGCGTTAGGCGCAACGATTGAAGCCATACACAAAAAACTGAAAGTAGTGTTTGGAGGTAAGGGACAAAGAAAACTAAAAACGGTGTTTGGAGGTAAAGGCCAAATAACTAAGTAAAACAGGTCTCTTAAATGAACCGTCGGACAAAAGCCCGGCGGTTTTTTTTAATTTAATTTATGCTTAAATTTGCTTATGGTACTTAGATTGGTGTTCAGGATTATTCCATGGGTTTTATTAGTAAACCCGATTCTCTCGCAGGAGAAAATACAATATGATTTAAAAGGTAATTTCAAAACTACATATTTACCTAAAGAGTTACAGGAAGTTTCAGGTGTTACAGTTATTGATTCGAACCTCTTGGCGTGTGTGCAGGATGAAAATGCTATTGTTTATTTCATAGATAAAAATACTTTTGATGTTAAAGAAAAATATTCATTTGGAAATGATGGGGACTATGAAGGAATTGCCTATGTTAAAGGAGTATTGTATGTTTTGAGAAGCGATGGTCTCTTGTTTGAAATAAGAAATTATAAAACACAAACGCCCAAAGTTGTTACTTATTCAACTAATATACCTGCAAATAATAACGAGGGCTTGTGTTATGATAAATTTAATAACCGCTTATTGATAGGATGTAAGAGTAAATCCGGCAAAGGTCCTGAATTTAAAAATTACAGAGAAATTTACGGTTTTGATATTGAAAATAAACAGATGATAGACACACCTATTTTTAAGTTTAATACTGAGCAAATAAAAAAGGCCGTGGTGAAGAAAGGAATAAAACTGCCCGTTAAAGAAAAGAAGAAGGGCACTGAAGAAATTCTGAGATTTACAATCTCAGCAATTGCCATCCATCCCATCTCAAAAAAATTATACCTTATAAGTTCAGCAGACAAATTGCTGTTTGTGTTTGATGAAAAGGGGAATATTGAAGATGTTGAAACACTCGATCCTTTTATTTTTAATAAACCTGAGGGAATAATTTTTTTTGAAAGCGGTGATATGGTAATTACTAATGAAGGGCAGGATAAAAGACCAACTCTTTTATTTTTCAAATACAGATAAAAATAAAAAGCATCATTGACAACAACCGACTACCAATCAGAAAAACAAGGGAATATTGAAAGCAATCAGAATACTCATAAATTCAAATATCTTTATTTCTCTTTCCGCAGTTGCAATAACTGTAGCGACACAAATACAGTTAGGTCTTAATCCTCAATGGCATCCTTATCTATTTTTGATTTTTTTTGCAACGCTTTTTGAATATAATCTTCACAGACTAATTACTATTTTAACGAATTCTGATGCTCTAAACTCTGATAAACACAATTGGGTTAAAGACAGATTGAATTGGTTCTATTTATTAGTGCTTTTATCCGTCATTGGTTTCGCTATTTCTGTTATTGAAGCAAAATTAAAAGTGCTTCTAACATTAGCTCCAATTGCTGGGCTCACTTTATTTTATTCAACCCCTCTCTCAAAAAGTGCATCAGGGATTTTTAGACTAAGGCAAATTCCTTTTTTAAAAATATTCTTAATTTCATTTGTATGGGCTACTGTTACCGTATTACTTCCTGTAATTCATTCGGAAAAAGCGTATAACAATTTTCATATTTTGACCATGATAATTGAGCGATTTCTATTTGTATTCGCAATAACAATTCCATTTGATATTCGAGACATGATTGCCGACCGTCAAGCAGGATTAAAGACAATTCCATTGCTTATTGGTGAAAAAAAATCAATCTACAGTTCAATATCCGCCTTGGTTCTATTTTTTACAATTGCTGTATTTCATTACTTAATCACAAATCAATGGTTAATTATAAGTGCATTTACAATTTCGTTCTTAACAACAATTGTATTTTTAATTAACGAAAGAATACGAAATTTGCCGTTATATTATTATGGAATTCTTGATGGTACGATATTATTACAAGGTGTTTTGGTTCTCGGATTATATTTTATCAATTTAATTTTTCAAGAATAAAACTGCTAGTTCACCGAAATTATAGATTGAAACCCCAGGTAAAAGGGCGGCGCTATTAAATTTTGAAGATGACTAAAATAAATTAATGCGAGAACAAGCGAAGATACTATTAATAGATGATGAACCGGACATCCTGGTTTTTATGAAATTTAACCTGCAGAAAGAAGGTTATAAGGTTGAAACAGCCATCTCTGGAAAAGAGGGTGTTAGCCTTACATCGGAATTTAAGCCTGATCTTATTGTACTGGATGTTATGATGCCCGAAATGGATGGCTTCGAAACTTGTATGCAATTGCGCAAAAATAAAGAGCTTAACAATACATTCATTGTTTTTTTGACGGCAAGTGGGGAGGATAATTTACAGGTTAAAGGCTTCGAAGCCGGAGCTGACGACTACATTCATAAACCAATAAAAATAGCCTTATTTATTAAGAGAGTGCAGGCCCTGCTAAAAAGAAAAAATACAATTGACATTCAGCCGCGAGAGGTTTCAGTTGGGGGCGTTACGATTGACCATGAAAAGTATAGTGTAGCCGTTCACGGAAAGGAAATTTTCGTCACAAAAAAAGAGTATGAACTACTGACCTTGTTAATGTCCGAACCGGGTAAAATATTCTCGAGGCAGGCTATTCTGGTGAAATTATGGGGTGCCGAATTTTCCATTACCGACCGAACCATTGATGTTCACATAAGGAAGCTTCGCGAGAAGCTAGGTGAAAACCATATTAAAACCCTAAAAGGGGAAGGCTATACGTTCGATTATAACAACGAAATGACATTACCTTCAGCAGTTAATTTAGGATGAGATAATTACAATGCAATTGCTTGTTTTTTTGTTGGCTGCATCCCGGAGATTACACGATCAGCGTGAGCGCAGATGGTTTTGGAACGCAAACAAAAACCTGAGTGTAAAACAAAATGGGGTTATTGATACCGATTTAAAATGATCCCGATAGTTATCATAGCGCACTCCCGGAAACACTGTGGAAAGCAGTCTACCGCTAACAGCACATTTCTTGGAATAAAACTGCCAGCTAAAGAAAAGAAAAAGGCACCGAAGAAATTCTGAGATTTACTATCTCGATAATCGTAATTCACCCAACCTCAAAAAAATTATATCTTATAAGTTCGGTAAGACAAAATATAATTATGGGCAAATAACCCCGCAATTCTTGTAAATTTCACATATTTAAGACTTAATACCAAGAAATTTTTTGATGCCTAAAACTAAACGCGTAGAGAGTGGGAGATGATCTAAATCCTGAATTTTTACCACTTCATAATTGCCGCTTAAAACAAAATCGCCGTTAGCATTCTTTTCTAAAAGCTGACCGGACATTTTTTCTTCAGCAGGAATTTGATGAAATATTTTACCGTTTTTTGATAGGAGCCGTCTGATTTTAGAAACCTGATCAGATTCAAAAGCAATTAATCCAGCCGTAGGCATATATTGGTAGACTACATATTTATTTATGTCGATAATTATATTTAGCATAGCGGGTAAGCTAAGATAATAATTTTTCCGAAGTGATTTTAGTTATAACCTATACTTGTAAACCAATTTAAAATATAAGAATATTGAGGTAAGACCTAAGGCAATTCCGACAGCATTCGTTATTGTGACAAACATTCCAATAAACATTACCATCAAGCCGCTTAAAAACATTCTTTCGGAAAAGTACACTAACTCCATTAAATTCAGATTCTCTGTATTTCTGGAATATTTATACACCTCTTTATCTATGTGTAATTGTGCGACCAGCATCCATATTAAAGATATTTTAAGAGCTAAAAGCCCAACACTGTTTATAAGCGGGTGATCAAATTGATCTAAAGGCATAAAGATATAATATAACTCAGGAAAAAAAGTATAGATTAATGTCATTGCCGCAAACAACAATAATGTGATTTTATAAACTATGTTTATTCTTTTAAGGCGGGGATAATTGGCGGTTTTTTCAATGTCTTTATAAACGTCTGCCCTAGTAACTTTTCTGAACCACTTCCAGAAAAAAGTAATACAAATGAAAAGTATAATAAATGACGGTAAGAATATTTTAAGAACTTCTGATCCCATTTTGTTTTTGTTGCATAAATATACAGCTATTAAATGGAAAATAGTAGTAAAAGTAAACAATTCTAATACGCATGATCATACAGCAGTTAGTAATCATTCCATTTAAAATATTGGTTTCTCTTAGAATTATTTCCGCAGCATCGTTATTTAACTCATTTGCAATTTTTTAATTATCTTGCAGATTGCATGTTACACCTCCCAGACCTAATAATTGATCTTACGCTCATTCTTTGTTCAGCGGCAGTTGTCAGTCTGATTTTCAAGAAACTGAAGCAACCGGTTGTATTGGGCTATATCATTGCCGGCCTTTTGGTAGGTTCTAACTTTAAATTGTTCCCTACAGTAGCGGATCCAGAAAGCATCAGGACATGGGCTGATATTGGCGTCATATTTTTATTGTTTAGCCTTGGATTGGAATTCAGTTTTAAGAAATTGATAAAGGTCGGAGGGGTTGCGCTTGTTACAGCTTTGATTGAGGTAAGTTGTACAATGACTTTAGGTTATTTTGTTGGACTATGGTTAAATTGGAGTACTATGGATTGTCTTTTTCTTGGGGGAATCCTCGCTATTGCATCCACTACTATTATAATACGTGCCTTTGATGAGTTAAATGTAAAAACACAGAAATTTACCAATATAGTAATGGGTGTTTTAATTGTGGAAGATCTTGTTGCAGTTGTACTCATGGTTGTTCTGTCCACTGTGGCAGTGAGCAGAACGTTTGAAGGAACTGAAATGTTTTTGTCTGTTGCAAAACTTTCCTTCTTCCTTGTCTTATGGTTTGTTTCAGGGATATTCTTTTTACCGTCTTTATTAAAACGCATTCAGAAACTCGCCACCGAAGAAATGCTTCTTATTATTGCTTTGGCGCTTTGCTTTGCAATGGTATACCTTGCTACCGCTGCGGGTTTTTCACCGGCTTTAGGCGCTTTCATCATGGGATCAATTTTAGCTGAGACAACCAAGGCAGAGAAAATAGAACATCTTATTAAACCGGTACGAAATTTGTTTGCGGCTATCTTCTTTGTATCGGTGGGTATGTTGATCGATCCTAAAATGCTGTCTCAACATGCAATTCCTATTATTGTCGCTACGCTGATCCTTTTAATTGGAAAACCACTTTTTGTTACGATTGGAACATTAATAACGGGGCAACCTTTAAAAATTGCCGTGCAATCTGGAATGAGCCTTTCGCAGATCGGGGAATTTTCTTTTATTATTGCTACGTTAGGCTTATCGTTGAAAGTAACAAGCGATTTTTTATACCCCGTTGCGGTGGCCGTTTCTGTTGTTACCACGTTTACCACTCCTTTTATGATTCGTTTCTCTGAACCTGCTTACAAAATCATAAACAGGCTTGTTCCTGTAAAGTGGAAGGAAAGGATGGATGCGTACAGCACAGGTGCTTCGGAAGTAAAGGACGATACCGACTGGAAAATTCTTCTCCGGTTTTACTTAGTAAACGTTCTTGTCTTCTCAGTTGTTATTGTAACTGTTATATTATTAAGCACAAACTATCTTGCGCCACTATTAGCTGATTATGGTTTTGGAAAAATAATAATCGCTGTTATTTCATTAATCACTTTATCACCATTTTTATGGGCTTTGGCTTTTCGCAGGGCGAAATCTAAAGCATATGCAAATGTTTGGCTTAATCGTTTTGAGCGAGGCCCGCTGATTTTATTAATGCTCTCAAGGGTACTTCTTTCTATATTTTTTATCGGATTTTTACTCGATCGTTTATTTTCGACCTCGGTTGCGTTAATTGGAGCCGGTATCGCTTTTGTTATTATGATTGCAATTAGAAAGCAATTAAAAAACTTTTATGGTAAAATTGAACTTCGTTTTTTAAATAATTTAAACATAAGAGAAAATGAGAAAACGAAAAGAAACGCATTAGCTCCATGGGATACACATATATCAACAATCGAGTTAAACGCCAAGTCACCTTACATAGGTAAAACACTTGTTGAAGCAAAAATGCGTGAGGAGTTCGGAGTAAATATTGCCGCTATTGAACGAGGAGATATGGTGATTAATTTACCTGAGAGGCACGAGCGCTTATATCCTTTTGATGTTTTATCGGTAATTGGTACTGACGAACAACTTTCTAAATTTAAAGAGCATCTTGAGAACAGGTCAGGTGATGGCCAGTACCTTAAACCAAAAAAAGAAGTTACCCTTCAAAGTTTTATCATAGAAAATGGTTCCAGTCTAATTGGAAAAAGTATTCGTCAATCAGGTATTCGCGAACGCACTAAGGGTTTGGTTGTTGGTGTTGAACGCGCCAATAACAGGATATTGAACCCTGAATCGGATTTTGTGTTTAATATAAATGATAGGGTGTGGATTGTAGGTGATGAAAAAAGAATACGTGTTTTTTCAAACCGCCCATTTTGAAAAACTTCCACTTTTATCAATAGAAACTGCATTTTAATTGGACAAAAAAATTATAATAGATATATTTACTTTTTCACAATTAAAGTGATTTAGATTATGGGAACTGAAGTTCTGTTTTATTTTAATTTAGTGTTAGGACACACAGAAAGCTTGTAAAGAAATTATGTGGACAAAATTCGCGGGACTTTTATTAAGAAATAAGTTAGTTTTTACCTTAGTAATACTATTTTCAACTGCCTTTATGGGATATGAAGCCTTGAAAATGGAATTATCCTATGAGTTTGCTAAAATATTACCAAATGATGATCCTACATTTATCGAGTATCAGGATTTTAAGAAGCAATTTGGGGAAGATGGGAACGTGATGGTATTGGGTTTTGAAGACAAAAACTTTTTTACCCTAAATAAATTTAACGACTGGTATTTTCTAAGTAAGGCTATTAAAGTAATACAAGGCATAAAAGATGTCCTCTCGGTCCCTACTGCCTACAAGCTTACAAAAAACGATAGCCTTTCTAAGTTTGAATTTGTTCCGTTAATTACAAAGATACCACGATCACAGGCAGACATTGACACCCTTAAAATAGAGATTGATAAACTGAAATTTTATGAAGGAATAATTTATAATAAGGAAACGGGCGCCACATTAATGGCTATTACGTTTAATAAGACATCGCTTAATTCTAAGCGGAGGCTTGAAATTGTAAAGGAAATAAAAACACTCACAGATGCATTTGCCATTAAACATAAAGTCGAAATGCACTATTCAGGTATGCCATATATAAGGTCACAAATGATGGAGAAAATCTCATTTGAAATGACATTGTTTTTAATATTAGCGGTATTAATTACAGGACTTATACTTTGGTTGTTTTTCCGCTCAGGCGTAAATGTGTTTTTTAGTCTTATTATAGTTGCAATCGGTGTAATATGGTCAGTTGGAATATTACAGCTTTATGGATATAAAATTACAGTATTAACCGGGCTGTTGGCACCGCTTATAATGGTAATTGGTATTCCCAATTGTGTTTTCTTAATAAATAAGTACCAAAGCGAATTTATTTTACACCGTAATAAAATAAAAGCGCTTTCGAGAATGATTGAAACAATTGGCGTTACATTGTTTTTAGCAAATATTACTACCGCCATTGGATTTGGTGTGCTTTATTTTACAAAGAGTGCAATGCTTGTTGAATTTGGTGTTGTAGCCGCTCTTGGCGTATTAGCTACTTTTTTTATCACTTTAATTTTAGTTCCCGTTGTTTTATTTTTACTACCACCTCCAAAGGCAAAGCATACAAAACATTTGGAAGGAAAGAGAATTAATAAAATGCTCGCCATAGTTGATAATTTGGTGCAAAAAAAACGAGCGGCAATATATATTACAACTTTAGTTGTTACTATAATTGGTATAATAGGGATGCTTCAAATTAACTTTGTGGGTTACGTAGTAGATGATTTACCTAAAAAAGATCCGGTGTATACTGATTTGCACTTTTTTGAAAGGGCATTTAAAGGAGTTTTACCATTTGAAATTTCAATAGATACAAAAAAGGAGAATGGTATTTTTGCTCAGAATGCCAGAGTGTTGTACAAGATGAAAGCCCTTCAGGCTATATTTGCCGAATACAAAGAGTTTTCAAAACCAGTTTCGATAATTGAGGCTATTAAATTTTCGTATCAAACTTATAAAGGCGGAGACGTAAAGTTTTATAGATTACCAAGTATTACCGATTTAAAAACGCTATCGGAATATTCAGGTGGTTCGCTAACGGGGCAAAACAGTAAATTGAAATTATTTATTGACAGCGCAAAAAGTATCACAAGGATAAGTTTCCAGATGGCTGATGTTGGCTCGCAAAGAATAAAAGAATTGGTTGCAGAAATTAAACCGCAAGTAGACTCAATATTTGATCCAAAAGAATATAAAGTAAGTTTGACGGGGCATAGTTTGGTGTTTTTGAAAAGCAATGATTATTTGTTATACAATTTACTGGAAAGTTTAGCGATAGAAATAGTTTTAATTGCAATAGTAGGAATGGCTTTGTTTCGTTCTGTAAGAATTATTATACTTTCAAAATTACCTTGTTTAATTCCATTGATAATTACTGCTGGGGTAATGGGTTTTTTAGATATTCGATTTAAACCGTCGACCATTTTAATTTTTAGTATTGCATTTGGGATTTCATCCGATGGAACAATTTATTTTCTTACTAAGTATAGGCAGGAGTTGCGAAAAACAGGCGACGCTTTTAAGGCTATCAGTGAGTCAATAAAAGATACAGGCTTAAGTATGGTTTATACATCAATAATTTTATTTTTTGGGTTTTCTATTTTTTCTGTTTCAAGTTTTGGCGGTACTGCTGCATTGGGCATTCTTATATCTCTAACTCTCTTAATGTCCTTAATTACAAATTTGGTACTTTTACCTGCAATTCTGCTTTCAATCGCAAATAAGAAGCACAACAAAGAAATGATGAAGAAACCGATAGTTGAGTTGGAAGATGAAGATTAATTATTCTCGCTAAAATTAGTTGCTTGACCGTTAGGGATCGTCGCGTAAATCCTTTGCCTGCCTCCTGCAAAGATTGCAGCAGAGAGCCCGACCCGAAGGGAACGGCCAAATTTATTATCTTTGTATTATGACAGATGATGAACCAAACGAAGAAACATTGAACAGGTGGCATAACGATCCAGATAATTGGATATGGGGAATAATCTATCGGAATAAACACGATAAGCGAGTTTTAGTGCCGAAAAGGATACGATGGATGGGGATCACGTTAAATTTCGCGCACTCGGAAGCCTACTGGTGGATGGGTTTGATTTTGTTATTGCCTGTAATAATTTTGATTGTAACTTTCGTTTACAAATAAATTCTAATCATTTAAAATAAACTCAACTGCCTACCTGCCGGAGGCCGGGCTTTATGGCGCGAAGCGCACGCCCATTAATCGTGGCTTCGCCACACCATATTGTCTGTGCGGTGGGAGCGCAACCTTTTTGCAACCCGCCTTGATCTGCAATTAAAGACGGGCTTGGTTGTGGTTTTTTGCATAGCGACCAAACAGAAAAAATTCTCCGCCCCGCATGCAAGAAAACCACAACTTGCAAAGTGGTTGCGCTGAAGGGATAGCTGTACTACGGCTGTGTCAGCCGAAAAAGTGCGTTGGCTTGTGGGATAGCTGTCCTAATTGGCTTCAGCCAAAAGAGCGTCGGGAAGCAAAAAAATAAACCTCGGTTATTGTCCGCACAAATGGTTGTTTGGAACCTGTCCGGAAAAGCCGCCGGAAAAATTTCTTTGTCTACCGAAAAATTGTCTACGGAGAATTGTCCGCGCGCATTGAACATAACGGTTTGCAGCTTGGCGAAGTGGCGGAAATCGAAGCACAAATGTTCAGTTTTGCACAAAAGTTCAATCGAAGGACTGCTGTTGAATTTAGCACTGAACCCGCCATTTTGCCAAACTGCTGTTGGCGGTATGTGCTTTTTCGTCCGTGTCGTTTGGTCTGCAATAAATTTTGTCCATTGTCTTGTCAGTCGTGGGTTGTGTGGTCGGAAAAAAATTAAAACACCGAAGGGCAGGAAAAAAAATAAAGTTCTTTACAGCGTGGTGAAAAGCAAGCTCTTTTGCAAACTTTGGTCTGCGTGTCGGCTTTGTGCGGTTTGCAAATGTGCTTGCTTTTGTGCGTTGGCTTTTCATTAGTCAAAACTTCTGTTTAATTCTTTCTCTACTTTTGTTAACGGAACTTCATCTTCATTTTTCAAATCTTCCTTGTTTAGTTGTCCTGCTTGTTTCGCTCTGCTGTTCGCCCACTTGCGTAAAAACTCAATTTGGTCTTTCATTGTCTTGGAAAGCGGAACGGTGTCTTTGATTGCATTGAGCAAGTGAATGATTTGCAACTTAGGTTCGTTTGGATTTTCTGTATAAGCTGCAAACATTGCTTCTTTCACACATTCTTCAATTTCTGCACCATTAAACCCTTTTGATTCTTTCGCTAATTTGTCCAAGCCGAAATTGTCAGGTTTTTGATTGTTTTTTGTTAAGTGAATTGAGAAAATACTTTTTCTGTCTTCTTCCGAAGGAAGGTCAACGAAAAACATTTCGTCAAATCGTCCTTTGCGTAAAAGTTCAGGTGGAAGTTGTGAAATGTCGTTGGCAGTTGCTACAACAAAAACAGGTTGTGTTTTTTCTTGCATCCAAGTCAAAATGGTTGAAAAAATTCGTGATGTTGTTCCTCCGTCTGTTGCTCCACTACTTTGAACACCTGAAAGACCTTTTTCAATTTCGTCAATCCATAAAACGCAAGGTGCAACCGCTTCGGCTGTCGCTATGGCTCTGCGAATGTTGTTTTCACTACTTCCAACTTCGCCCTGAAATACTTTTCCAATGTCAAGTCGTAACAATGGCATATTCCACAAAGAAGCAATACATTTTGCGGTCAAACTTTTTCCGCAACCCGGGACACCCAAAAGCAAAAGCCCTTTTGGTTCTGCAAGTCCCCAAGTTTGGGCTTTAAAGTCAAATGCTTGTTTGCGTTTTTCTAACCAATCTTTCAGATTGTCCATTCCACCAACGCTTTTCAAACTTTCATTTACTTGAAAGTAATCAAGCAATCCGCTTTTTTTAATGATTTGTTCTTTCTCAAAAGCAACTGTTCTTGGTGAATTGATTCCAAAATCATCTCTAACTGCCGCAAGACAATAAGCTAAATCTGCTTCCATTACAGTCATTCCTAATGCTGCGTCAATCAATTTCTTTTTAAGGTCGTTGTCAATTTCTTTTTTTGCATTTTTAGAAACAGTATTTAAAACAACTTCCAAATCAACTCTGCCCGGCAAAGGCATTTCAAGAACTGTAATGTATTTTTCTAACTCAACAGGCAAATTCAAAACGGAAGAAACAATAATAATGTGCTTTCTGTAAAATCTTAATTTCTCGGCTAATTGACGTAATTGAATTTTGATATTTCTTTCAGAAATAAAATCGTGGAAATCTTCAAGAACATAAATTTCGTTGTCGTCTTTTTCTGTTTGTGTAGAAATATGTTTCAAAAGCTGTTCAGGTTCTTCAACGTTTTCAATAAGCGTAAGCCCGCCTTCATTCAAATTTCTTTTTCCTAAACCATCAACGCAATTCCATTCATAGAATTGAAAATTCTTGTTGAGATTTTTTGCTACGCCTCTCAACTTTTGTTTTGTTCTGTCATACTCAAAAGTAGTCAAGTATAAAATCGGGTAATATGCTTTCAGCATATCCTGAATTTGCCCGAATGTATCAGTATTGTTTTTTGTAATCTGTGCCATTATTTTTTAGTAATTGAAATTGTTTTTTTGTTTTCGCAAAATGTTTTGTGTTTATACTTCAAGGGAATTTCTTTTCCGTTAATTTCTCGCTTATTCCCGAAAATACTTTCCAAAGATTCCATTGCTTTGTCTGCCAATTCGTGAATGTCTTTGGGAATATAATCGCTGTCTGTTTTTACTGAACCGTCTTTCAAAATCGTAAATTTTATTTGTGAAATCGGTTCGGTTTCATCTTTCAGTTTACTACGTCCAACCATATAAAAACTCACTTTTTCATTTTCGTTCGCCTTGAATTTGTCATTGCTCTTAAAAGTCCAACCTTGCTTTTTAAATTCACGAATTATTGATTCTTCCGCATATTTCACGTTCAATTCGTAGAATGTGTTTTGCAATTCTTGCACTTTACCTTTTGCGTTCTGTAAATAGTAGGTGTTGTATGTAACCTTGTTGCCGACAATTTTCATTGCATATTCGCCCCTCAAATTTTCATTTGCACTTAATTGAAAAATCGTTAGCTCATTTCCTGTTACAGTATATTTCCACACCAACTTCTCACAAGCTGAAATAAGAATTTCCTGATTCATTACATCAGGATTTTTCAAAAATGTCGATGATTCAAAACAGGACATAATTATCTTTTCTTTTTGTTTTTATTCTTGTTGTGATGGTTTTGGTGGTTTTGCGGATTAAACACTTTCAAGCCACTTATCATATCCGTTACTTCTTTTCCTTTGCTTATTTGCAAGTCAAGAAAATCTACAAACTCGTCCCGAACTTTATCAAATTCATTTTGCAAACTTTTCTTTCTGTCTGGCGATAAAGGTTTTTGAGAAAGTTCAGCTACTTGCTTTTTATATCTTTCAATTTCCGATTCAAAAAAGATTCTTCGGTAATGATTTAGATTTTCAGTTTTTGTATTTTCAAGCAAACCTAACGCACTATCAAATTCTTTAACTCCAATTCCTTTGAATGGCGTTAGTTTCGTGTTTTCAACTTTTCTTAGTTTTTGTAGATAATCTCTGTCAATTTTTGCAGGTGGATTTTGGCAAAGTGTATTAAAATCGTCTATTGCTGAATTGATATATTTTAAGCCAAACTTTTTGAAAACTTCAAGATATTGTTCTTCCAATTCGCTATCCCAATCCATTCTCGTCATTTTTTCCTGACGGACATTTTTCATATTCTGATGAACGAAAAATGAAAGAATATTATAGCTACCTGAATAGTAACTGTTCTTTTTGTCTTTTCTGATTAGCCAAACGTTTTTGTAATGAAATGCTGGCAATTCGCAACAATAGAAATTCAGGTTCTTGTCTAATTCCGCAAGTAATTTCTTTGATTCTTCTTGAACCATTTCATCGCCTCCAAAACTTTCATTTTCGGAATAAGCAATGTAAACTCTACCGCCTTTACGCAAATATTCTTTGATAAACGGAACTCTGTTTTTGAAAGCAAAATCACGAACCCAAGGGCTTTGAATTAAAATTGTATCAGAAGTTGTGTCAAACAATTTTTTCAATTCAACTTCAAATTCCAAAGAGTTGAAATGTCTTTTGATTCCTTCAACTTCTTTTTCTATCTCTTTGATTTTGGTTGTATCTTGTTGGTTTATTGCTTCGTCAATTTCTTCCTGCTTGTGAATTAACACTTGCTCAATCTCAATTTGTTCTTTTTGTTTTTCTTCACTTGTAAATTCAATTTCATCATCAACTTTTACCAATCTTTCAAGTAATTCGGATTTTATTTTTTCTTGTTTGTCCAATGCTTCCGATAAAGCGTCAATCACTTTATTTTGCTTCTCGTCATAAACGATTGCCCGCATTGTATTATCTCTGAAATTCTCCAATAACACAACCCAAACTTTTGCTTTAAATGCTTCAACTCCTGTTGGGTTACATTCCTGCAATAAAAAATTCTTTTTAGGAAAATGAATTTCGGGCGCTTGCAATTCCGCTAATGGCTTTACTTCTTCAATGTTTTTTGGCAGAAAATCTGTATTGAATGTTGCTTGCTTTTCACTTTTTAGATTACTGAAAATTTCTTTTACTTTCTCTTTGGAAACGCCAATTTCGTCAATATAAAGGTCAAAATCTCTTGTAAATGTTGAGAATTTGACACCGTTTTTTGCATATTCAATACCAACATCTGTAAGCCACAAAATACTTTCATCTCCGTCAAGCATTTTATCTGCTTTCAAATCTTTGATTGCTTTTAAAAGAATATCGTTTTCGGCTGGGTCTTTTTGAATATCAAAGCCAAGAATGTTCCCGATTTTTTCAGCCGACATTTGCTCTGTTAAAAGCAAGTCGCAAAGCACTTCATCAAACAGATTAAAATCAACAGGCTGTGAACAAGTGCCTTTGAATTTTGCAATCGTATAATTCCAATCAAATTCAGTAAAACCAATAATTCTTTCAATTAGTTTTTTCTCTTTACTTGCAGATTCAATGATTTTTAATTCCAAAATTTGTTCTCCTAAACTTACATCATTGCTTTTCTCTTTCTTTTTAACGGTTTGTTTTTGTGATTCTTTGTTTCGTTCAAAAAGAAATGCAGGAAAATTATTCTCAATAAATTCAACTACTTCACTTGAAAATTCCTCATCAGGATTTTCATCACAATCATAACCATTGATACACAAAAAATCAGCTACATCTGAAATGTGGCTTTTAAAATCTCTTGCTATTTTAGATAATCGTTTCTTCACTATTTAATGAGATTTTGAATTTGTGCAATATCAATCCTGTGCATTTTTTGAATGGCTTGTTGGTATTCGGATTTATGCGAAAAGTGTTTTTCGTTTCCTACAACAATCAACAATCTTTTTGCTCTTGAAAAACCAACATTGATACGTTGCATTTCTCTTGCAAAACCTAGTGCGAAAGGATATTTATTATTGTCAATAGAAATTTTCTTTCCTCGTTCTTCTTTATATTGTTTATTGCTCCTTACTGTTGAAACGATAATTATATTTCTTTCCATACCCTGAAAACGGTCAACCGTGTTTATTCTAAGCGGAAGTTGAAATTCATTTTCAAATTTGTGTTGCTCAAAATTTCGCCATTCATTTTTTGAAAACTGCGGATACATTGCCTTTCTTATGCTTTGCATTTGTGGCATATAGTAAGTAATTATTCCGATTTCTTTGTCTTCGTCTTTTTTGAAATGCTTTTGATATTGTTCAAATCCTTCTGCTTTGGTTAATGCTCTCAAAACAGTTTGAATGGCTTGTATTTCGCCTTCATTTTCGTAAGATGTTCCAACTTTATCTTCTGGCGTTTCAACATTTACCCAAATTGCGTGGTGCTTTTGTTCAATGAAAGGAACGGAGGAAAGTCCGTGCCAACGACTTGCTTTTACATTGAAGTCAGGAATATTCATTTCGCCTTTAATACCACAAATCAAACCGTTTTCTAATTCTTCTTGGTCTGAATAGAATTGAGAAATACAATCCATAATTTGTCCGTGCATTCTGAATTGTGTGTCCAAACTTGCAACAAAGTTTTTCGGTGCGTTTTTGAATAGCTTTTCAAATTGCGAAACTTTGTAATCGTCTTTTGTCCAATCTTCAATAAGTTTTTTTGCTCCGACTGCTTCCAATGCTTCGCCAAATTCTTTTTCGTCAATCATTGGTGGCAACTGTTTGTGGTCGCCAATGATGACAACTTTTTTTCCCAACGTTAAAGGCAAAACTAATTCGGGCGGTGTAGCTTTACTCGCCTCGTCCATAATTACCAAATCAAATTCAGGTTCGCTTTTACTTTCCGAATTTTGGTTGAATGTCATTTGGTAAGTGTCGCCAAAATTACGACTGCCACACTCGCTACACGTTGCTGCAAATACGTTTACATATTCGTAGTAAGCGGTTGAAAAAGTTGATTTAATCAAAGCATCTTTTCCATCTAATCCTTTTTTCCATTTGGAAACTGCCTTTGCGTATTTCTCCTCTTTACTGCATTTCTCTTTTACATTTTCAATCCATTGGCAAACGGCATTGTCAGAATATTGTGTTTCTTCTCTTGAACCTGTTTTTGCCTGAATCCAACTTTTTATTCGGTCATTAGAATAAACCTTTCCTTCATCTTCAAACTTTTCAATGTTTCCAACACGAATAGGTCGCACTAATTTTTTTCCTTTAATGCGTTCCAAAGCATTATCAACGGCAAGGTTGGTTTGCGATGTAATCAACAATTTTGCTTTTGGCTCTCGTAAAAGTGTTTGCCAAATTATTTCAGCAATTACGGTTGTTTTGCCCGTTCCGGGCGGACCTTGTATGAGTGCCAAATCTTTTGCTAAAAGCGTTTTTGCAACGGCTTCAAGTTGTTTAGGTTGGTCTTTAAGTAAAGGTTCGTTCAAGTTTTGAACAACTTTTTGTTTTTCTTCTTCAAGGTCTGTTGATGATTGTCTTGCTTCATTTGGGTCAAACAAAAAGTTCGGCAAATTTTGATTGACAGGAAAACCGTTTCTTGTGTTTGGTTCGGTAACTTTTTTCATTGCCCGAATCATTCTGCCAATGTTTGTTAGTTCGCCTGGGAAAATAGGTTTGATAAAACCTTTTCGTAATTCGCTTAATTCAATGCGGTCTTCCAATCTGCCGTTTATGAGTTCATCAAAAGCGTCAGTTATTTTGAATTTTAACCTGTCCTTTTCTTTTCTAATTAACCGTCCTATTTGTATGCCTTCTTTGAAAACAGCTTCTTCTCCGAATTGTTCGATTTTTTCGCCTAATTGTTGTCTTTGTTCGGGTGTTAGATAAATGAAAGTAGCTTGGCTTATATTTCGTCTCACTTCTTTTTCCTTTTCAAGTTCAAGCGTTTCATTTTTGAAAAGTTCATAGGTTGTTCTTCCCAATAGATTTTCAAAAGAACAATTCAAAATATGACGATGTTCCGAACAAGCGGTGTTAACCGCTTGTTTGAATTTTTCTCTTTCATCGTCAGTTTTGAATTGATAAGAAAACAAAATTCTTGTGTGATTTTTTACAGCATCAAAGTCAACTGATTTGCCAATTTCTTTTCTGATTTCGTTTTGAATTTTGTTGATTATGCTTTGTCGTTTTGATTCAACGTCTGTGCTAAACAAAATTTGATATGTAGGATTAAATTCCTTTTTCTCAATTGTTGCTGTTGGAACTAAGTCCTTTATTCGTTTCAACTGACTTTCGTAGTCTGTTTTGTTGTCTGCTGAAATTTTAAGTGTAGAGTTTGCTAAAACAAATTCCGTTTTCCCTTGTAAATCTGTTTTTGTTTTGAAATTGCGAAGTGTTTCGGGGTTTACTTTTTCGTTTGCTTTGAAAAAGTATTGTGTTGGCAATCTGCGAAACGAAACACCTGAAAAGTTTTGTTGAAGCAATGACATTGCATTATCTACTTGCTCTTTGCTTGCGTTTTTGATTTGGTATGTATTTCCGACAAGTTCAATTCTATTAATTGGTTT